>NZ_CP011883.2:3025546-3328101 GCF_000340435.2 Mycobacterium haemophilum DSM 44634
CGCCACCAGCTTGCGGTGGGTTGCCACAATCGGGGCCAATCGGGCGAACCGGCGTCCGGCTTTGCGCGCCTCGTCTGGCTTGCTGTGCAATTCGGGATCCGCCAGCGCATGCTCGAGCTCGGCGTGTTCGGCGAGCAGCACGTCAATCGTCTGTACGGGCTGCGTCATGCTGACCTTCCTCCTGAAACGGGCCGACTGCCGCAAACGCAAACCGACGCCCGGCCTGTGCCGATTCAGCACAGTTCGGGCGTCGGTAAGCCAGCTATTTGTCGGCTGATTCGGCCTTGTCAGCCGCCTTGCGCCTGCCGTAGCGCTTTTCGAAGCGGGCGACCCGGCCGCCGCTGTCCAGAATCTTCTGCTTGCCCGTGTAGAACGGGTGGCACTGTGAGCAAACCTCAACCACGATCCGGCCTCCCGGCTTGGTGCTGCGCGTTTGGAACGTGTTGCCGCATCCGCAGACCACGGTGGTCTCCTCGTAGGCGGGATGAATGTCAGCTTTCATGGTGTCCTCTTTGGTCGTTTGCCGCCCGGGTTCTCATTTCGATCCGGCGGCCGGGCATGAGCTCGCCAGAACCTGAGGTGGCTCTGGGGTAGTCGACCCTCGATTATGCCAGGTCAACCGCCATCACCCCAAACACCCAGATGCGCCCACGCATTCCCGACCAGTTGACCGAGGCGAAGCCGGCTGTGCTAGCCCTACCGCGACCTAGAGCTCGCCGTACTGCACCGCCGGCGTGGGCCGCTAGTCGTCGTCCATGGAGCCTGGTGTCGTCTTGGATACCTGCACCAGGAATTCGTAATTTGTCTTGGTCTTGCGTAGCTGCGACATCAGCAAGTCGATGGCCTGGTGGGAATCCAGACCCGACAACACACGGCGCAGCTTGTGCACGATGCCGAACTCGTCAGGCGACAGCAACAGCTCGTCTTTGCGGGTACCGGACGGGTTGACGTCGACCGCAGGGAAAACCCGCCGCTCGGCAATCTTGCGGTCCAGCTTGAGTTCGGCGTTGCCGGTGCCTTTGAACTCCTCGAAGATAACCGTGTCTCCAGTAGACCCGGTCTCGACCATCGCGGTGGCGATGATGGTCAGCGACCCGCCTTCCTCGATGTTGCGGGCGGCGCCGAGGAATCGCTTGGGCGGGTAAAGCGCGGTGGAGTCGACACCACCGGAAAGGATGCGACCCGAGGCCGGCGACGCGTTGTTGTAGGCGCGCCCCAGCCGGGTGATCGAGTCGAGCAACACGACGACGTCTTTGCCCTGCTCGACGAGCCGCTTGGCGCGTTCAATAGCCAGCTCGGCGACCGAAGTGTGATCCGACGGCGGCCGATCGAATGTCGAGGCGATGACCTCGCCCTTGACTGAACGCTGCATGTCAGTGACCTCTTCAGGTCGCTCGTCGACCAGCACGACCATCAGGTGGCATTCCGGATTGTTCTTGGTAATCGCGTTGGCGATGTCCTGCAGGATCGTGGTCTTACCGGCCTTGGGCGGCGACACGATCAGCGCGCGTTGGCCCTTGCCGATCGGCATGATGAGGTCGATAACCCTGGTGGTCAGCCGATCGGGCGTGGTTTCCAGACGAAGCCGCTGATTGGGGTACAACGGTGTCAGTTTGCCGAACTCGGGCCGCTTCTTAGCATCTTCGACCGATCCACCGTTGATGCTGTCCAGACGTACCAGCGGGTTGAACTTCTGGCGCTGGTTGGGCTGCTCGCCTTCTCGGGGCACCCGAACCGCGCCGGTCACTGCGTCACCCCGGCGCAAGCCGTTCTTGCGCACCATATTCATGGACACATAGACGTCGTGCGGACCGGCTAGGTAACCAGAGGTACGCACGAACGCGTAATTGTCGAGAACGTCAAGGATGCCGGCTACCGGTTGAACGACGTCGTCCTCACGCAGTTCGGCCTCGGCACCATCGCCCGACCGCTCACCGCGCCGCCTACGATCGCGGTCGCGGAATCGGCGTCCGCGCCTGCCCTGGCGGCCCTCGCCGTCCTCGTCACCGCGCGGCTGCGAACCCGAACCCTGCTGGTCAACGCCCTGATCGCTACCCGCATCTGGTCCGCGCTCGTCGGTCTTGGTGTCCGATTGGCTCCCTTGGAGGGTGTCAGTGTCGTCGACAGCGGTGCCCCGGCGATCCGATTCCGTGCCCTCTGCTGTGCCAGTGCGGGCCGCGGCACCCGTTTCCCGGGAAGCGCCGCGTCGTTCCCGGCGGGGCGCCGCCTCGACGGTTGAATCGTTCTGCTCCTCTTGGGCAGCCGGTGCTTCGGTGCTGACCGCTGTTTCGGATCCGCCGTGGTCTCGCGATGGGCCGTCGTTGACCGACGTGCCGTTGGCCTGCCCCCTGCTTTCCTCAATTGCGGCGATCAGTTCGCTCTTACGCATGCCCGACGTGCCCTTGACACCGGCCTGATTGGCCAGCGCCCGCAGTTCAGGCAGCACCATCGTGGACAGCGATCCCAGTGACGCTGTGACCGCAGTGGTTTTGACGTCCGAAGTGTCTGTAGTCACGGCGTTCGACAGCTCTGTGCTGTCAGTGTTTTCGCCAGCCGTGATGAGGTCCGTTTCAGTCACGGATTTCCTTTCTTCCCTCGCTGATCACGTCATACGAGGGGTCGTTGCATTCAGCCAAAGCGCTGAGTGCGCCCAATCATCGACTCTTTAACGGTGATCGCCAGGATCGGCGGCCCAAACAGCGAACCTCGTCCACGAGAAGAATTGGTGTTGTCCTAGCGTCAACGCAGTATGGATGCAGATGCAGATGCTGCAATTGCTGGACGGCTCCGAGGATAGCCCGCTTCCTTGCCGGAAGCAAGCAAACCCGCCGGCAACGGTGTGGATTACCCGGGAACTGTGACTCCTGGCCGCCAGCGAACTCCCTCGCCGGCGGTCATTTTGGTGATGATAAATCCGTTTGCAGCGCCGTACTCTGCCGCTTCCCGGGGCAACTCCGACTGGGTGCTCAAGGCGATCAGGGATGGACCCGCTCCAGAAAGTGTCGCTGCCACGTTATGACGCCGCAACAGTCGCAGATATTCCGCCGAGGCCGGCATCGCCGACGCACGTTGCGGCTGATGAAGCACATCTTCTGTCGCGGCCATCAGCAGATCCGGCCGCTCGGTGAGCGCTACCACCAACAACGCGGCACGACTCACGTTGAATCTCGCGTCGTCGTGGCTGACCTGGACGGGCAGCAGCACCCGAGTCTCCGCGGTTGACGAACGCTCCTCGGGAATCGCGGCGAACAGCTGGATATCGGGATGAAGCCGCAGCGGTACCGCGCAGTAGTTAAGCCGATCACAGCTGCGGTCGATCCACGAAACCACCGCACCGCCCAATACTGCAGCCGCCGCGTTGTCGGGATGACCCTCGAACTCCGACGCGAGCTGAATTAGCTGAGTTTCGCTTAGCGGTGCCGAATCCGACGGCGTCGAATCAATCTGGGCAACAAGGCCATTCACCGCCGCTAGGCCACCGACCACGGCCGCCGCCGAGGAGCCGAGACCGCGGGAGTGCGGGATGGCGTTGCGGCAGCGCACTACCAGGCCAGCCGCGCTGACCCCGACGGCTTGCAGGCCGCGTCGGACGGCACGCACCACCAGATGTTCAGAGCCCGTCGGCACCTGGTCGGCACCCTCGCCGTCGACGACCACAACCAAGCCGGAATCTGTTGTCTCGACCACGATCTCGTCACAAAGACTCAATGCCAAACCGACGCTATCGAAACCCGGCCCGAGGTTCGCACTGGACGCCGCCACCACGGCGCTCGCCACCAGCCCAGCAGGCAACATCCGGGTCACCAACAGTCCCTGTGCACTAGGCCTAACAAGTGGCGACCCGCTGCGCCCGGCTCCGCCGCGCTTGCGATCGCCACTAGGCCAACCCCAACTGCTCAACAACGGCGGCAGTATCGACAGGCACTGGGGACACGCTCGGCATATCCTTCAACGCCGTGTCGGGATCCTTGAGACCGTTGCCGGTTACCGTACACACCACCGTTGATCCACGAGCCACCCAGCCGTCATCAATGGCCTTGAGGAGGCCAGCGATGCTGGCCGCCGACGCGGGCTCGACGAAGACGCCTTCAGCACGCGCCACCAGGTGGTATGCGGCCAGGATCTCCTCATCCGTCGCGGCCAGGAATCGCCCCTTGGATTGCTGCTGGGCCTCGACGGCCGACGTCCACGACGCCGGCGAGCCGATACGGATCGCGGTAGCGATGGTCTCGGGGTGGCTCACCGGCTCGCCGAGTACCAGGGGCGCCGCGCCCGCGGCCTGGGTGCCCAGCATCCTGGGCAGCCTGTCGATCAGCCCATCGGCGTGATATTCGGTGTAGCCCTTCCAGTACGCAGTGATGTTCCCGGCGTTGCCGACCGGAAGGGCATGTACGTGTGGTGCGGCGCCCAGCGCGTCAACGATCTCGAACGCCGCTGTCTTTTGACCTTCGATGCGCACCGGGTTGACCGAGTTGACCAAAGAGATCATCGGAAAGTCGGCGGCCATTTTGCGAGCCAGCTCCAGGCAGTCGTCGAAGTTGCCGTCGATCTGGATGATCTTGGCGCCATGCATAACCGCCTGTGCGAGCTTGCCCATCGCGATCTTGCCCTGCGGAATGAGCACCGCGCAGGTGATACCGGCGCGGGCAGCGTAGGCCGCCGCCGACGCCGAGGTGTTTCCCGTCGACGCGCATAACACGGCCCGCTGCCCACGGGCCAGTGCATCGGTCACCGCCATCGTCATGCCCCGGTCCTTGAAGGAGCCGGTGGGGTTGAGGCCCTCCACCTTGAGGTGGATCGTGCAGCCGGTTTGTTCGGACAGTCTGGGCGCGGCGATGAGCGGCGTGCCACCCTCGAGCAGGGTGACCGGGGTCCAATCGTCGCCCACTGGCAATCGGTCCCGGTACGCCGCGATCACGCCCGGCCAGGGCTGGTGGGTGGTCGTCTGCTGGCCGCTCACAGGCTGGTTCCTTCCAGTCGCAACGCACTTGTGACACCCTGCACGACGTCTAAGTCAGCCAGCGCATCGACGGTTTCGGAGAGCGCAGCGTCGGTGGCGCCATGGGTGACCACTACGATACGGGCTCCCACCCGTCGTCCGCCGTCATCCACCACACCTTCTTGGCGGACCTCGGCGATGCTCACCTCGCGCTTAGCGAATTCTGCTGCCACCGCGGACAATACGCCGGGCTTGTCGGCGACATTCATGCTCACGTAATACCGAGTCGAAATGAAACCCATTGGTGCCACAGGCAGTTGAGCATACTTGGATTCTTTTGGTCCGCGGCTGCCGAGCACTCGGTTGCGCGCTGCCATTACCAAGTCGCCGGTCACCGCCGACGCGGTAGGTGCGCCGCCGGCGCCCTGGCCGTAGAACATCAGCCGCCCGGCCGCCTCAGCCTCCACCACCACGGCGTTAAACGCTCCGCTGACCGTGGCAAGCGGATGCGACATGGGCACCAGCGCCGGATACACGCGGGCCGAAACTCGTTGCTGGCCGTCGTCGGCGGTGATGCGCTCGCAGATGGACAAGAGCTTGATGGTGCATCCCAATGCCTTCGCCGACTCGAAGTCAGCCGGGGTGATCTTGGTGATGCCCTCGCGATAGACGTCATCGGCAGTGACCCGGGTGTGGAAGGCGATCGATGCCAGGATCGCGGCCTTGGCCGCGGCGTCATAGCCTTCGACGTCCGCGGTGGGATCGGCCTCGGCGTAGCCCAGCGCGCTCGCGTCGGCCAGCGCGCTGTCGTAGTCGGCGCCAGTGCTGTCCATCGCGGACAGAATGTAGTTGGTGGTGCCGTTCACGATGCCGGCCACCCGCAGCACGGTGTCGCCGGCCAGTGACTGGGTGAGCGGGCGGATTACCGGAATGGCACCTGCTACTGCCGCTTCGAAATACAGGTCGACATGCGCACTTTCGGCCGCTTGCGCCAATTCTCCTGTGGAGGTGGCTAGCAACGCCTTGTTCGCCGTGACGACGGATTTGCCGTGCTCGAGCGCCGACAGGATCGCCTTGCGAGACGGCTCAACTGGCCCCATCACTTCGACGACGATGTCGACATCCTCACGCGAGACGAGTTCTTCGATGTTGTCGGTCAGTAGGCCGACCGGAACATCGCGGTCGGCGGCGACCCGGCGGACCCCGATGCCCCGCAGCACCAGTGGAGCACCGATGCGAGCCGCGAGGTCGTCAGCGCTGTCCTCGATAATGCGAACAACTTCGCTGCCGACATTGCCCAGCCCGAGTACTGCTACGCCGACCGGCTTTTCATCACCGGACATAGGGGTGTCACCGGACACAGGTCACCTCACTTCCAGACTCAGCAGATCGTCGACCGTCTCCCGGCGCAGGATCAGACGAGCCCGCCCGGCGCGCACCGCGACCACAGCGGGACGGCCGATCATGTTGTAACGGCTTGACAGCGAATAGCAGTAGGCCCCCGTTGCGGCGACCCCAACCAGGTCGCCGGGCTGCAGGTCGCCGGGTACCCAGGTGTCACGCACCACGATATCGCCACTTTCGCAGTGCTTTCCGACGATCCGAGCAGGTATCGCTGCCGCATCGCTGGTTCTCGAGACAAGTCGGACGTCATATTGTGCGTCGTAGAGCGCGGTACGAATGTTATCGCTCATGCCGCCGTCGACGCTGACGTAACGCCGGTTCGCGGTGGCGCTGACGTCGACGTCCTTGACGGTGCCGACTTCATACAGGGTGATGGTGCCTGGTCCGGCAATGGCGCGTCCGGGCTCGACCACAAGCTTGGGCGCCGGCAGCCCCACCGCGGCCGACTCGTTGCTCACGATGGCGCTCAGCTTGGCCGCCAGCTCGGCGATCGGCGGTGGGTCGTCGTCCGGCAGGTACGAGATACCCAGGCCGCCACCGAGATCGACGGTCGATAGCTGGGCCGTCTTGCCGGGTCCAAACTCACCGACAATCTCGCGCAGCAGGCCGATAACCCGGTGCGCGGCAAGCTCGAAGCCGGCGACATCGAAGATCTGCGAACCGATGTGGCTGTGCAGCCCAACCAGTCGCAGATGATCGGTCGCGAACACCCGGCGGACCGCTGCCATCGCCGCACCGCTGGCCACCGACAGCCCGAACTTTTGGTCTTCGTGTGCAGTGGCGATGAACTCATGGGTGTGCGCCTCTACACCGACGGTCAGGCGCACCAGGACATCTTGGATGATGCCCGCTTCGCCCGCGATGGCGTCGAGGCGCTCGATTTCGGTCGTCGAGTCTAAAACGATATGGCCCACTCCGGCTTTGACTGCGTCAGTCAACTCTGCGACCGATTTGTTGTTGCCGTGCAAGGTAATCCGCTCTGGCGGAAAGGCGGCGTGCAGCGCGACGGCCAGCTCGCCGCCGCTGCACACGTCGAGAGAAAGACCTTCCTCGTCGATCCACCGCGCTATCTCGGTGCACAGGAAGGCCTTGGCGGCATAGTGCACATTTTCCCCGCCGCCGAATGCCGCCGCAATCTCCCGGCAACGGGCGCGAAAGTCGTCCTCGTCGATGACGAACAGCGGAGTCCCGTACTCCTGGGCAAGGTCGGTCAGCTTGCTGCCGGCAATGCAGGCCACGCCGGTTTCGTCGCGAGTTGTGTTGCGTGGCCATACATTTGACGCTAGCTGCAACAGATCGTCTGGAGCTTGCCGCCGCGACAGGGTCGCGGTGTGACGGGTTTCTTCGGCGTGCCGGGGACCGGCGGGATGGGCGTTCACATCCGCTCCGGTGCGCTGACTCCAAGTATTGCCAGCCCGTTAGCAATAACCTGACGAGTGGCCTGGCACAGGGCCAGGCGCGCGGTGTGCAGATCGGTAGGCTGCTCGTCGCCCTGAGGCAACACCCGACAGGAGTCGTAAAACCGGTGGTAGTCGCCGGCGAGGTCTTCCAGGTAACGGCATACCCGATGGGGTTCTCTTAGCGACGCAGCTGTTTTCAGCACCCGCGGGAATTCACCGACGGTGCGCAATAGCGCACCTTCTTTGTCGTGGCTGAGCAGCTCGAGGTTGCCGGTGTCCGGGATCAGGCCGAGTTCGGCGGCGTTGCGGGCCAGTGCCGATAGCCGGGCATGCGCGTATTGCACGTAATAGACCGGGTTTTCATTCGATGCCGAGGACCACAGCTCCAGGTCGATGTCGATCGCGGTGTCCACCGACGAGCGGATCAGGCTGTAGCGCGCGGCGTCGACGCCGATCGCCTCGACCAGGTCGTCGAGGGTGATCACGGTGCCGGCTCGCTTGCTCATCCGGACCGGCTGGCCGTCGCGGACCAGGTTCACCATCTGCCCGATGAGCACCTCGACGGTGGCCGGGTCATCGCCGAATGCGGCGGCCGCAGCCTTGAGTCGGGCGATGTATCCGTGGTGGTCGGCACCGAGCATGTAGATGCACAGGTCGAAGCCGCGTTGCCGTTTGTCGAGGTAGTAGGCAAGATCGCCGGCGATATAAGCCGGCTTGCCATCGCTCTTGATCACGACGCGGTCCTTGTCGTCACCAAAAGCGCTGGTGCGCAACCAGGTTGCGCCATCTTTTTCGTAGATGTTGCCGGTCTCGCGCAGCCTGGCGATGGCCTGATCGACGCGGCCGCTGGTGTGCATCGAGTCTTCGTGGGTGTAGACGTCGAAGTCAGTGCCGAACTCGTGCAGTGACTTTTTGATGTGGGTGAACATCAGGTCAACGCCGATTTCGCGGACGGTCTCGTGCATCTCGGGTTCGGGCAGGCTCAGCGCGTCGGGCGCCTGCTGCATCACCTGCGCGGCGATATCGGTGATGTAGGTGCCCGCGTAGCCGTCGGCCGGGGTGGGCTCGCCTTTGGCCGCGGCGATCAGCGAGTTGGTGAACCGGTCGATCTGGGCGCCGTGGTCGTTGAAATAGTATTCGCGCACCACGTCGGCACCCTGTGTGGTGAGGAGGCGGCCGAGGGCGTCGCCGACGGCGGCCCACCGAGTGCCGCCGATGTGGATCGGTCCGGTCGGGTTGGCCGAGACGAATTCCAGGTTGATCTGGTGGCCGGCCAGCGCCTCGGAGTGACCGAAGCTGTTGCCAGCGTCAATGACGGTGTTGACAACTTTGGCCTGCGCCGACGCCTCGAGGCGCATGTTGATGAAGCCGGGTCCGGCCACCTCTACGTCCGCGATGCCGTCGGCCTGCACCAGCGCTTCGGCAAGCCATCCGGCCAGCTCACGCGGGTTTGCGCCGACTTTTTTGCCCAGCTGCATGGCCAGGTTGCTGGCGTAATCGCCGTGCTCGGGATTGCGCGGCCGCTCGACGGTGACCGTCGGCGGCAGAGCGGCAGCGTCGAGCCCACGCTCGGCCAGCACCGCAGTAGCGGTGGTTTTGAGCAGCTCAGCCAGGTCGGCGGGGGTCACGAACGTCCATCCTATGGGCTGGGGCCATAACGCCCGAATCCGTCGCGGTGGCCGCCAGCCCGGCGACGATGCAGACGGCGTAGCCGTCTGAGGAGGAGCCGGGCAATGCAGCCCAGCCCGGCGACGATGCAGACGGCGTAGCCGTCTGAGGAGGAGCCGGGCAATGCAGCCCAGCCCGGCGACGATGCAGACGGCATGGCCGTCTGAGGTGGGGGCACCTCCCGCTTGCCGGGGCGAGCCGGGCAATGCAGCCCAGTCATCCCGATGCGTTAGTCTGTCGGGGCCCACTGGCGCAACATGTTATTCGTGCGCCCCCGTAGCTCAGGGGATAGAGCGTCTGCCTCCGGAGCAGAAGGCCGCAGGTTCGAATCCTGCCGGGGGCACTATCTGACCAGCACGTTTGCAGGTCCGTGCGAGATTCGTGCAACTAAAGGTCATCGGCGTGACGCCAACGGATACGCGGCACGCCTCCGTGAGCAGCGCGGTGACCGGCCCTAGGCTGGAACACGTGAGCTGGGCCCACATCTTCACAACCCATGAGTTCTGGACGGGCGGCGTCATCGTGGGCGGTCTCGGCAGTATCGGCACCTACTTCACCACACACGCCAGTGACAAGCGGAAGTTCAAACAAGAAGACAAGGTGCTCGACCGCAGAGAAACCCGCGAGGACAAGCTGCGCGAAGAAGAGAATCTTTATGCGGCAGCCAGCGAGTTCACCGAGGTTTGCACGGACATACTTACCAACACGATCGACACCAAGCGCGCCTTCAACGCGATTCGGGACATGTTCTATAACCGCGCGGGCAGGGCCGACCCTAACGTAGAGAACAAGCGGCGTCCGCCTGCCCGAGCCACTTGGCTTTAACGGCCAGTGGCACGCCCCGAAGGTGCAACGCTGTGCCACACGAGTGGCGGGCGTCGTGCAGCCGGATCGGGCGTACAGCCGCAGCTTTGACGAGTTGGCCCCACATCCGCGTGAGCGAGTCGCGGGTGTATTGATCGATGCCGGGGTCATGTCCTTCCACATCCAGCCTGAGAAGTCACGTCAACGATGACCCTCGTACCACAATTGATGACGTCGATGGCCAGCGTCGGCCCCTCAGCAGTCTGTGTGTTGTATCCGCGGTGCAGCGGTCGAATGCCGACGAGCTTGGATTGAGCAACGTCTTCCGCGTTACGTTCTCGTGTTCGCTCAAGCCGGTCGCTCGTAGCAACCCACAGCGCCACACTGGCCGGGTCAAGGAACCGATTGCGGGCAGGGCATTGACAACCAATCCAGCATGGATCTCTGCGCCGGTCGCCGTCAGTAACGTCGGCAAGCCGATAAAGACGGCGACGAGTATGGCCGCGGACCAGACGATGGCAACGAGCTTCGCCAGAATTGTGCTGACATGCTGGTGACCTTAGGTGCAGCAGCGCAGCAGCGGGTCAGGAGCCATGCTGTCGATGACAACAAGCGGCGCTTTGAATCAGCCAGCGCACGCAGCTAGTGGACGAATGTGCTCGAGCTCGGCGCTCTTGTCGATGCGGACCATGTCGGCGTCGTAGCGCGCCTGTAGGTTGATCCAGAACATGTCACTAAGGCCCAGTGCCCGCGATAGCCGCAGCCCAGTGTCAGCCGTGATGGCACGCCGGCCGGCGATGATCTCACTCAGGCGGGTCTGCGGTACGCCGATCTCCTTCGCGAGACGGTAGGGGGTGATCCTCATGGGTACCAGGAACTCCTCGGCGAGGATCTCGCCGGGGTGGGTGGGTGCGAAATCGGCCATTGTTTGCTCCTTTCTCAGTCGTGGTAGTCAACCAGTTCAACGTTGTCCGCGCCGCCGTTGCTCCACTTGAAGCAGATTCGGTACTGGTCGTTGATGCGGATGCTGTGTTGCCCTTCACGGCCGCCCTTAGCCGTCAGCTTTTCCAAGCGGTTCCCTGGAGGAACCCGTAGATCGTTGATGTTCTCTGCGGCGTCGAGGATCTGCATCTTCCGGCGAACCGCTTTCGCCAGATCCTTGCTGATCCCTTTCGGGCAGCGCAGCTCCCAGATCTTCTGGGTGTCGCTGTCGCTGAACGACCGGATCACGAGTCTGTATGCTAACGCTGTCCGTTACTAACGTCAAACATTAGCAGTCAGCGGGCCCGCCCGGGGGGCTATCCACTGCCACGGGCAAGCGCACCCTCGAAAACGCCCTTTGACGGTTGTCTGCTTTTTCGTTTAGCGGCAAATAGATAATTGTCGACCCGGTATCGCGAGCGGTGCCCACCCGCCGGGGCCCCATGCACGCCCGCGGTTCGGTCGCCGTCCTGTCAATGCCTTACGGGCCGGCCCGCCAGGCGACACGGCCACACCACCGGGGCGAGGGCATCGCGAACCGACATCCACCTAGCCGGTCCCTCAGACCACTACGACGGGCTCACCTCAGGTAGCGACAACCAGATGTGACGAAAACGCCATATGACCAGTTGCGATGCACATATGCTGCTGGTTGTCCGTACTTCTTGCGGTGACTGGTGATCGCCGACCGTCGTGCTTGGGTTGGGAGTTGGGGCATGTCTTTTGTGACCGCGGTGCCAGAAGCGGTGTCGGTAGCAGCAAACGATTTGGCCAGCATCGGCTCGGCGATCAACTCGGCTAACGCGGCCGCGGCGTTGTCAACGACGGGGATGATGGCCGCGGCCGCCGACGAGGTGTCAGCGGGCATCGCGGCGCTCTTCGGTGCATACGCGCAGGGGTATCAGACGCTCAGCAATCAGGCGGCAGCGTTTCATGAACAGTTCGTTCAGGTCCTGACCGCGGGTGCGGGGTCCTACGCGGCCGCCGAAGCCGCGAACGCCTCACCGTTGCAGATACTGGAGCAGGGTGTGCTGGACGTGGTGAATGCGCCAACTCAGGTGCTATTGGGGCGTCCGATAATCGGCAACGGCACCAACGGGACGACGCCGGGGCAGCCCGGCGGGGCGGGCGGGTTGTTGTTCGGCAACGGCGGCAACGGTGCGGCCGGCGCGGTCGGTCAGCCCGGCGGCGCCGGCGGCGCGGCGGGGCTGATCGGCAAGGGCGGCATGGGTGGAGCGGGTGGTGCCGGCGCAGCCGGCGGGACCGGCGGGGCAGGCGGATGGCTGTACGGCAACGGCGGGTAGTGGCGGGACCGGCGGTGTCGGCGTGGCCGGCATTAACGGCGGCATTGGAGCTGTCGGGGGCAACGGCGGCAACGCTGGCCTAATCGGTACCGGAGGGGCCGGTGGTACCGGCGGGGCCGGACTAGCCGGGGCAACAGGTGTCAACCCCACTGCCGGCCCCGCGGCCAGCACCGGCACCAGCCCCGCGGATGTCGTTGGGCCGGACAGCCAAACTGGCTCCAACGGCGGCACCGGGGCCACAGGTGTCGGCCTGACTCCGACGGGCGGCACCGGCGGCGAAGGTGCCAGCGCGACATCCACCTCGGGTACTAGCGTCACTGCCACGGGCGGTGCCGGCGGCAGCCCGGGTGCCTCCATCGCCGGCGGCGCCGGCGCTGCCGGCGGCGCAGGGGGCAACGCGACAGTCACCGATTTCAACGGCAATGCCATCGGCGGTAACGGTGCCAACGGGACCATGGGGGTGGCCCCCGGCAGCAGTGGCGGCGACGGCGGCGACGGTGGCACCGCCACCACGGTGCGGGGCGTCGGTGCCACCCAGGGGGGTAGTGGCGGTTCCGGTGGCAACGGCGCCACCGGCGCTTCCGGCGGCAACGGCAGCGCTGGCGGGCCGGCGGCGCGGGCGGCACCGGCGGAACGCTGTTCGGCAACGGCGGCAACGGCGGCGTAGGTGGGCGGCGGCGTCGGCGGCGGCGGCGCAGCCGGCGGTGCGGTGGTATCGGTGGTAACGCCGGCACCGCGACGGTCAACGGCACCAGCAGCTCCGCCAATATCTCGTCCACCGGCGGAGCGGGCGGTCATGGCGGCACCGGCGGCGAGGGTGGCACCGGCGGCACCGGCGGCACCGGCGGCGCCGGCGGTAACGGCGGCGCGGCAGTGGGGTTGTTCGGCAACGGCGGCAACGGGGGTGATGCCGGGGCCGGTGGGGCCGGCGGCCTCGGCGGGGTCGGCGGGGGCGGCGGCGACGCCGGCAATGGCGGCGACGGTAACGGCGTGCCTGGGGTTGACACCGTCGGTGGCGCCGGTGGCACCGGCGGTAACGCTGGCAACGGAGGCACCGGCGGAACCGGCGGCATCGGCGGTGTTCCCGGTGGAACGGGTGGGCACGGAGGGTTCCTGAGCGGTGCCTCGGGTACCGGCGGTACCGCAGGACCTGGTGGTGCCGGCGGCGCGGGCGGCCCTGGAGGTACATCGGTCGGCACTGGCGGTACGAGCGGCACCGGAGCGATCAGCCCTCCCCAAAGCCCCAACGGCAACCCTGGCACCAACGGCGCGGACGGCTCACACGGTTAAGCATCTCGGTTGGCGCGGAACCTATTTGCCTGCCGCGGACGGTCGTGCTGCTCGTTTCGCAAGGGCCAAATAGGCTGCGAACTCATCGTTGTCGAATGGACCCCGGGGGCCAGGCGCCTGCCATGGAGGTCGATCCGACAGGTATTGGCACTGAGCGGGCGCAAGCCTGTCCGGATTGCTGCGCAAGCGGAGATGGCTAGACCGCGTGGATTGTCACGATCACCGGTCGCATCAGCTCACCTCGAAATAGCTGCGGGCAGCGCCGTTTATCGAGGCCCCACGGAAAACGCGGCCACCGGCATTTCAACGGATCCCCGGCACGGACCACTGTCGATGTCCGTGTGCCAGGTACCGCGCAACGACCCGTCGGGCTGGGGCGTATAGAACGCCCACGACTTCGCCGGTGCCCACACCTTCGGAACGCCTTCTCCCATATAGCAATCCCACTGGAAATCGAAGTGCTCGACCCATCTGGTTCCGTCCCACCTGTAGCGCGACGGCGTGGGCAGCGTCGGGTTTTTCGGAGTAGGTCCGTCGGTCGCAGTAGCGAGGCACCTACCTGCCGAACATGAGGTGACAAACACATAGTCGGCGCTGAAAGTGGGTTCGGCTTGGCTGGCGGCCGCGCTAGTGCCGGTCTTGTTCACGGCATATCTCACCAACGAGTATTTGCCATTCCAGGACGGCATCGCCGCGTGCACCACAGCCACGGGGGCGACAAAAGTCACGACTGCCATGACGCTGAGCACCGCAGCCAACTGAGTTGCACACCTCGATCGCGGATCCATCGTGTCAATGGTGCGGGTTCGATGACGCAATGCGATATCAGCACGGACACGATCGCGCTGTGGTAGCTCGGCCTAGCTTCGGTCCAACTGAAACTTTGTGGCGCCAAAGGGCTCCGACGTGCCCAGCGCGAACACTGTCGACGGCTTCAGCCGATAGGCGTGCCACGGCGCCGGCCCGGCCGACGGCGCACTGTACTGGGCCGTGAGCGCGTCGCCGGCAACCTCAGCAGGCCATCCGGCGCTGACGAAAGCCTCAGCGACGGAACCTAATTCGCCCGCATCGGTCACCCGTTCGGCGCTACCTTCGATGACGAGGTCAAACGGATCGGTAGCGACGCTGACCACGCACCTGGGGTCGCGGGCTAAGTTGCGCGATTTCCGAGTGACCGGGCCGGATGTGAAGTACCAGGAGCCACCGCGGTGAACCACCCCCAACGGCATCACATGCGGGCTGCCGTCAGGGTTGATCGTGGTAAGCCACACCGTGTGGCGTTGCGGACCACCGGTGCCTGGCGCCTGCGTCAGCTGGCCGTCGAGCACAGCTTTGACGCGGGCCCATTCAATCGTCGGCGCCCCGTATCCGTCGAGATTGCGCTGTGTGATTGTCATGCCGGTATTGACCAACACCGGCCCTAGGAGTCATCGCCCGCTCAGCAAGAACAGGCCGTAGGCCGCAATCGACTGCGCGTCAACGATCACCCCCGAGCGGATCATCTGCTCGAAGTCTTCGCGCGAGAACCAAGCACTGCGCATGTCCTGCTCCTCGTGCTCGCGCTCCGCTGCTCCCTCGGAGATCCCGGTGGCCAAAAACACCCACCCGCGCTGGCTGGTCATTCCCGGCGCGGTGTCGAGCTGGCCGAGCGCCTCGAACGATGTCGCACGTAATCCGGTCTCCTCGCGTAGCTCACGCTCGGCCAGCTCAGCCGGTTCGAGGTCAGTCAGATCAGGAGCCGTGCCCTGAGGGAACTCCCAGCGCCGGGCGCCGACGGGATACCGGAACTGCTCGACCAACTGGAAGCGATGCCCATCGTAGGGCATCACCAGCGCGTATGTCGGCTTGTCCACGACGCCGTAGATGCTGGGGCTGCCATCAGGGAGGCGAATGTCGTCCTGGCGGAGCACCATCCAGGGGGTCCGGTAGATCTCACGAGACGCAACGTATTCGATAATAGGCACGTCGCTTAGTATTACCTGCGCCGAATCAGGCCGATGACTCGGCGGCCTGCTTGACGCGTCGGAACGTCTCCTCGATGCCTCGATTGATTTGTTGTCGCGTCGCGGCAACAGTGGTTGACTGGCAAGAACGATGACTATCAGTTTCAACCACACCATTGTCGCGTCACGCGACAAGCAAGAATCCGCGGAATTTCTCACCGAGCTGTTCGGCCTGCCGCGCCCCACACCGTCTGGCCGTTTCATGGTCGTCGCCCTCGAACACGGCGTCAATCTCGACTATGCGGATGTCCAAGAAGGCGAAGAGATCCCACGGCAGCACTACGCATTTCTGGTTTCGGACCAGGAGTTCGACGCGATCTACGGCAAGATCGAATCGCGTGGATTGCCGCACTGGGCGGACCCGGGCGCCAAACGTCCCGGCGAGATCAACCACAACGACGGCGGCCGCGGAGTGTATTTTTCGGATCCCTCCGGCCATGCCATGGAGATCCTTACCCGACCCTACGGCTCGGGCGGCTAATCGCCGCCCCGCGGTGAACCGTGCCGCGTGCTCTCCTGATCCCGGTAGTCGTCGGCGAGTTTCGCGACGTGCTTCGGCAAGACACCGGAGGCGACATCAGCCAAGCTTGTTTCTTCCAGGACCGACCGCATGCTGGCGCGTAGTGCCCGCCAGACGTCGGTCAACGCCGCGGTCGGGCCCGAGTACGGCAGGTCGCCGAGTCCGATGTCGCGAACGCTGGCCAGCGGCCCGTCGATACAGCGCAGCACATCGGCAATGCTGATCTCGGTTCCCGGACGCGCCAGCTCGTAGCCACCCTCACGACCGCGGTGACTTCGCACTAGCCGGTCGGTGCGCAAGTTGGTAAGGATGTCGACCAGAAATTGCGGCGGAATGCCCTGAGCCTGGGCCAAGTCGTCGGTCTTAACCAGCGTGCCGTTGGCGACCGTGGCGAGCTGGATCATCGCCCGCACCGCATACTCCGCCTTTGCTGACATGCGCATTCTGAGGATTGTGCCACCCATCGTCCGGCGACGATGCGCCTCGCGTAGCGGCGCGGGGAACGACCTGCTGCTAGGTCCGCGACTCGAGCAGATCGATGACTAGCTGCGCCAGCTCGTCGAGGCCGCGGTCTGGGGTGAGCCGCAGATCCGGACTCTTCGGCCGCTCATACGGGCTATCGATACCGGTGAAGTGCGTGATCTCACCCGCCCGCGCTTTGGCATACAGCCCCTTGGGATCACGCTTTTCGCAGTCTTCGAGCGGAGTGTCACAGAACACCTCGACGAAGTCAAATCCTGTGTCGGCGTGCACTTTACGGGCCAGCGCGCGGTGCTCGGCCAGCGGACTGATCGCCGGCACCAACACGATGTTGCCGCAGTCGGCGAGCAGAGTGGCCACATGTGCTAACCGACGTAGGTTCTCGGCACGGTCGGCCATGGAAAAGCCCAGATCGGCGTTCAGGCCGTGCCGTAGGTTATCGCCGTCGAGAACGTAAGCAGAAATTCCCTTTTCGAGTAGTTTCTGCTCGACCAGCATTGCCACCGATGACTTGCCGGAGCCCGACAGACCGGTAAGCCACACCGTCGCGCCCCGGGGCCGGTCTTTGGCGGCGACCAGTGACTGGTGCCGCACGGTGTTCGGGCTTGCCGTGTGCGCCGCGACGTCGCGCAACACCATGCCGGCCGCCACCGTTCCGTTTGTGTCCGGGTCGATGAGGATGAACGAACCGGTGCTGGCGTTGCGGGTGTACTCGTCGAGTAGCAAAGGTACTTGGGTGCGCAGACTAATGCGACCGAGTTCGTTGAGCTTCAACGCCGTTGCGGTCTTGTCACGGTGCAGGGTGTTGACATCGAGTCGGTAGTCCAGCGCGGTTACCTTCGCGCGCGTGGTTCGGGTGGTGTGCTTGATGAGGTAGTCGCGGCCGGGCGCTAGGGCCGCGGTATCCGCCATCCAACACACCGTCGCGTCGAAGTCCCGCGCGACCCTCGGGTGATTGTTGGTGCGTGCGATGAGGTCGCCCCGCGAGATATCAATCTGGTCGGCAAGACTCACCGAGACGGCCATCGGTGGAAACGCTTCGGCCACTGGACCGTTCGGTCCGTCAATCGCTGTGATCCGAGTGATCTTGCCGATCGGGAGCACGACTACTTCATCCCCGGGCCGCATCACCCCGCTGGCCACCGTCCCAGCGTAGCTGCGGTGGTCTCGATGCTCATGGGTGTGTGGCCGGATGACGTATTGAACCGGGAACCGCACGTCGACCAGATTGCGGTCACCGGCGATGTAAACCTCTTCGAGGTGCGACAACAGCGCCGGCCCGTCATACCACGGCGTCTGGTCCGATTTGATCACCACGTTGTCGCCGTGCAGCGCGGAAATCGGAATGGAGGTGACGTCTTGGACGTCCAGCCGTGCCGCAAAGGCGTGGAATTCGTCTCGAATCGACTCGAATCTTTCTGGGTCCCAATCGATCAGGTCCATCTTGTTAACCGCGAGCACCAGGTGACGGATGCCCAACAACGACGCCAGGAAAGCGTGTCGACGAGATTGCTCCTGCAGGCCGTGCCGCGCGTCGACCAACACGATCACCAGCTGTGCAGTGGACGCCCCGGTCACCATATTGCGGGTGTACTGGATATGACCAGGGGTATCGGCGATGATGAATTTCCGCTTGGGAGTAGCGAAGTAGCGGTAGGCGACGTCGATGGTGATGCCCTGTTCACGTTCGGCGCGCAAGCCGTCGGTGACGAGCGCCAGGTCGGTGTACTCGTGTCCACGTTCCTTAGACGTTTGCTCCACCGACGCCCACTGATCTTCCATCACGGCCTTGGAGTCGTAGAGCAGGCGCCCAATCAGTGTGGACTTGCCGTCATCGACGGAGCCGGCTGTCGCAAGCCGCAAGAGCGTAGCGGGTGCGGCCATCAGAAGTAACCCTGCCGCTTGCGGTCTTCCATTCCGGCCTCCGAGATCCGGTCGTCAGCCCTGGTCGCCCCGCGCTCGGTCAGCCGCGACACCGCGGTCTCGGCGATGACCTCAGCGACGGTCGATGCCGTCGACTCGACGCACCCGGTGCACGTGACGTCCCCGACGGTGCGGAATCGCACCGTGGCCTCGAACACCGGCTCGTCGGCGCGTGGCTGCATGTGCCGGTGTACGGCCAGCAACATGCCGTCGCGGGTGAACACCTTGCGCCGGTGTGCGAAATAGATCGACGGCAATATGACCTTCTCGGCTCCGACGTACGACCAAATGTCGAACTCGGTCCAATTGGACAGCGGGAAGACCCGGATGTGCTCGCCCTTATGGTGTCGACCGTTGTAGAGGTTCCACAGTTCGGGCCGCTGCGCCTTGGGGTCCCACTGGCCGAATTCGTCGCGGAAACTGAACACCCGCTCCTTGGCGCGCGCCTTCTCCTCGTCACGCCGCGCTCCCCCGAATGCTGCGTCGAACTTGTTTTCCCGGATGGCACGCAACAACGTGACGGTCTGGATCGGATTTCTCGACGGGATGGTTTCAACAACCCGCCCGGCGTCGATATCGTCTTGCACCGACGCCACGAGCAAGCGCACCCCGAACTCCGCGACGAGGTCATCACGGGTCGCGATGACCTCGTCGAAATTGTGGCCGGTATCGACATGCATCACCGGGAACGGCAGCCTCCCGGGCCGGAACGCCTTGAGCGCCAAGTGCAGCATGACGATGGAGTCCTTGCCACCCGAGAACAACAGCACGGGCCTCTCGAACTCGGCGGCCACCTCCCGAATGATGTGGATCGCCTCGGCCTCTAGCAAGCGCAGATGGCTCAATTCGTATTGGCCGACCGCGGGGCCAGACTTTAGATCACTGATCATGGTCTCCTGCTAGCATTCCCGATAAATCTGGTAGAAATGACCATGTTTACTTGTATTGTCATCAATAGAACCAGCCTCCCCCAGCCCTGTCAATGAAAGACGATCGCGGTGCTAGCCACCACCGGGCCACGAGCCTCAGATTCCAATTTCGGCGGCGCCCGATGGCGTGACAGCATGGACAAATGCCAGACCCTTTCGATGCTGCCGGACCGCGCAGTGGCCGCGACGTCATCGCGCAGTTCCTGCCCCAGTCGCCGTTTGTCGCCAAGCTGGGAATCGTCACCGATCGGCTCTCCGACGACGAAATACGGCTGCGGCTGCCCTGGGATCCGTCCAATGTCACCATCGGGGACATGGTGCATGGCGGCGCTATCGCCACCCTCGCCGACGTGACCATCATGGCGGCGGCGTGGTGCGGCGCGGAAGCGCCGCCCGAACTCCGGGGCGTGACAGTGTCGATGACGCTGGACTTCATGGCGCCGGCCCGAGCCACCGACTTGATCGGGGTGGGCAAGGTGCTGCGGCGCGGCCGGTCACTGGTCAACTGCGAGGCTGAGATCGTCGATCCGGAAGGCCGACTGCTCGCCAAGGCGCTTGCCACCTACAAGGTCGGCTGACCGCGTAATCAGACGATCGCCGAGATTGCCGTCATGGTCGTGGCGCCCGGGGGGTAACACAGCCCTGACGGCAATCTCGACGAGATCTACAGCGTGACCTCGTTGAGCTTGCCGCTGGCAACGTCGAAGACAAACCCACGCAAGGACACCTGTTTGGTCACAAACGGGCTGTTCCCAATGCGGCGCAACGACTGGCGGACGTCCGCCTCGACGTCGGGGAAAGCCTCGGCCGCCCATGGCGGTTTCACGCCGGTCTCGTCCTGGATAGCGCGTTTGAAGTCATCGTCGGTGAAGGTGAGCATCCCGCAGTCGGTGTGGTGAATCAGAATGATCTCTCGGGTTCCCAACAACCGCTGGCTGATGGCCAGCGAGCGGATGGCATCGTCGGTCACGACGCCGCCGGCATTCCGGATGACATGAGCCTCCCCCTCGTTGAGACCCAGCAGGCGGTAGACGTCAAGCCGGGCATCCATACATGCGACGACTGCGACATGTTTGCTCGGTGGCATCGGAAGCGGCCCCTTGAAGGTGCGCGCATATTCAGCATTATTGGCCAGGTAGTCCTCGGTAACCGTCACGCAAGTCTCCTCGAGTATCGCGGTAAGGAATTTGCTACACAGATCAATGCCGCGGTGGATTTTAACAATCGGCACTGAAGATTTCACCCATGAGAATCAGCTCGATTAGAACGGTCCAGCCGAGCGCGCCGTCGTGCTGGGCGGCATCGATCGCTAACCTGTCCCAATGCGACACGAGCGGGATGGTCAGCCATGATTCGCTTTTTGGCGCGCCGGTTGCTCAACTACGTCGTACTGCTGGCACTGGCATCGTTTCTGACCTACTGCCTCACCTCGGCGGCGTTCTCGCCGCTGGACAGCCTGCTACAGCGCAGTCCCCGCCCGCCGCAAGCCATGATCGACGCAAAGGCCCATGCGCTCGGCTTGGACAAACCCATACCGATCCGCTACGCAAACTGGGCGTCGCACGCCATACGCGGTGATTTCGGCACCACCATCACCGGACAGCCGGTAGGTGCCACTCTCGGGCGCCGCGTTGGAGTCAGCCTGCGGCTGCTGATCATTGGCTCTGTGACGGGCACCGTGCTGGGTGTGGCAGCCGGGGCGTGGGGCGCCATCCGCCAGTACCGACTCAGCGACCGCGTGGTCACCCTGCTGGCGCTGCTGGTGCTCAGCACACCGACATTCGTGATCGCCAACCTGTTGATCCTGAGCGCGCTGCGGGTGAACTGGGCCGTTGGCATCCAGCTCTTCGACTACACCGGAGAGACGTCACCAGGAGTCGACGGTGGGACGTGGCCTCACTTAATCGACCGGTTGCGGCATTTGATCCTGCCCACGCTGACGCTGACGCTGGTTGGTGCCGCCGGATACAGCCGATATCAGCGCAACGCGATGCTTGACGTTCTCGGCCAGGATTTCATTCGGACGGCCCGCGCCAAAGGGCTCACCCGTCGGCGCGCGCTGCTGAAACACGGATTACGCACCGCACTGATCCCGATGGCCACCCTGTTCGCCTATGGGGTCGCCGGGCTGGTCACCGGAGCCCTGTTTGTCGAGAAAATTTTTGGCTGGCATGGCATGGGTGAATGGATGGTGCAGGGTGTCGCGACTCAGGACACCAATATCGTCGCGGCCATCACAGTGTTCTTCGGCACGGTGATATTGCTAGCTGGCCTGCTCTCCGACGTCATCTATGCAGCACTTGACCCGCGGGTCCGGGTGTCATGACCCTCACCGACGGTCTATCAGGTTCGGAGCCAACGAGTTTCACTTCGCGCCGTACCTTGGTGCTGCGCCGGTTTGCGCGCAACCGAACCGCGTCGGCGTCTCTGATGCTGCTGGTGCTGCTGTTCGTCGCCTGCTATGTGCTGCCGTCGCTGCTGCCCTATTCCTACGACGACCTTGATTTCACCGCGCTGCTGCAGCCGCCGAACACCCGGCACTGGCTGGGCACCAACGCGCTGGGTCAGGACTTGTTGGCGCAGACGCTACGGGGAATGCAGAAGTCGATGTTGATCGGCGTCTGCGTGGCGTTTATCTCCACCGGCATCGCCGCTACCGTCGGGTCGATCGCGGGTTATTTCGGGCGCTGGCGGGATCGGGCGCTGATGTGGGTGGTCGACTTATTGCTGGTGGTGCCCAGCTTCGTCCTCATCGCCATCGTGTCACCGCGAACCAAGAGTTCGGCCAACATTATGCTGCTCGTTCTGCTGCTGGCCGGCTTTGGCTGGATGGTCAGCTCTCGCATGGTGCGCGGCATGACTATGAGCTTGCGCGAACGCGAATTCATCCAGGCCGCAAGGTATATGGGAGTCTCCAGCCGCCGCATCATCGTCGGCCACGTGGTACCCAACGTGGCGTCGATCTTGATTATCGACGCCGCGCTCAACGTGGGCGCCGCCATCCTGGCCGAAACCGGTTTGAGCTTTCTCGGTTTCGGCGTTCAGCCGCCCGATGTGTCGTTGGGCACTTTGATCGCCAACGGCACTCAGTCCGCAACGACGTTCCCTTGGGTGTTTTTGTTTCCCGCCGGCGTGTTGGTGCTGATTCTGGTGTGCGCCAACCTGACCGGCGACGGCTTGCGCGATGCGTTCGACCCAGGCAGCGGGACCCTGCGGCGATGAGCCCACTGCTGGAAGTATCTGACCTGGCCGTCACGTTCGGAACGGACGGCGAACCCGTGACCGCGGTGCGCGGTATCAGCTATCACATCGACGCCGGGGAAGTCGTGGCCATGGTCGGCGAATCGGGTTCAGGTAAATCCGCGGCGGCGATGGCGGTGGTGGGCTTGCTGCCGGAATACGCCAAGGTGCGCGGCTCGGTCCGGCTACACGGCACCGAACTCGTCGGGCTCGCCGACGAGGCCATGTCACGGTTTCGCGGCAAAGCGATCGGCACCGTGTTCCAGGATCCGATGTCTGCGCTAACCCCGGTCTACACCGTTGGCGACCAGATCGCCGAGGCAATCGAAGTGCACCAGCCGCGGGTGGGCCGCCGGGCCGCCCGTCGACGCGCCGTGGAACTGCTTGAGCTAGTTGGGATCGTGCAGCCAGAGCGTCGCGCTCGCGCCTTTCCGCACGAGCTGTCCGGCGGCGAACGGCAACGGGTGGTGATCGCCACCGCGATCGCCAACGATCCCGACCTGCTGATCTGCGACGAGCCCACCACCGCACTGGACGTCACCGTGCAAGCGCAGATCCTCGAAGTGCTCAAGACGGCGCGCGACGTCACCGGGGCCGGGGTGCTCATCATCACCCATGACCTCGGTGTGGTCGCCGCATTCGCCGACCGGGCGCTGGTCATGTACGCCGGCCGGGTCGTCGAGTCGGCCCGAGTGAACGACCTCTACCGGGAACGCCAGATGCCCTACACCGTAGGGCTGTTGGGCTCGGTACCTCGGTTGGACGCCGCGCAGGGCACCCGGCTAGTTCCGATACCCGGTGCGCCCCCTTCGTTAGCCGGCCGCCAGCAAGGATGCCCGTTCGCACCGCGCTGCCCGCTAGTAATCGACGAATGCCGGGTGCGCGAACCAGAATTGATCGAAGTCAGGGCTGATCACCGGGCCGCCTGCATCCGCACCGACCAGGTCAATGGGCGCAGTGCCGCCGACATCTACGGCATCACCACCGACACCCTCGCATCAGCAGTCAGCGACTCGTCAGTCGTAGTGCGGGTACGAGATCTGGTGAAGACATACCGATTAACCAAAGGTGTGGTGTTACGCCGCGCTATCGGCGAAGTCCGCGCGGTCGACGGTGTCAGTTTCGAGCTGCACCAGGGTCGCACCCTCGGCATCGTCGGTGAGTCCGGATCGGGTAAGTCAACGACTCTGCACGAAATCCTGAGACTCGCTGCGCCGCAATCGGGATCGATCGAAGTGCTCGGCACCGATGTGGCCACCCTGAACCGGGCAGGCCGGCGATCGCTGCGACGCGACATTCAGGTCGTGTTCCAAGACCCGGTCGCGTCGCTGGACCCGCGATTGCCGGTCTTCGAACTGATCGCCGAACCGTTGCACGCCAATGGTTTCGGCAAGAGCGCTACTCACACGAGGGTCGCCGAACTGCTCGATATCGTGGGATTGCGCCGCGCCGACGCAGCTCGTTATCCGGCCGAGTTCTCCGGCGGACAGAAGCAGCGCATCGGTATCGCACGAGCGCTGGCATTGCGACCCAAAATTCTGGCACTCGACGAACCGGTGTCCGCGCTCGACGTATCCATCCAAGCCGGCATCATCAACCTGTTGCTTGACCTCCAAGACCGGTTTGGGCTGTCGTACCTGTTTGTGTCCCATGACCTTTCGGTGGTCAAACATCTCGCACACCACGTCGCCGTGATGTTCGCTGGTACCGTTGTCGAGCAGGGCGACAGTCACGATGTCTTCCGCAATCCACAGCACGATTACACGAGGCGGTTGCTGAGCGCGGTACCACAACCGGAGGTGGGTGATGATGCCTAGTGGGGTTTCACCCCAGCCCGACCAGGCATGTCCCCGGGTTGGGTTGGAGTGGTCGGTGGTGGCTTGGTGGCGTCGACTGTGCGCTGTGGGCTTCGAGTGTGCGGGTAGGGCGGTGCACGCTCGCGTGTCGTCGCCCTGGATGCACACTCGACGGTCGCCGCACATCAAACCGAGCCGGGTCGTCGCGGCGTTGCTGGGGGTCGGCCTGATCCTGAATGGATGCTCGGCAGCCACCCGCCTTGTGCCCTCCGCCGAGGGGAACACTGCGCTCGGCACAACCAGCGATATCAACCCGCAGGATCCGGCCACGCTCAAAGACGGCGGCAACTTGCGGCTGGCGCTAACCGACTTCCCGTCAAACTTCAACATTCTGCACATCGATGGCAACAACGCCGAGGTCGCCTCGATGATGAAAGCCACCATGCCGCGAGCGTTTATCATTGGTCCGGACGGTTCGACAACTGTCGACACCAACTACTTCACCAGCATCGAACTCACCAGCACTTCCCCGCAGGTGGTCACCTACACCATCAATCCCAAGGCGGTCTGGTCCGACGGCACGCCGATCACTTGGCGAGATATCGACCGCCAGATCCACGCCAATAGCGGCAAGGACAAAGCATTCGAGATCGCCGCGCCCAACGGCTGCGAGCGCGTCGGTTCGGTGCGCCCCGGTGTCGACGACCGGCAAGCCGTCGTGACCTTCGCCCAGCCGTACGCCGAGTGGCGCGGCATGTTCGCCGGCAACGGCATGCTGCTGCCCGCCACCATGACCGCCACCCCAGAAGCGTTCAACAAGGGCCAGCTCGACAGGCCAGGCCCGTCGGCGGGCCCGTTTATGGTGTCGTCACTGGATCGAACCACACAGCGAATCATGTTGACCCGCAACCCGAAATGGTGGGGAACACCACCGCGCCTGGACAGCATCACCTACCTGGTCCTCGATGACGCCGCGCGGCTGCCAGCGTTGCAAAACAACACGATCGATGCGACCGGAGTCGGCACGCTAGACCAGCTGACCATCGCAGCGCGCACCAAGGGCATCTCCATCCGGCACGCACCCGCCGCCAGCTGGTCTCACTTCACCTTCAACGGTGCCGCCGGCTCCATCCTCGCCGACAAGGGGCTGCGCCTCGCGGTGTCCAAGGGCATCGACCGGCGCACCATCGCCAAGGTAGTCCAGTACGGCCTGACCAATAACCCCGAGCCGTTGAACAACCATGTCTACGTCGACGGGCAGGAGGGCTACCAGGACAACAGCGGCGTTGTCGCCTACGACCCAGAGCGGGCGAAACACGAGCTCGACGCCTTGGGCTGGAAGCTCAATGGTCAGTTTCGGGAGAAGGACGGCCGTCAACTGGTCATCCGCGATCTGTTCTACGACGCGCAGGGCAGCCGGGAGTTTGCTCAGATCGCCCAGCACAGCCTCGCGCAGATCGGCGTCAAGCTCGAACTCCAAGCCAGATCGGGCAGCGGCTTTTTCACCAACTACGTCAACGTGGGGGCTTTCGATATCGTGCAGTTCGGCTGGGTCGGCGACGCGTTCCCACTGTCAGCGCTCACCCAGATTTATCAATCCGACGGGGAGAGCAATTTCGGCAAGATCGGTAGCCCGGCGGTCGACACCGCGATCGAACGAACGCTGGCCGAGCTAGATCCCGCCAAGGCGCGCGCGTTGGCCAACGAGGTCGACAAGCTGATCTGGGCCGAAGGGTTCAGCTTGCCGCTCACCCAATCTCCGGGCGACGTCGCTGTCCGCAGCACGCTAGCCAATTTCGGCGCAGCCGGCCTCGGCGACCTGAACTACACCGCCATCGGATTTATGCAGAGCTGAGGCGGCGCCGCAGCGGCAATACCGCCGGCAGGGCGCTCTCGGCTGCGGCGGCCACATCGATCGCCTTCCACAGCAGCCGCACGACCGGACGCGCCGGGAGCACGTCCAGCGTCGCGGCCTGGCTGGCCAGGCCGTTGAAGTCGCCACGCCATACCGGACGGCGATGGCCAGCGCCGCGGGCTCACGAAAGTCCAGCGCGCTGTGCGCCATAGTCGGGAGCGTCAACAGCACCGCATTCGGCAGCAGCGGCGTAGTCAAGTTCGCGGAATGCGATGCGGTTCACCAGGTCGGCTTCGTAACGGTAGGGCACCGTGTGGTTAGTCATCGCGACGAACCGGGACAGTCCCTGCCACAACATAATTCGACCACCGAGCACCAGGTCGAGTAGGCGATCGAGTAGCGTGGCCGCGGTCATCAGTCCTGCGTCGACAAGTTGGCGAACCTTGGGCGCCAATGCGGCGGTTTCAGGCTTATCGCCCTGCAGGAGCCGGCCCCGAATGGCGTCGCGCACCGCCGCGATATAGGTGCCGTACGAGGTGCCGTAGATGACGGCCGAGTCCACCTGGACGTCATCGAGCACCGCGGCCACATCGTCGACGATCTGATCGAGGGTAAGCGCTTGGGGCGGCAGGTCAGCCCCAAAGTCGTCGCGGCGCGACATTCCTACCCCGCGGTGTTCGATCATGATGACATCGAGACCGGCAGCGACGGCCCGGCGCCGCAGCCCTTGGTATAGCTGCAGCGACGCCACGCCCGGGCCGCCCGGGATGATTAACCAGCGGGTGCGCAGACTTACGGCGGCGGCACGCTGAACCGAACAGCGAGCCGACTGCTAAACGTTGAGATCGATGCGGTGCGCACCCGTGACGCCGTCGTACCGGTCGGGACTACACGTCAACACGATCACCTGTCCGTGCGCACCCACGGTGTCAAAGACCTCCCCCATCTTGACCAGCCGGTCTGGATCGGTGAATCCCAGCGCGTCGTCGACCACCACCGGAACGCTATCTTCCTTGGCGACTAGGGCGGCGCCGGCAAGCCGCGCCAGGATGCCGAGTTGCTCTTTGGCCCCGCCTGACAGGGACTCGAAAGGCACGGTAACCCCGTCCAGGGTGCGGCTGCGGATCCGCAAGTCACTGTCGATGTCGACCTCGAAAGTGGACCCGAACACCGGTCGGCCAAGCCGTTGCAATTCTGTGCGGTAGGGCTCGACGTAACGCAGCCGTGTGGCGTCGCGGTGGCGTGCCATTACCGAGCACAGCAGCTGGGCGGCCCGCGCTCGGCGGCCGACCCGCGTGTGCTGGCTGATCGCGTGTTCACGCTCCGTCTCGGCGGCATCGAGCTTGCCTTGGCGCCCCTCGGTGCCGAAAACCGAGAGTTCGATGCTGATCTCGCGCAACGCGCCGGTGGCATCTTCGTATTGATCGCGCAGCGACTCGGCCGACGCGGTGGCAGCCGCCAATTCGGCGGTCACCGCGTCCGGCGCCGCGGCAGCCAACTCCTCAGCCAGCTCAGCGGTCCGTTGCTGCGCCGTTTGCGCCGCCCGCAGCCCGGCTCGCGCCGCCGACGCCAGGTCTTCATCGCTGACCGACGCCCGCAGCTGGGCCAGCTGGTCGGTGGCCTTATCGAGCTCGGCCCGTTGAGTTTCCGCTTTGTTCAGTAAAACCGTTGCTCGAGCTGATGCTTCGGCAAGTCGACAACTTGCAACCGCCGCGACACGACGACGAACCTCGCGTTCGGCGTCGGCGGCAGCGCGAGCCGTCTCGGCCGCTTCGAGTTCGGCACGAGCGGAACCGGTGTCCGCTGCGAAGAGATCGGGTTCACCGGCGTGACCGTCGCGTAACTGCGCCAGCCG
The DNA here is from genome assembly GCF_000340435.2 of Mycobacterium haemophilum DSM 44634. Lineage (NCBI taxonomy): Bacteria > Bacillati > Actinomycetota > Actinomycetes > Mycobacteriales > Mycobacteriaceae > Mycobacterium > Mycobacterium haemophilum. The sequence continues at coordinate 3,053,938 of NZ_CP011883.2, forward strand.
TGCCCGCAGTTGGTCGATCTGATCATCACCACACAGGCCGGCCAGAGCGGCACTCAACTGGTCGCGGCTACTTTGCAGTTCACGGCGCCGCTGGTCGGCGCACCGCGCCGCCGCAAGATCAACGACATCACCAGAGGCCAGCGCTTCGGCCAGCTCTTGTTGTGCTGCAGCGTATTTGGACTGAGCATCGAGTGCGGTAGCGCCAGGTATCACGCGGGCAGTCAGGACACCGGGAACCTCGACTTCGGTGGCGCCGGTAACTGTTGTCGACCAACTTTGTCCTGCCGCCAACGACACTCGTTGCTGACCAACGGTGAGTTCGATGTCGGCAGCGGCGGTGAATTCCACCGCCGCTGAGATCAGCGTCAACTGGTCACCGGTGCGATCCACTGCGGCCGCGGCCTTTTCGATGCGCTGCAGTAGTTGCTCGGTCAACGTGACCGCGGATAGCTCGGCGCAGACTTGGTCGTGCTCACCCTGGATGACGTCGATCTTGGCCAGCCTAGTGCTCAACCGGTCCGCCTCCTGGCGGTCGGCGAGCTGGTCGACGGTGCGCCGAGCGATGTCAACGCGCCGTTGGGCCGCAGTCAGGGCCTCGGTAGCCTCCTCGACTGCGGCATCTGACGCCTCAGCGTCGGCACGTATCGTCGATTCCGCGTCGGCGGCTTCGTGGGCTTCGGCCTGGGCGGCAGCAAGAGTGGTGACGCGAGTGTCGATTTCGGCGAGCAGCCGCAGCCGCCCAGTGTGGGCGGTAGCGGCTGCGGCGTTCGTCGCGGCTGCGGCGGCTGCGACCAGCTCGGCTTCGCGCGCTTGGCGGGCGAGGGTTGCGATCTTGTCAGCGGCGGCCTGAGCGACGGCCAACCGCGGTCCAGCGGCGAGCCGTTGTTGCGACAGTTCGGCCACATGCTCAGTCAGGACGGCATGACGACGCACCCGGTCGTCGACCTCAGCGACCGCCGCGGCGCACTCCTCCACCGCAGCCTCAGCGTCGGATAGCCGGGAGATCGCGGCGGCCCACTCCCCGGTGGGACGTCCGGTCGAAGTGAAGTAGCGCCGATACTCGGCTTCGATTCGCTCGATAAGCAGTGGCTCTGTACCAGACAGCGCCGCGGTGTCCCCGGCCGCGACATCGAGGGCACGTGACAGCGCATCACAGCCGGACAGATCCACCGCGGCGGTCGACGCCGCCTGCAGCACCCGTTGAGCATGCCACAGATCGTTGTCGACCGTCTCTGCCAACATCGCCCGGACCCGGTCGTGCGCTTCGTCGCCGGTTAGTTGGTCGCGGTGCGGTGTCAGTACCGTCAGTGCCGTCTCGCACTTTTTGTTAAAGCGTTTGCGGTATACGAAACGATAAGGGCCGCTGCTGATCTCAGCGCAGACCTCGGAGCCAACATCGGCATGGGCCGGTTTGACTTGCTTCACTTCCTTTTTCGTCGACCGATCCCTGGATTCCAGCAGCAAGTCTAACGCCTCGATCATCGACGACTTGCCGATCTCGTTGGCGCCGTGAACCACAACCACACCGCGGTCGGGAAACTCAATCTCCCGGTGCGCGATACCACGGTAATTCGTCAGCGCCAGCCGGTGCAGCTTCATGCCGCTCCCCGGGCGGCATGCCGCACACCTGTTGTTTCGGCGAGCCGCACACCTGTTGTTTCGGCGAGCCGCAACAGTAGTGCCAGCGCCGCCTGGGCGTCGACGGCGGACTCCGTGTCTCCTTCGCGTGCGGCGGCGACCAGCTCGTCGACGGCGGCGGCCGCGAACCCACCGATACCGAGGTCGCTGAATTCACCGTCGGCGGGTATCACCGCTAGGTCGCTGTGACGTTCCCAGAGGCCTAGCCACGCGAATAGCCGTGCGTATCTGTCCAGACACGCATCCAGCGCGGCACGGTCGGTGACGGTGAGCGAACCGGTCAGGGCGAGCCGCACCACACTGCGGTCCTTGTCCGTAATCTGGTCCAGGTTCATGTCGAGGTCTGCGATGTCCCGGCCGGTGTCCACCTGACGGTGCAAGGTGAAAAACCGCCAACGACCGACATGTCGGGCCGTCGCGGTGACAGGGCGTCGCAGGTCATTTTCATCGATCTCGACGACCAGGACATGGCCGGGGTTGGATTCGATGTCGTCAAAGTTGGTGACTTCCGGCGAGCCGGAGTACCACACCCGACCACTGCTGCCGACCTGGGTAAGCGAATGCTTGTCACCAAGAGCCACGTAGTGCAGCACGCCGCTGGCCAACGCATCGTCGACTCCGGTGAGGCGGATCAGGCAGGGTTTGTCGCGATCCGGGTCAAGCGCGTCGACACCGCCGTGGGCGACGAGCACGCGTGTGACGGTGTCCGCCGCGAGACCCGCCAAAACGTCGGCGACCAGGTCCGTGGTCGGGGCCTTGGACCGCCATGGCGCAGCGACGATCTCGAGTCCGGGCCGAACCTGATGGATACCGGCCCGGTCAAGCACGGTGACATTGTCCGGGCATTCGGCGGTGAACAGCGCGCTGGTGTACACCGACGACGCGTCTAGCGGATCGTGGTTGCCCGGCAGCAGGTAGACCGGAATACCGATGGCGCGCATGGCCTCCAAAGACTGGCTGATCACCTGCGGCGCGAGCTGGTTGTGCTCGAAGACGTCACCGGCCACCACGACGAACTCGGCGCCCACCTCCGCGGCCAACGCGCCTAGCCCGGCCACCGCGTCGCGGCGGGCCGCCGAATACCGTGGCTGGGCGTCGCCGGCAAGGAAGTGCCGGGTCATGCCGAGCTGCCAGTCAGCGGTGTGTAGGAATCGCATTCCGTCTCTCCGAGAAATTTGCGTGGCTATCGAGGCAACGCGAGTGTAGGGCGGCGCCCCGACAAGTCGCGGGACCTCGCTCGGCAGGTTGGGTTTGCGTGGTTTCTGGGCGGCGTTTTTGTCATACCCCTCCGATAGCGTCACAGTATGAGCTCGGGCGGTGTGGTTGATCGAGAGGCGATCACGGCGGCCTTTGATGCGTTGGATGCCGCCGTCGATGGTGTGGTCGCGCTGGATTTTGATGCGCTGTGCGCCCGGGAGTGGTTGGTGTTGTTGGAGCGGGTAGAGCGGGTGCGCCGCAGGTTGCCCGCGGTGGAGCATGGCGTGATTAATTCCCTGGCCCGTCAAGCCACCCCCGAAGAGTTGGGCGGTAGGCTCTCGCATGCGATTGCCGAGTGGACGCTGATCAGCCGCGCCGAGGCCGCCAAGCGTATCCGGGAGGCCGCCGATCTGGGTGAGCGGCGCGCGATTACCGGTGAAGTGCTGGCACCGGCGCTGGCGGCTACCGCCGCCGCGCAACGCTCCGGACGGCTGGGCGCCGGCCAGGTGGCGGTGATTCGGAAGTTCTGCCACGGGTTGCCGGGCTGGGTTGATGTGGTGACCCGCGAACGCGCCGAAGCGCATCTTGCGAAACTGGGCTCCCAGTTTCGGCCCGAGCACCTGGCCGGGCTGGCCGATCGGCTCGCCGACTGCCTCAACCCCGACGGCACCTACAGCGACGAGGATCGGGCGCGGCGGCGCGGCTTAACCTTAGGCAACCAGCAAGCCGACGGCATGACGGCGCTGCACGGCTGGCTGACCCCCGAGCTGCGCGCCACCCTGGAAGCTGTGCTGGCCAAGCTGGCCGCGCCGGGCATGTGTAACCCCGTCGATGACACCCCGTGTGTGGACGGCGTGCCTTCGCAACAGGCCATCGACAAAGACACCCGCAGCCCTGCCCAGCGCAATCACGACGCCCTCAACGCGGCGCTGCGCGCCCTGCTGTGCTCGGGAAAACTAGGCCAGCACAATGGGCTACCGGCCTCCATCATTGTGTCCACCACCCTGGCCGAGCTCGAGGCCGCCGCCGGCAAGGGCCTCACCGGCGGCGACACCCTATTGCCCATGAGTGATGTCATCCGCCTAGCGCGGCATGCCCGGCACTATCTGGCGATTTTCGATAAGGGCAAGGCGCTGGCGCTCTACCACACCAAGCGACTCGCCTCCCCCGCGCAGCGAATCGTCTTGTATGCCAAGGAGCGTGGCTGCTCCGCGCCCGGCTGCACAGTACCCGGCTACTACTGCGAAGTGCATCATGTCACCGCCTACGCCACCTGCCGCAGCACCGACATCAACAACCTCACCTTCGGCTGCGGCCCCCAACACCGCCTCCTACAACCCGGCGGCTGGACCACCCGCAAAAACACCCACGGCGACACCGAATGGATCCCACCACCCCACCTCGACCACGGCCAACCCCGCACCAACACCTACTGGCACCCCGAAAAACTCCTGCATGCCGGAGACAACGACGGGGACGAAGACGACGATGACGACGCGGCATAGCGAGTCCCGCTTCCGTGATGAGTAACGTCAGCCAGATGAAGGACGGACACCGCCGCCTGGTGCTGATGCGGCATGCGAAGTCGTCGTACCCGCCGGGCTTCCCGGACCAGATAGCCGACCATGACCGGCCACTAGCGCCTCGCGGGGTGCGGGAAGCTGGCCTGGCAGGTGATTGGCTGCGCGCCAACGTGCCTGCTGTCGAGGAAGTGTTGTGTTCGACGGCGACGCGTGCCCGGGAGACCTTGGCACGCAGCGGCATCGAGGCCCCAGTCCGTTACACCGAGCGGCTCTACGCGGCCGCCCCCGGCACGGTCATCGAGGAGATCAACGCGGTCAGCGACGAGGTCACCACGTTGCTCGTCGTTGGTCATGAACCGACGATATCTGCTGTGGCGCTCGCCCTGGCTGGTGCCGGCACCAACAATGATGCCGCCCAACGCATCTCAACGAAGTTCCCGACGTCGGGGATCGCAGTGCTCCATGTAGCCGGTTGCTGGCAACACCTCGAACTAGAAGGTGCCGCGCTGGTCGCCTTCCATGTACCACGCTGAACCCGGTTTAGGAGTTGGTGGCCAACGTTAATTCCATAAGCTTGATGGCCTGCCCACAGGCGTCGATACCGGGCGCCTGAGGATTGATCCACCAACCGACCACTCCCGCCGCATCACTGGCGACACCACACGCACCATTCGGGTCATCCGGGCGCATCACAATCGAATCCACACCCGCGATCGAACGACTCTCGACCTTGTACTTCAAGAAGTCAGCCACCTTGCGCTCGTTGGCGAGGCTGCCCTGTTCGAACCAAAACCGGGTGATGTCAATCAGACCCGCCGGGTTGGCCGCCTGCCACCGGCAGATCGCCCCGACAAACGTGCTCTGAATGTCAAGCGGATCGGCACCCACCGTCTTCGCCAGGATGTCGGTGGTCAGCACCTCACACTCCTTGAGCAGGTTCGGGTATAGCTGCTGGGAATTGTTGTTGCGTGGGACGCCACCTGAGCCCGCTTTGACCGCCGTACCCCCAACTGACCTCGAGCAACCGGTCACAACCAGCGCCGCGCTAACCAACACGGCGACACCGGTAAAAATGCTTCGCCTACCCCGCACCCTGAGCCGCATCCACTCCATCATTTCGAGTTCGCAATCGACTGGCGAGTCAGTTCCTTAGCTACGTCGCACGGCGGCGGGAATGGCTTTTGGCTAAAGCTGACCGACCATTCGATGAAGTCATCCTGGAACTGGATTCCGACTTCGCAGAGTGAATCGCCCAGGTTGGACTCGTTTCCGATCGCAATGAAACCGTTGTGGCCGTTGATGTTGATATCGTCGACGCTCGCCCGTGACAGCTCTTCGGTCTTGCGTTCACGCCCGATCGGGCTGCCCCGGTACCACGAAAACGAGAAGTGCGGGCCGAGGATACCGCCGCCGGCCAGCCACTGGCAGCCCACCGAATTCCGGGCGGTGTTCGTCAGGCCAGCCGCCTTCGTCAGCTGCGACACTGTCTGATCGCTGATGCCGCCGCATTGCGGGAACATCGGGCCGTGATGCCCACCCGCATTCCCCGGCGTCGACGCTATCGTCCCTCCCGACTTATTGGAGCCTGAATTGGAGCACCCCGCAACCGTCGGAATCACAATCATCAGCGCCATCAGCCCCCGAGCCGCCAGGGCCAGCGCCCCCACGTCACGTCGCACTGCGGCTACCCTCTTGCTGAGCCTGCTGCTGGTCCACAGGATGCACTGTAGCGTCAGCCTGGCGAGTCAACCACCGACACGCCACCTGATCAGGCATTTCAATCCTCTTCGTGTTGACGCCGTCAGCACAGAACCATCCGGCCCCCAAGTATCGGGGTGACGACTCGGACGCATGCCATGTGCGACAGTTACCACATGCTCCTGGCACTGCTGCGCCAGTACATCCGGCCGTACCGCCGACTGGTCGCGGTGCTGATGGTGCTGCAGCTGATCAGTACCCTGGCGTCGCTGTATCTCCCGACGGTCAACGCGGCGATCATCGACGACGGCGTCTCCAAAGGCGACACCGCGACCATCGTCAGGCTCGGCATGGTGATGCTGGCGGTCACCGGATTGCAGGCGTTGTGCTCGGTCGGGGCGGTCTACTTCGGCTCCCGGACCGGGATGGGTTTTGGCCGTGACCTGCGCTCGGCGATGTTCGATCACATCACCACGTTCTCCGAGCGCGAGACCGCGCGATTCGGAGCGCCGACGTTGTTGACTCGAACCACCAACGATGTCCGGCAGATCCAGTACTTGGTTCAGATATCCGGCACCGTGCTGGTGACCGCGCCGATCATGTGCGTCGGCGGCATCGTCATGGCCATCCACCAGGAGGCCGCGCTGACCTGGCTGCTGCTGGTCAGCGTCCCGATTTTGGCGGTGACAAACTACTGGATCAGCTCCCATATGCTGCCGCTGTTTCGCAGCATGCAAAGTTTGATCGACGGCATCAATCGGGTGATGCGCGATCAGTTGTCCGGCATCAGGGTGGTCCGGGCGTTCACCCGCGAACCCTTTGAGCGTGCCAGGTTTGAGCGGGCCAATGCCGCGCTCTCGGATGCCGCGCTGGGCGCCGGTAACTGGCAAGCGCTGATGCTGCCAGTCACCACGCTGACCATCAATGTGTCCAGCGTCGCGCTGATCTGGTTCGGCGGGCTGCGCATCGATAACGGCCAGATGCAGGTCGGTTCGCTGACCGCCTTCCTGGCCTACTTCACCCAGATCCTGATGGCGGTGTTGATGGCAACGATGACCTTGGTGGTCTTGCCCCGCGCATCCGTGTGCGCCGAGCGGATCACCGAGGTGCTGTCCACCCGCGCTGCCGTCGGCAACCCGCCATGCCCCCGATTCCCGCGCGGTGGGGTCACCGGCGTAGTGCGCTTGGACGACGTGACGTTCACCTACCCGGGCGCTGACCGTCCAGTGCTGCAGGACATCTCGTTCACCGCACTGCCCGGTACCACGACAGCGGTGGTGGGCAGCACCGGTTCGGGCAAGTCGACGCTGGTGGCGCTGATCTGCCGGCTGTACGACGTGACCGCCGGCGCGGTCCTGGTCGACGGCGTCGACATCCGCGACTACCACACCGAGCGGCTCTGGTCGGCGATCGGGCTGGTGCCCCAACGCGGCTACCTGTTTTCCGGCACCGTCGCCGACAACCTGCGCTACGGCGCGGCCCCCGATCAGGTGATCACCGACGAGCAGATGTGGGCTGCGCTGCGGGTGGCCGACGCCGACGGATTCGTCCGGGCACACGATGACGGACTGCAGATGCGCGTCGCCCAGGGCGGAATCAACTTCTCTGGTGGGCAACGGCAACGGTTGGCCATTGCGCGCGCCGTCATCCGCCGTCCGACCATCTATCTGTTTGACGACGCGTTCTCCGCACTCGACGTACACACCGACTCACGGGTCCGCGAGTCGCTGCGCGAGATATCCGACAATGCCACAATTATCGTTGTAACACAGCGAATTTCGACTGCCACCCAGGCCGACCAAGTGATCGTTGTCGACGACGGGAAACTGGCGGGTTCGGGCACTCATGAGTCACTGATGGCTGACTGCGCTACCTATGCGGAGTTCGCCGACTCGCAGTCGGTCAGTGCCGGCGCCGGAGACGCGCAGTGACGGTAGCCGCCGCACCCGCCCGGTCCCGCGACTTCTGGGGTTCGGCTGGACGCTTGGTGAAACAGCTGGTGCCGCAACGTCGGTTAAGCCTCGCGGTGGTCACACTCGGCATCACCGGCACCGCTATCGGGGTCATCGTTCCGCGGGTTCTCGGGCACGCCACCGATCTGCTCTTCAACGGCGTGATCGGGCGACGGCTACCCGCGGGAATCAGCAAAGCGCAGGCGGTCGCCGCAGCCCGGGCCCGTGGCGACAATGCCTTCGCCGACCTATTGTCTGGGATGAACGTAACCCCAGGCAAAGGCGTGGACTTCGTCGCGGTAGGAAGAACGCTAGGACTGGCGTTGGCTCTGTATTTGCTTTCCGCACTGCTGATTTGGGCACAAGCCAGGTTGCTCAACGTCACCGTGCAGCGCATCATGGTCGCGCTGCGTTCCGACGTCGAAGACAAAGTGCACCGGCTGCCGCTGTCCTACTGCGATGCACGGCAGCGCGGTGAGCTGCTGAGCCGGGTCACCAACGATATCGACAACCTCCAATCCTCACTGTCAATGACACTCAGCCAGCTGTTGACGTCACTGTTGAGCGTGGTGGCGGTGCTGGCGATGATGGTGTCGATCTCGCCGTTGCTGGCGCTGGTTGCGTTGCTGACGGTGCCGATGTCGCTACTAGCGACGCGAGCGATCGCGCGACGCTCGCAGCGGCTGTTCGTGGCTCAGTGGACGAGCACCGGACGTCTCAACGCCCATATCGAGGAGACCTACAGCGGGTTCACGGTGGTTAAGACGTTCGGCCACCAGGCTGCAGCGCGAGAACAGTTCCACACCTTCAACAATGACGTGTACCAGGCGAGTTTCGGCGCCCAGTTCTGCTCCGGTCTGGTATCACCGGCAACAACGTTCATTGGCAACTTGGGCTACGTGGTGGTCGCTGTGCTGGGTGGCCTACAGGTAGCCACCGGACAAATCACGCTCGGCAACATCCAGGCCTTCATTCAATACGTCCGGCAATTCAACATGCCGCTGAGCCAGGTGGCGGGAATGTACAACACCCTGCAATCCGGGGTAGCCAGCGCCGAGCGGGTCTTCGACTTGCTCGACGAGGTCCCTGAGAAACCCGACGCACCGCCGGCAGCCGAGCTGCCGCTGCCCAATGGCCAGCGCCCACGTACCAGCGGGCGGGTGGAGTTTCAGCATGTGAGCTTCGCTTACTGCGCGGGCACCCCGGTGATCGACGACCTGTCGATGGTGGCCGAACCGGGCAGCACGGTAGCGATCGTCGGACCGACCGGAGCGGGCAAAACCACCCTGGTGAACCTGCTCATGCGATTCTATGAGGTGGATTGCGGCCGAATCCTGATCGACGGGGTCGACATCACCATGATGAGCAGACATGCGCTGCGCTCACGAATTGGCATGGTGCTGCAAGACACCTGGCTATTCGACGGGACGATCGCGGAAAACATTGCCTACGGACGGCCGCAGGCCAGCGACGACGAGGTGATAGCAGCCGCCAAGGCGGCCTACGTCGACCGGTTTGTCCACACATTGCCGGCGGGCTACCAGACCCGGGTCAGTGGCGACGGCGGCAACCTCAGCGCCGGCGAGAAGCAACTCATCACCATCGCCCGCGCATTTCTGGCCCGGCCGCAGCTGTTAATCCTGGACGAGGCAACCAGTTCGGTCGATACCCGCACCGAGGCCCTCATCGCACGCGCCACCCGCGAGCTTCGCCAGAATCGAACGAGTTTCATTATCGCGCACCGTCTCTCAACGATCCGCGATGCGGACCGCATTCTGGTGGTGGAGTCCGGCCAGCTTGTAGAACAAGGCAATCACGCCGAGCTCCTGGCCCGACGGGGGGCGTATTACCGAATGACGCAAGCCTGAGCGCGGCCTTGTGGCTGGCCGGCTAACCGATGTTGTCCTCCTGGGCTGACCCGGTTTCGATGGTGATCGGCGGCGGCGACCCCCACGGAGTCATCGCTGACAACGCGTCGAGCACCGCCAGCTCATAGACCGTCATCTCGTGGACGTCGTCCATCCAGTACCGCTTGTATTTGGCCTCGAGGGTCGCGATCGCCGCAGTGTTTTGCCCCAACGCGTTGTCGGTCTCCAGCTGATGAACCGCATCGCGGTTAGCGCTAATATCCTTTGGGTCCACCATCTTCTTACGCGCAGTCAAATAGGCCTCGTGGATGCGGTGGATCTCCTTGGGAATCACGCCAAGCTGCGCTTCGAGCTCAATCAGCCACTCAAAAAACGGACCGATCGCCTGATGCATCTGCATCGCCGACGAACCTGACCACTCCGCCAGCAGCGTGTCGAGCACTTTCATGAACGGCTTAAAAACCTCGGAAGTCATCTGCGCAGCTACGGATTCCCACGCCTCGGCGGCGGCGAGCAACGAAGCAGGACCCGGCCCAGCATATATGTTGGCGGAGTTGATCTCTGGTGGGAATCTCCGTATAGGACCTCTGATGGTAACGCGCCGACTAACGTCACTTTGTTCGTTATTCCTTTCGGTTCGTGACGACTGCTGTTGTTCGTATGTTTGCGGTGCTGGTATTGCCCTCATCGGGGTCAGTCGAAGGCTTTGGCATCGTCGGTCACGAGGGACACAGCAGTGGCATCATAGCTGCACAGCGGCTACCTGCAACGCTTCGGGGTTCGTGATCGCACAAGACATGCCGACCTCCGCTTCCCGCGCCGCAGCCACGCTGAACGACGGTGTCCATGTCCGCATCTGTGATGATGAATTTACATTCCAGATCGCTGCGGGACACTAGGCTAGGCGTTCGTGCTGTGCAACATTTTTCACTGAAACAGCCCACATCTAAATCGACCAATTACTACAAGACTTTTCGCTAACACCAGACCAGTCCGCCCCTTAGCAGCGGTGCAACGTGGTGAGGCAGTCCGCACGCTCGCATTATGCGAGATGTTGCGGTTTTCGTGCGGCCGGCCTGGTGTGGGCTTACCGTCATGATTGCCACGCCGGAACGTTGCGGCGGACTGTGGGTTGGTCGGGAGGATCAGCGATGAACGACGCGCGGGACTCGCGGGTGGGGACAATGTTTGGCCCCTATCACCTCAAACGGCTGCTCGGCCGCGGCGGGATGGGCGAAGTCTACGAAGCCGATCACACCATCAAAGAGTGGACAGTAGCAGTCAAACTGATGTCGCAAACCTTCAGCAACGACCCGATATTTCGCGAACGAATGAAACGCGAAGCACGCATCACAGGCCGACTGCATGAGCCCCATGTAGTACCCATCCACGACTACGGCGACATCGACGGGCAAATGTATCTGGAAATGCGCCTCATCGACGGCACCGACCTGGACAGCGTGCTGAAACGGTTCGGCCCACTAACCCCGCCCCGCGCGGTCGCCATCATCACCCAAATCGCCTCAGCCCTTGACGCCGCCCACGCCGCTGGCGTGATGCACCGCGACGTTAAACCCCCTAACGTGCTACTCACCCGCGACGACTTCGCCTACCTAGTCGACTTCGGAATCGCTAGCGCCACCACCGACGAAAAACTCACCCAACTAGGAACCGCGGTCGGCACTTGGAAATATATGGCCCCCGAACGGTTTTCCAACGACGAGGTAACCTACCGGGCCGACATCTACGCACTCGCCTGCGTGCTCTACGAGTGCCTCACCGGCGCCCCACCCTACCGAGCCGACAGCGCCAGCACACTGGTCACCGCCCACCTCATGAACCCCATCCCCCAACCCAGCACCCAACGCTCAGGCATCCCCAAAGCCTTCGACACCGTCATCGCACGCGGCATGGCCAAAAAACCCGAAGACCGCTACGCCAGCGCCGGCGACCTCGCACTAGCCGCCCACGAAGCACTCAGCGACCCCGACCAAGACCACGCCGCCAACATCGTGCGCCGCAGCCAAGAAGCCACCCTGCCCACCCCAGCAGCCACCACCGCACCACCACGTCCACCAACCCCACCGCAACAGCCACCCACCGGCTACCCCAACTGGACGCCAACCAACAACTGGAGCGGCCTACCCCCATACACACCACCACCACCACGCAACCGCAACCCCTGGCCCATCATCGCTGCTGTCGCCGTTGTCCTCGTTGTTATCGTTGGCGCTGTGGGCATCTGGATAGTTGTCAGACCCAATCCCAAACCCACACTTGCACCGGCTCCCCATCCAATACCGGCTGAGCGTCTCAGCGATCTATTGCTGAGCCCCTCAGAAATCGACTCCATCATGGACTCCTCAACCATGGAGCCCGGGAAGCCCATCACGTCGATGGACGCCTCCCCGGTGACGCTGTCACAGCCAGCCTGCCAAGGCGCCCTCTATACCAGTCAGGATCCGGTGTATGCAGGCACCGGCTACATCGGGGTAAGCGGCTTAGTGTCGTCCGAACCCGGAGACAACTACGACCACTGGGTCAACCAAGCCGTGGTGCTCTTTCCGTCGGCGGACAAAGCCAAGGCATTCCTAGAGACGTCGGCACACAACTGGAAAGGCTGCTCCGGCAAGACAATTACCGTCACGAACAAAAACAAGACGTACAGGTGGACGTTTGCACAAATCAACGGCCATCCTCCGAAAATTACGGTGGTGGACACGCAGGAGGGCGCTGACGGCTGGGAGTGCCAACGCGCGATGGGCGTGGCCAACAATGTGATCGTCGACGTGAACGCATGCGGCTACCACATCGACAGCGATCAAGGTGGCCAGATCACCGACAAGATCGTCGAAAGAATCAACAACCAATAGCCGCGTCGGTTAAGGCTGAAGATCCGGCCCCTGCGCACGCAAATCGTCGACCGCCGACATCGCGGTACGCAGCTTGGTCAGCCACTCCTCGGTGTGCTCACCAACCAACTTGACCGACCACGCGAGTGCGTCGGCGCGGGACCGGGCGACGCCGGCATCAACCAGTGTGTCCAGCACCTGACGCTCCGGTTGCTTCAGGCGCGTCATCACCGGTACGGCGATGTGAGTGAATAGGATTCGTTCACCTGCGACCGCTACGCCCCAAGATACCTTGCGGCCGTAGCGATCCTGCGCTTCATCGGCGATCCTCATTCGTTCCGGCCGGGTTTCTTCACGGAACCGCGAGACCCGGCCTTGCGCGCGGGCCTCGCTTTCTTCCTTTCCGACGCTGTCGGATTCAGCGAGGTTGCCGATGACCGTGATCTCTTCGCGGTCAACGATGACCATGGGATCGCCGTCGAACCAGTCATCGGGAAGGCGGCCGGCGAACCATTCCGCCGCGCCGCTGGCATCGGGTTGCGCAGCTTGCTGCCAGCCCCCGGGGCGGCCGTATCGGCGCCCATGCGTGTGATATTGCTTCATGATTACATGATTACACTGTTATATCTGGCAGGAAACCGCGTTCACCGGCAGCGAACGTCAAACCGTTGCCGGGGCCAGTGTCTCGACACGGGCGAAACTGCCGACCGAAGCCCAAGCCGCAGCGGCAGAATGACCCGCCAGCCCATTCACGCCGTCGACCACCACGCCGACGAGCAGCCTGGTTGTTCGGCGGCTAGCCCAAGCGAGTGCGCTCAGCCCGGAAAAGCGTTGCTATCAGGGGCGCGACGTTGTATTTTTGGTAGCGAAGCAGGCCCGGAAGCGACCAATCCAAAGCGCCGGAAGACGGGGTGAGAGCCGGCCGCGTGGGACTAGCGCAGGACGCTGTCAGACGTCCCCTAGAGGCGCTCCGGGCCTGCCCATTTGTGCGCCGAATCAGCTAGCTACGTCGTTCGCCGCAGCAACTTTTGCCGCGCCGAACTGGGCACGGCAGCGGCGGGTGGGGCGTTTTGGGAGCCCCCTGGGGACGGATCCGAGGCGGGATCCGACTTGTCGGACCCATCGCCTCGCCGGACCCGAAAGAGTTTGACCTCACTCTTGATGCCCCTGAGGCGACGTGGGCCGGCGTATGACCAGTGGAATCCCGCCGCGTCACCGACCGCCTCGCACACCGAATCCGCAACCAGCACGCTGCCCGGCCGTGCCACCCCCGTGACCCGGCTTGCCACATTCACCGGACTACCAAACCAATCGCCGGCCCGGCTCACCGCCATCCCAAAAGCCACCCCCGCACGCAACCGAGGAAAGTCGTTGTCGGTGTCAATAACTTCAACAAGCTTTAGCACCACATCCAGCAACGGCGCCGGCTCGGGGCAGACAAACATCACCGCGTCGCCAATCGTTTTGACATAGCGCACCGGTGGGACAGTCAGGTCACGCGCGAGCTCAGCCAGGCGGCCGGCGAGTTGCCCTAGCTCCTCTGCTGAAACCACCTCACCCAGCCGGGTGAAGCCGACAAGGTCGGCGAAGGCGACGGTCACCTGACGCGCACCCGGCAGCGGCGTTCCGGCGGCTCGCTCGCCCGCACTGACCGCTTCGGTCTCCATCATGTGCCGCAGCTGCATGAACAGCATGTCCTCAATCATCGGGCCGAGCATCGGCACGATCCGGCTGACCAGCTCTTGCGACGCTTTGGCGATCTCCACCTCAGTGACTCCCGGGTGCATGATCGCCGCCAAAGCGGTGTATCGCATAACTTCTGCAGCATGTGACAGGCCCTCGGCGAGGACCCGCACGACGAGCACGACGTGATCGGGATCCAGCCCAAGCTCAATGAACCGCTGTACATGTGCGGCCGCCTCACCGTCCGCGCGCATGTGCACGGCCGCGTCAAGGTCATCCACGCTGGCGAGTCCGATGGCGCGCTGCACGCGCTGCAGCAACACCGGGTCAACGTCGTACCGCTCGCTGATCTCGCGAGCCGAAACGTAGGTGCCGTCGTCACCAACAAGGTGACGGGTAGCTACGAGCAGCGGCGGGTTGGTCGCCCGGATCTCATCAGCGGTGATGCCCTGCCCTATCAACCACTCGACAAGCTCGGCGCGTTCCGCACGCGCGGCGCCTGCCAAGCCGCCGAGCAGATCCTCGATGTTCTGGGACGCTTGATCTATGTGGTTGTCCACACTGGTCAACGTATAACGCCGGCGCGCAGTCGGGTGCGGTGATCAGCGCGACGGGCTAGTGCTGGGGCTGCCATCGGATGGGTGCAGCGGCACCTGGGTTCCACTGCGCCAGACGGCTTTGACGTCGCAAAGCCCGGCGAGGTCGTGATCGTCTACACCGCCGGCAACAGCCAGCAGATCAGCGTCATAACCCGGTGCGATACGGCCCTTGCGGTGACCCAGTCCACAGCTGGCAGCGGCCGCGGCCGTCGCGCACGTCAGCACCTCGGTGCCGGTGAAGCCATGTCGGGACAGATCCACCAGCTCGTGGGGTAACACGTTATGGGGTTTTTCCGGGCTGACACCAGCATCGGTAGACAAGGCGACATGCGCACCAGAATCCATGAGCTGGCGGATATTTCGCCGGATATCCCGGCTGATTGACACGATGTGCTGCGCCATCCCCGGGTGCACGCGAGCAATCGTGATACCGCACCACACCCCCTGAGCAACGATCGCTGCAATGATGTCCGGACTGGCGACATCGATTTGAGGGCCGTTTTCGCTGAGGAAGGTGCAGTGTTCGATCCCGTCCACACCCGCGGCGAGCGCCTCGGCAATCCCAGCGGTGGCGTGTGCGTGTGCAGTCACCGGTAATCCGACCTGATGAGCCGCCGCAACCACCGCGGCCAATTGATCATGGTCGTACTGCGGCCGCCACGGATCGGTTCCGACCGTGGTAAATCCGCCGGTGGCCATCACCTTGATCCAATCCACTCCCCGCGCGGCCCGCTCCTGCACCGCGTCAATGAGTGCCTCGGTGCTATCAGCCTCACCGCCGAGGTACCAACAATGCCCACCGGTGCGAGTCAATGGCGGCCCGGCAACCACCAGTTCCGGCCCCACCGTGGCTCCCTGCCGGTATTCGTCGCGCAGCGACAAGGTCGCAAAGTCGCGGTCGCCCAGATCGCGAATCGTGGTGATGCCCGAAGTTAGCGCGGCCTCAGCATGCCGTCGTGCCCGCCGCAGCAGCACCTCCGCCGGGTCGCTAGCCAAATCTTGGGGGTTACCGGTGGGGTCCCAGCACAGATGCGCATGCGCATCCACGAGGCCCGGCAACAAAGTTGACTCCCCCAGGTCCACCAGAGGCATATCCGGCGGGCAGACGGCGCCGGCAAAATCGACTGCCCGGATTTGACCATCCTCAACCATGATCGTTGCCGGTCCGCTGTGAAACCGGTACCCGTCGAACACGTGATCAGCGCGAATCGCAATGCATCGCGGTGCGGACTGCATATCAAGGGTCTTTCGACGTGCCTGCGGCTGTCACCGGTAAACATACAGCGGCAATAAAGCCGGCGACCAGTCAGTGGTTCACCTAAGCGCCATGATCGATCTGAAAAGCTTGGTGGCCAACGACTTTACTAATGCCGCGTCATGACACCGGCGGTCGCCGGTGGGCCCACGGTCGTGCGGCTTCGATCTGGGCGGACAGCGACAACAGCGTCGCTTCGTCGTACGGCCGCCCGACGAGCTGCACTGACATCGGCAGGCCATCACCGTCCAAGTCCCATGGGACGGCCGCGGCGGGTTGACCGGTCAGATTCCAGATCGGGTAGTACGGAATGCGTTGCGCTACCAGCAGCAGTGTCGACAGCGCGCCGCGGCGCTGGTAGGCGCCGACGCGGAACGGGCCGTTGGCGGTGCCCGGGGTGACGACGACATCGACGTCGTCGAAGATCGACTGGATCCGGCGGCTCAGCGCCGCCTCTCCGGCGCGAATGGCGGCCATTCGCCGGTCCGAGAAAAATGATCCCAACCGGGCCAGCACCCGGGTGCGTGCTTCGAGCCGGTCGGGGTGCGCCTGCGCATCCGCGTCGTCGCTGATGCCGCGCAGGTATCGGGGCAAATAGTTCGCATAGAACGCGGGCCGCGGATATTCAGGGTCGCGTATGACGACGTCGTGGCCCAGCTCGCGAAGCAATGCACCGGCCTGGCCGACGGCTGCCAGCTCTTCCCGGCCGACCCTAACGGGAAACGTTGGAACCTTGGTGCTCAAGGCAATTCGCAGCTTGCCGGGATTACGCGCCGCCGCGGCCACGAACTCACCTTCGGTACCGGGGGCCCCGGACCCTGTGGCCGTCGCGTCAAGAAACAACGCCGCGTCCATCACCGACCGCGTGATCGGGCCATTGACGCTGAGTCCGTACCACGCCTGGTCATGCGGCTCTAATGAGATCCGATCGCGTTGCGGTTTCAGACCGAACACGCCACACCAGGACGACGGGATGCGGATCGACCCGCCGCCGTCGGACCCCAGTGCCAGCGGAGCCAGCCCGGCGGCCACCGCGGCAGCACTCCCGCCGCTGCTGCCGCCCGGCGTGCGCGCCGGGTTCCACGGGTTACGGGTGGCCCCGAAGGTCAGCGACTCGGTGTACGGCATCATCATCAGCTCGGGCACTGCGGTTTTGCCGATGATGACCGCGCCCGCCGCGCGCAGCCGACGCACCACCTCAGCGTCGGAGATCGCCGCCGGACGGTGGCCGCCACTGCCGTACGTCGTCACCTCGCCGGCGACGTCGACATCGTCTTTGATGGCGATCGGCACCCCCAGCAGCGGCAGCCGCTCACCGGCATCGAGGCGGTCCTGTGCCGCGGCAGCTTCGGCCCGCGCTTGATCGACGAGTACGACGCGATAGCAGCGCAGCTGAGTATCCAGACGCGCGATCCGTCCCAGGTACATCTCCAGCAGAGCTGGCGCGGTGACTTCACCGTCGGCCAGCATTCGTGCCTGTGCGGCAGCGCCGGCGAAGGCGAGATCGGTTGCGTTCACCGCGGCAGCATATCGGGCTGGCTTAAGCGACCCGCGGGCGTCAGGCGCGAAGATGTGGTGCATATTCTCCCGTGCACAGTGGGCTCAGCCACGCTGTGGCCACGTTGGGGTGGTGGCTGGTACCCGGCAGCAAAAGACGAGAGGGCACAGACTACTGACATGCACGACAACGTTTTCAATCTGTTGACCGAGCAGCAGCTTCGGGCCCGCAACACGATCAAGTGGAACTTCTTCGGACCCGACGTGTTGCCGCTGTGGGTGGCGGAGATGGACTATCCCACGGCACCGGCGGTGCTTGACGGGGCGCGGGCCTGCGTTGAGAACGAGGAGTTCGGCTACCCACCGTTCGGCGAGGACACGTTGCCGAGGGCGACCGCCGACTGGTGCCGGCAACGTTACGGCTGGCACGTCCAACCCGACCGGATCCGCGTCGTTCCCGATGTCCTCAAGGGAATGGAAGTCGTTGTCAACTTCCTCACTCGCCCAGAGAGTCCGGTCGCGTTGCCCGTGCCCGCCTACATGCCGTTCTTTAGTGTCCTGCAGGTCACTGGCCGCCAGCGAGTGGAAATCCCGACGGTGCAGCAAGATTCGGGACGCTACGTTCTTGACCTAGACGCTCTTGAGGCCGCATTCGTGCAGGGGGCCGGATCGGTGATTCTGTGCAATCCCAACAACCCACTGGGCACCGCATTCACCGAAGCTGAGCTGCAAGCGATTGTGGACATTGCCGCCAGCCATGGCGCCCGGGTCATCGCCGACGAGATCTGGGGGCCACTGGTTTATGGACGCCGCCACATCGCGGCCGCGTCGGTGTCCGACCCGGCCGCCGAAACGGTGGTCACGCTGGTATCGGCCTCCAAAGGGTGGAACTTGCCCGGCCTGATGTGCGCTCAGGTCATCCTGTCCAATAGTCGAGACGTCGAAGAGTGGGACCGGATCAACATGCTGCACAAAATGGGCACATCCACGGTTGGTATCCGTGCCAACATCGCGGCCTACCAACATGGCGCGTCGTGGCTCGACGAGCTGATCAATTACCTGCAGGCTAACCGCGACCACCTGGTGCGGGTGCTGCCGGAGTTGGTCCCCGGGGTGAAGGTCAACGTCCCGGAGGGCACCTATCTATCCTGGGTGGACTTCCGCGGCCTCAACCTGCCGGCCGAGCCTGCCGAGTACTTGCTTGCGAACGCGAAGGTGGCGTTGTCGCCCGGTATCCCGTTCGGCGCCACGGTGGGCGCCGGATTCGCGCGGCTGAACTTCGGCACTACCCGGGCAATCCTCGATCGGGCGATCGAAGCGATCGCCACCGCGATCGTTCGGTGACTTGGACCAGTAACGTGGCGACATGTCCTGTGTGTTCTGCGCGATCGTCGCCGGGGAAGCTCCGGCTGTCCGGATCTACGAAGACGACGACTACCTGGCGATCCTGGACATCCGCCCGTTCACCCGCGGCCACACCCTGGTGCTGCCCAAACGGCACACCGTAGATCTGGCTGACACGCCACCGGAGACGTTGGCTGCGATGGTCACCATCGGCCAACGGATCGCTCAGGCAGCCCGCGCGACCGAACTGGCCGACGCCACAAACATCGCGATCAACGATGGTCGCGCCGCCTTCCAGACGGTGTTTCATATTCATCTGCACGTGCTGCCGCGCCGCAACGGCGACAAGTTATCGGTCGCCAAAGGGATGGTGCTGCGCCGGGACCCGGACCGGGAAACGACGGGTCGGATCCTGCGGGAAGCCCTGGCCCAGATTGATGTGAGCCGGTCGGACTAGCAAAGCTCTTGCCGTGCTGTTAAGAACGTGATCGGCTTGGCGGTCAAGCCGGCGAAATTGCCGTGATGGTCGTGACTAGTGGCGCTTGCACAACCCCCACAGCAATTTCGACGCTGGGCGCGCGGCGCGCGCTACGGGGGCGGAGCCGGGCACATCGCCGACGCCCAGGTCAATGCCTGGCGGAGCGGCAGCCTCCTAGCCGTTCAGGTAATCCCGGCCAACTTCTTGGCGTCGCGGAAAATGTTGTCGAGCATTGCCGGCGTCAACCTACCGGTGAACATGTTCTGCTGACTCGGGTGGTAGCAGCCGAGCAAGCGCACACCGGAGGGCAGCTGCGCCACAACGCCGTGGCCGAATCGCGGCTTGCGCATTCCGGAGGTGCCCGGTAGTTGAAGCGCGACCTGCCAGGCAAATCCACCCAGGGCGACGATTACCCGGACGTGCTCGAACACCAACCGCCATTCGGCATCCAGCCAGGGCGAGCAGGTCACCCGCTCCGCCGGCGTCGGAGCATTGCCCGGCGGGGCGCACCGTACCGGTGCAGTGATCCGAATCTGGTTGGCCCGCAACCCGTCTGCGGCGTCCACGCTGATCGGTGAGTTCACCAGCCCGGCCCGGTGCAGCGCGGCGTACAACTGGTCCCCAGAACGGTCGCCGGTGAACATCCGCCCGGTCCGGTTGGCGCCGTGCGCGGCGGGCGCCAGCCCCACGATCAACAGCCGCGGCTGCTCCGATCCCCAGCCGGGAACCGGCCGCCCCCAATACGGCTGGTCGGCGAAGGCTCGGCGTTTGACGACCGCGACCTCCTCACGCCAATCGACCAATCGCGGGCAGGCTCGGCACACGCTGATCTGCGCGTTGAGTTCGGGAATCGACCCAGCTCCGCCCGCCAACACCAAAACTTGCTCGGCATCGGCGGCAACCGGGGTCCGCGGTGTGGCCGGATCGCCCGGCCAGCCGGTTCCAGGCCCGACTGGAGAACCGAACGACTGGCCGGTATTGGGATGGCTGAGCACACGAACATCGAAGCATTCCGCCGCGCGCGGCGGCGAATGTGGCCCCACTACTGTGAGGTCCGAAATTCGGTGGCTCTGCGTGCGGCCTTGGCGTTAAATTCAGCCCCGCATGAGAAACAACAGCCGCGGCCCGGCGTTCCTGATCCTGTGCGCCGCGTTAGTGGCGTGCGCGGGTGATGGCATTTCCATCATTGCCTTCCCCTGGCTGGTGCTACAGCGCGGCGACAGCGCACGGGACGCGTCGATCGTGGCCGGCTCAACCACACTGCCCTTGCTCGCCTCGACACTGATCGCCGGCACGGCGGTCGACTACTTCGGACGCCGCCGGGTGTCATTGGTTTCCGATGCGTTGTCTGGCGCAGCGGTGGCTGGTGTCCCGCTGGTGGCGTGGGCGTTTGGCGGCCAGGCAGTTAATGTCGGGGTGCTGGCCGCGCTGGCCGCGCTCGCAGCGCTCTTCGGCCCCGCAGGGGTGACGGCTCGCCTGTCGATGCTGCCCGAGGCCGCCGCTCGGGCGGGCTGGTCTTTGGACCGAGTCAACAGTGTTTACGAGGCGATCCTCAACCTGGCATTTGTGGTCGGCCCGGGTGTCGGTGGCCTGATGATCGCCACGGTCGGCGGCATCACCACGATGTGGATCACCGCGGGAGCCTTCGGATTGTCGATCCTGGCGATTACCGCGTTGCGGCTCGAGGGCGCCGGTAAGCCGCACCACGCGACCCGACCGCAGGGGCTGGTATCCGGGATCGCCGACGGGCTGCGTTTCGTGTGGAGCCTGCGGGTCTTGCGCACCCTGGCCATGATCGACCTGGCGGTCACCGCACTGTACCTGCCGATGGAAAGCGTGCTGTTTCCGAAATACTTCACCGACCGGCATCAACCCCAGCAGCTGGGCTGGGTATTGATGGCGCTCTCGATGGGCGGTCTGGTGGGCGCGCTCGGCTACGCCGTGCTGTCACAACACGCGCGCCGACGCACGATCATGCTGACCGCAATCCTGACCTTCGGTTCGGCGACGGTGTTGATCGCGCTGCTGCCGCCGTTGCCGATCATCCTGGTACTGGTCGCGCTGATCGGCCTGCTCTATGGGCCGATCGCACCGATCTACAACTACGTGGTGCAAACCCGGGCGCCGCACTATCTGCGTGGCCGGGTGGTCGGGGTGATGACGTCGCTGGCGTTCGCCGCCGGCCCGTTGGGCCTGCTGCTGGCCGGTCCGTTGACCGACGCCGCCGGATTGCGGGCAGCGTTTTTGGCGTTGGCGCTGCCCATCGTGGTGACCGGGCTTGTCTGCGTCGGGTTGCCGTCGCTGCGCGAACTAGACCACGCACCAGAGTTGGTCGTCGATCCGGGCCCGTAGGATCGGGTCGTGGTTGCGGATGTGCTGACCAGTCTCATCGCCGATCTGCCCGACGGGATGGTGGTCACCGACCCGACCGTCACCGAGGGCTACCGGCAGGACCGCGCCTTGGACCCGTCGGCAGGCAAGCCGCTGGCCGTGGTTCGGCCACGACGCACCGACGAGGTGCAGACCGTGCTGCGCTGGGCCAGCGCCAACCGGGTGCCGGTGGTGGCCCGGGGAGCCGGCAGCGGCGTGTCGGGCGGTGCTACCGCGCTGGATGACGGGATCGTGCTGTCGACGGAAAAGATGCGTGACATCACCGTCGACCCCGTCACCCGCACCGCGGTGTGTCAGCCCGGCCTGTTCAACGTGGAGGTGAAGCAGGCCGCCGCCGAACATGGGCTGTGGTATCCACCTGATCCGTCGTCGTTCGAGATATGCAGCATCGGCGGCAACGTCGCCACCAACGCCGGCGGGCTGTGCTGTGTGAAGTACGGCGTCACCGGCGACTACGTGCTGGGCATGCAGGTAGTGCTGGCCGATGGCACCGCGGTCCGGTTGGGTGGCCCGCGGCTCAAGGACGTCGCAGGGCTGAGCCTGACCAAACTCTTCGTTGGCAGCGAAGGCACGCTGGGCGTCATCACCGAAGTAACACTGCGGCTGTTGCCCGCCCAAAACGCGTCGAGCATCGTGGTGGCCACCTTCGCCTCGGTCCAGACGGCTGTCGATGCCGTGCTGGGGGTCACCGCTCGGCTGCGTCCCGCAATGCTCGAATTCATGGATTCGGTGGCAATCAATGCCGTCGAGGACACCTGCCGGATGGACCTGGACCGCTCGGCCGCGGCAATGCTGGTGGCCGGCTCCGATGAACGCGGGCGCGCGGCCAGTCAGGACGCCGAACTGATGGCCGCGGTGTTCGCCGAAAACGGTGCCACAGAGGTGTTTTCCACCGACGATCCAGACGAGGGCGAAGCGTTTGTTGCCGCGCGCCGGTTCTGTATCCCGGCGGTCGAAAGCAAGGGATCGCTGTTGCTCGAAGACGTCGGAGTGCCGCTGCCGGCGCTGGGCATGTTGGTTACCGGGATCGCGCGCATCGCTGCCGAACGCGACCTGATGATTTCGGTGATCGCGCACGCCGGCGACGGCAACACCCATCCGTTGATCGTCTATGACCCCGCCGATGCCGCGATGACGGAGCGCGCCCATCTCGCGTTCGGAGAAATCATGGACCTGGCCGTCGGCCTCGGCGGCACCATCACCGGCGAACACGGCGTCGGCCGGTTGAAGCGGCCATGGCTGGACGGCTACCTCGGGCCCGACGTGATGGAGCTCAACCAGCGCATCAAGCACGCATTGGATCCGTTAGGAATCCTGAACCCCGGCGCGGCGATCTAGCCCGTGACCGCCGGATAGCGATTGACATCGCCGGCTTCGCGTCTTAGACATGAGACATGTTGCGAGCAATGTCTCACGGGTTTCAGCTCGCCACTGCCGACACCTGGCCCAATCCTTGGCCGATGTACCGCGCGCTGCGCGACCACGACCCGGTGCACCACGTTATCCCCGCCGACCAGCCCGAGGACGACTACTACGTCCTGTCCCGACACGCCGACGTCTGGTCGGCGGCCCGCGACCACGCGGCGTTCTCCTCCGGGCGGGGGCTCACCGTCAACTACAGCGATATGGAACTACTTGGGCTGCAAAACAACCCACCGATGGTGATGCAGGATCCGCCAGTGCACACCGAGTTCCGCAAACTGGTGTCACGCGGTTTCACCCCGCGACAGGTCGACGCGGTGGAGCCGAAGGTGCGTGATTTCGTCGTCGAGCGCATCGAGAGACTGCGCGCCCGTGGCGGCGGAGATATCGTCACCGAACTGTTCAAGCCATTGCCGTCGATGGTGGTCGCACACTATCTCGGTGTCCCCGAGGAGGATCGGGTTCAGTTCGACGGCTGGACTCAAGCCATCGTGGCGACCAACACGGCGGACGCCGACGGCAGCACCAACGCGCTGAAAACCGCCGGCGATGCGGTCGAGTCGATGATGGCCTACTTCACCGCGCTGGTCGAGCGACGCCGTACCGAACCCGAGGACGACACCGTCTCGCACTTGGTCGCTGCCGGGGTCAGCGCCCCGTCGGTGCTGGCGTTCACGTTCACGATGGTCACCGGCGGAAACGACACTGTCACCGGCCTGCTCGGCGGCTCGATGCCGTTGCTTCACCAGCGGCCCGACCAGCGTCAATTGCTCGTCGACCACCCAGAACTGATCCCCGATGCGGTTGCGGAACTGCTGCGGCTGACCTCCCCCGTCCAGGGACTAGCGCGCACCACCACGCGTGATGTCACGATCGGCGACACCACCGTCGCGGCGGGTCGCAGGGTGTTGCTGCTCTACGGGTCGGCCAACCGAGACGAACGCCAATACGGCCCGCAGGCCGGCGAGCTGGACGTGACCCGGTGCCCACGCAACATCCTGACCTTCAGCCACGGCGCACACCACTGCCTGGGCGCCGCGGCGGCCCGGATGCAATCCCGGGTTGCGCTGACCGAGCTGCTGGCCCGTTGCCCCGACTTCGAGGTCGACGAGTCCGGTATCGCGTGGGCCGGCGGCAGTTACATACGACGCCCACTGTCAGTGCCGATTACGGTGCGGCCGTGATGGCGGGCCCGGTAAAAGGCAGCGACTGGTTGGCCGCCAGACGCACCGAGGTTGCCGCTGATCGGATACTCGACGCCGCCGAGGACCTTTACACTCAGGGCGACCCGGCTTCGATTGGTATGAACGAGATCGCCAGGGCGGCAGGCTGTTCGCGCGCGACGCTGTACCGGTATTTCGAGAATCGTGAGGCACTGCGGACCGCATACGTGCACCGCGAGACCTACCGGCTCAGTGGCGAGATCAAGCGGCGGATCAACGGCATCGACGACCCACACGAACGTTTGGCCGCGAGCATCACCACCGCGTTGCGGATGGTTCGCGAAAGCCCGGCGTTGGCGTCGTGGTTTGTCAGTACCCGCCCGCCGCTCGGCGGCGAGATAGCCGGACAGTCTGAGGTGATCACGGCCCTGGCTACCGCATTCGTCAACTCACTGGGGCCCCACGACACCGCCACCGTCGCACGCCGGGCCCGTTGGGTGGTGCGGGTGATCACCTCGTTGTTGATGTTCCCGGGCCAAGACGACGCCGACGAGCGGGCAATGATTGAGGAGTTCGTCGTCCCGATCGTGACGCAGGTCCCCGCCCAATAGTTGTTCGTTCAGCCGGCCTGCCACAGCGTGCACCGCGGCGCACCGGCGTAGCGCTAATGCCCGATTATGTCGATGCGAATTTTTGTCGATATTGCTGAATTCGGCACCGGGCCGGCGTTATGTTAGGGCTCATCGATCATCGCCGGTTAATCAGAGTGTCGTGGAGGTGATGCGAGGCATGTTTGTTGTTCGCACACAACCTCTTCGCGTCGCGGCCGCTGCTGGGCGGCAATCGGATTGGCCTGTCATCAGGGTGCTCACGAAAAGCCACTGAGTTCACGCCCTAAGGAAGGATTGGTAATGAGTTACCCAATGTTGCCCCCCGAGGTCAATTCGGCGCTGATGGAGACCGGAGCCGGGTCGGGGCCGATGCTCGCGGCTGCCACAGCCTGGACTGGATTAGCCAGCGAGCTGCGCTCGGCGGCAAGCTCGTTTGGATCGGTGACCTCGGGCTTGGCTGGTGCGACGTGGCAGGGTCCCGCCGCTGCCGCGATGTCGGCCGCGGCCGCGCCATACACAGCATGGCTCGCCACGGCGGCTAGCCATTCCGAGGAGGCTGCCGCCCAAGCCGCGGCGGTGGTAGCGGCTTTCGAATCGGCGTTGGCCGCCACGGTGAAGCCTCCACTGGTGGCCGCTAATCGGGCCCTGCTGTCATGTCTGGCGCATACCAATATCTTCGGGCAGAACGTCCAGGCGCTGATGGCCATCGAGTCCGAGTACGAACAGATGTGGGCCCAGGATGTGAGCGCGATGGGCTGCTACCACGCCGGCGCCTCGCAGGCCTGGTCGAAGCTGTCACCGCTGCACTATCTGACGCGGTGCCTGCCTGGCATGCCCGGGACGGGGGGCGCGCCACCACCGGTGACGCCGCCACCGCCGGGGGGCGCGCCACCACCGGTGACGCCGCCACCGCCGGCGCAACCGCCGGGGGGCGGGACGCCAAGGCCAACACCACCGCCAAGGCCAGTGCCGGCGCCAAGGCCAGTGCCAACACCACCGCCAAGGCCAACACCGCCGGGAGACGCGACGAGGCCGCCGGTGCGCTCGCCCTCCGTACCTCCAAGGATGCCCACTCCAGCAAGGATGCGCATCGCACCCGAGTAGGGCCGCGGTAGCCCGACTTAGCCCCGAAGTAGCGACGTATCAGGGCTCGGTGTGGCGCACGCGGCAAGATCCGGTCAGGCCACCCAATAAGCTTGTGCCTTAATGGATTTTTTCGGTATGCCAAAGTGCTGCCGCAGCACCTTTGCGACTGACCGCGTGGTACGGGTGTCGCAGGCCACCCAGCCAAAGTGATCGCTCGCGTCAAACGCCGCCGACCGCACGGTCTCGAGCAACTCGCCGCCGCCGTTCCTGCGGTCCACCCAGGTGACACCGGCACGGCGCAGCACCGGCAGGCATTTGTCGTCGTCGCAGCAGGCCTCGA
The DNA here is from genome assembly GCF_000340435.2 of Mycobacterium haemophilum DSM 44634. Taxonomy (NCBI): domain Bacteria; kingdom Bacillati; phylum Actinomycetota; class Actinomycetes; order Mycobacteriales; family Mycobacteriaceae; genus Mycobacterium; species Mycobacterium haemophilum. The sequence goes on from NZ_CP011883.2 coordinate 3,080,535, forward strand.
GAAACACGGATGCGGGGGCGTCCCCGATCGAGTCGAGCAGGGAGTTGATCGCGGGCAGTGACGCGGTGTCGCCCACAATGACGTACCCAGTCGGAGGTGGCTCAGGGATGGCGAACTTGCTACCCAACACCGTCGCCCCGATGGTGTCGCCGGGCTGTGCGGCTCGCGCCCAATCCGACGCGCAACCGTCGTGCAGCGCGAACTCGATATCCACGGTGCCGGCCACCGGATTGGGATTGACCAGCGTGTAACCGCGTTGGTGCCCGTCGGCGAACCACATCCGGATCCACATCGTCGGATGCACGGAATGCTCGGCGAGCCAGGTCCTGGCTCCCCTTCATCGCCAGCCGCTAACTTAGGACAGGGTAACCTATCTAGCCGAAGGTTCTGTTCCGTTCCGTACCCGCGTGCAGCGGTGCAGCAGCCAGGCCAGGGGGACCGTCAGCGCCAGCGTGGCAACGGCGAGGTTCAGCATCGAGCCGGTGTAGACGTGATCTTGGACCACGTAGACCATCGCGAACTCCATCGTCACCAGATGGATCAGGAAGATCTCGTACGAAATCTCGCCCAGCCACACCATCGGCCGGCTGGCCAGCAGCCGCGAATACCACCCCAGATCACCTAAGGCCAGCGGCGCCACCGCCAACGTGGCAATCGCGGCGTAGAAGCCCGTTTTGACCAGCGCCTGCCCCAGCGATGCCGGCGATGTGGTTGGCGCGCCAGCGATCGGTGTCGACACAATGAAGTAGCAGATGATCGCTAGCGGTATCGCCCCGAACGCATAGCAGCGCACACCCATCGCCTGCAGCACGGCCAGCATCATGCCGCCGAGAAACCAGGCCAGGTAGGTCGGCAGCCACAGCCGAGCGCCGTCAGGAAACCAGTGATCGGTGTGCACCAGGATCAACCATCCCGGGCTGATCAACAACGTCCCCGCAAGAGCAGCCAACACCAACTTTGGCTGCCAGCGCCGCTGACAGAGCAGCACCAACAACAGATATGCCAACAGCGGTAGCGCCACATAGAAAGCGGCTTCCACTGCCAGGCTCCACATCTGGGTGAGGCCCTGGTGCAGATACGAACCCAGATAGCCGTCGGTGTAGATCTGCGTCAGCGTGAGGTTGCGGATCAATCCCATCCAGCTGTGTCCAGGGTTCGGCCCCGCGGTGCGGAAATGATACAGCGCGTAGGCGAACAACACGGTGATCACGTACGCAGGCATGATGCGCCGAACCCGGTGCCACGCGTAGCGGCTCACCGACGGTGGCGGACTGCCAGTGGCGACCGAGGCCACCCACGGGCGGAATAGCAGGAAACCGGATAGCACGAAGAAGATCGGGACGCCGATCTCCAAGCGAGCACCGACCAGGCCCCAATAGCCGTGGGTGTACTTGCCGGTGGTGTACGCCGCGTGGGTGCCAACGACCAGGAGGGCGGCAACCGCCCGGATGCCGGTCAGCGACGCGACCCGATCCACCTGCGACACCTGCTCGAGTCCGCCGTGGGCGTCCCTTTCCTCGGACAGCGTCATCCGGTGTGTTTTCTGCGTGGTTTGCCGCCATCACGACCGCGGGCTTTCTCGGGTGGCCGGTCGGGCTGAAGGTTGATCAACACGCCCGAAATTCGGGTGCGCTCAAGCTTTTTCAGTGCGGCGCGAGGCAATTTAGCCGGCAGCTCTACCAGGGAGAAGTCTGGCCCGATGGTGATATGGCCAAAGTCGCTGCGATGCAAACCTCCCTCGTTGGCAATGGCGCCCACGATCGCGCCGGGACCAACCTTGTGCCGCTTGCCCACAGCGATGCGATATGACGCGAAGTCCCTTCCACTCCTCAGCTTTTCGGAACGTTCCCGACGTTGGTCGCGATTTTTGCCTTCGCGCCGCTCGGGTCGCTGGGGCGGCGGTTCGGGTGCCATTAGGAACGCTTCGCCGTCACGGGACTGCAACGCCAGCGCCGCGGCGATGTCAGCCATCGGGACATTGTGCTCGCGTTCGTAGTCCTCGACCAGCCTACGAAATAGCTCGATTCCCGGGCCGCCGAGCGCGTCGGTGATGGAATCGCGGAATTTAGCTACCCGCTGTGCATTGACATGTTCGACGGTAGGCAATTCGGCCTCGGTAAGCGCTTGCCTGGTAGCCTTTTCGATCGACTTGAGTAGGTGGCGCTCCCGTGGGGAAACGAACAACAGCGCCTTTCCCGAGCGGCCGGCCCGGCCGGTGCGTCCGATCCGGTGTACGTAGGACTCGGTGTCGTGCGGAATATCGTAGTTGAGCACATGCGATATCCGTTCCACGTCCAGCCCGCGCGCGGCGACATCGGTGGCAACCAGGATGTCGATGGCGCCTTCACGCAAGGCGGTGATGGTCCGCTCGCGCTGCCCCTGCGGAATGTCGCCGTTGATAGCCGCGGCAGAGAATCCTCGGGCACGCAGTTTTTCGGCGACCTCCTCGGTCGCCTGTTTGGTGCGGACAAAGATGATCATCGCCTCGAACGGCTCGACTTCTAGGACACGGGTCAATGCGTCCATCTTGCGTGGACCGGCAACCTGGATGTAGCGCTGCGAAATATTCTCGGCGGTAGCGGTTTTCGCTTTGAACGTGATTTCGAGCGGATCGTGTAAGTACTTGGTGGTGAGTTTGCGGATCGCCGGTGGCATGGTCGCCGAAAATAGAGCTACCTGTTTGTATTCCGGGGTTTCGGAAAGGATGCGCTCAACGTCTTCGGCGAAACCCATGGTGAGCATTTCGTCGGCCTCGTCGAGCACCAGGTAGTCCAGTCGCGACAGGTCCAGTGTGCCGCGTTCGAGGTGGTCGATGACACGGCCGGGGGTGCCGACCACTACCTGCGCACCGCGTCGGAGCCCGGCCAGTTGCACGCCATACGATGACCCGCCGTAGATCGGTAGCACGTTGACCTGCGGCAAATGAGCCCCGTAGCGACTGAACGCCTCGGCTACCTGCAAAGCCAGCTCACGAGTGGGCGCCAGCACCAGAGCTTGTGTTGCTTGGCTCGTGATGTCGATTTTAGAGAGGATCGGGATCGCGAAAGCCGCCGTCTTGCCGGTGCCGGTCTGCGCTAGTCCCACCACATCGGAACCTGCTATTAGCGCCGGAATCGTCGCCGCTTGGATAGCTGTCGGCGATTCGTAGCCGACGTCGGCAACCGCCCGCAAGACGCGCGGATGGATCTGCAGATCGGCAAACGTTTCAAGGGACGCCACGGGCGGGTTGTCTGGGATGGCCATCGCACATGGAGTTTAGCTGCGCACCGCCGGTCGCGGGCGTCCGTGTCTGTACCGCGACACGCCGCATCAGCCGTACAACTGCGGACGCTCGCGACGGCAGGCGGTACCGTGCGCGATGTGTGGTCGCCGCCCTGTCCCGAGTCACTGCCGGGCGTGGTCGCCGTCGTGTTGGTCGCCGGGACGTTGACCGGCTGTGGTTCAGGAGACTCCACGGTCGCAAAGACTCCAGCGGCCCCCGCGACCACCTCAACCATCATCACCAGTGCACCGAATCCGCCGTCCGTGACGGCTGCCCCGCCCACCAGCAGCGCGCCGCCGGCCGATCCGTGCGCGGTCAATCTTGCCGCACCCACCATCGCCAGGGTGGTCTCCGAGCTACCCCGCGATCCACGCAGCCAACAGCCCTGGAATCCAGAACCTTTGGCCGGTAACTACAACGAGTGCGCTCAACTATCGGCGGTGATCATCAAGGCCAACACGAACGCGGTCAACCCCACCACCCGGGCGGTGCTGTTTCATCTTGGCCAGTTCATCCCGCAAGGGGTGCCCGATACATACGGGTTCAACGGCATTGACCCAGCGCAGACCACCGGCGACACGGTGGCGTTGACCTACCCTAGCGGCATTGACGGTTTAACCACCGCGGTGAGGTTCCATTGGAACGGCAACGCGGTCGAGCTCATCGGTAACGCACCCGGCGGCTAGCCACACAGCACCCCGCTACCGTCGGACCTCTCACCTACAGTTGGTGCTGTGTTCGTCACCGACGAGACCATCGTGTACAGCGCGTCGGATCTTGCCGCCGCGGCCCGGTGCGAGTACGCCTTACTGCGGGATTTCGACGCGAGATTGGGCTGGGGCCCGGTCGTCACCACCACCGAAGATGAACTGTTCGCGCGAACCAGCGCTCTGGGTGCCGAGCATGAACGGCGTCACCTTGACCAACTGCGACACAAGTTCGGGGATGCGGTTGCGGTCATTGGCCGTCCGGCATACACCTGCGCCGGATTCGCCGCCGCCGCCGAGGCGACCCAGCGCGCCATCGCCAACCGTGCTCCGGCGGTGTATCAGGCCACGATGTTCGACGGCCGCTTCGTCGGGTTCGCCGACTTCCTGGTACGAGACGGCGAGCACTATCGGGTCGTTGATACCAAGCTGGCACGCTCGCCGAAAGTCACCGCGCTGTTGCAGCTGGCGGCCTACGCCGATGCGCTGGCCGGCTCGGGCGTCCCGGTGGCAGCGGAGGCCGAGCTGCGGCTGGGCGACGGAACGGTCGTCTGCTACCGTGTCTGCGACCTGATCCCGGTTTACCGGTCTCAGCGCGCGCTCCTGCAGCGGCTGCTCGACCAGCACTATGCCGCAGGCACGGCGGTGCGCTGGGAAGACGACGGGGTGCGGGCCTGTTTTCGCTGTCCGCAGTGCACCGAACAGCTGCGTGCGACCGACGATCTGCTGCTGATCGCGGGTATGCGAGTAAGCCAGCGCGACAAGCTGCTTGACGTCGGCATCACTACCATCGCCGAGCTGGCCGATCATTCCGGCCCGGTACCCGACCTGTCGTCCAGCGCGCTCAGCATGTTAGCCGCACAGGCCAAACTGCAAGTCCGCCAACGTGACACCAGTACTGCGCAGTTCGAGATCGTTGACCCGCAACCGCTGGCGCTGTTACCCGAGCCGGATCCCGGTGACCTGTTCTTCGACTTCGAGGGTGATCCGCTATGGACGGTCGACGGCCAAGAATGGGGTCTGGAATACCTGTTCGGCATCTTGGAGGCCGGACCCGCCGGGACCTTTCGCCCGCTGTGGGCGCACAACCGGGTGGACGAACGCCAGGCGCTCACTGAATTTCTGGCGATGGTGGCCAAGCGTCGTAAGCGTCGACCGCAGATGCACATCTACCATTACGCACCCTACGAGAAGACTGCGCTGTTGCGGCTTGCCGGACGATACGGGGTCGGCGAGGATGAAGTCGACGAGCTACTGCGCAGCGGCACGTTGGTTGACCTTTACCCGTTGGTACGCAAGAGCATTCGCGTAGGCGCCGAATCGTTTAGCCTGAAGGCGCTGGAGCCGCTGTATATGGGGGCGCAACTGCGCGCCGGCGACGTAACCACCGCCGCCGACTCGATCACCTGCTACGGGCGGTACTGCGAATTGCGTGCCGCCGGCAGCTTAGACGAGGCGGCAACCGTGCTCAAGGAGATCGAAGACTACAACCACTACGACTGCAGGTCCACTCGCGAACTGCGCAACTGGCTGCTGCTGCGCGCGTACGAAGCCGGCGTCGTACCGGTTGGCGCCCAACCAGTTCCCGAGGGGAACACCATCCAGAACGGCGACGATGCAACGTTGTCGGCCTTGTCGAGTTTCACCGGCGATGCCGCCGTCGGCGACCGCACACCCGAGCAGACCGCGGTCGCCTTGGTGGCCGCGGCGCGCGGCTACCATCGACGCGAGGACAAGCCGTTCTGGTGGGGGCACTTCGACCGGCTGAACTTCCCTGTTGACGAGTGGGCCGACAACACAGACGTCTTCGTTGCCGACGACGCGTCGGTCATCGTCGATTGGCACACGCCACCTCGCGCACGCAAGCCGCAGCGACGGGTGCGGCTGCGCGGCGGGCTGGCACGTGGCGACCTCAGTTCGGCGGTTTTTGCACTCTATGAGCCTCCCGCTCCGCCGGCTATGGCCGTCCATCCCGACCGGCGGGCCGCCGGCCGAGCCGAGGTTATCGAGGCCGACGACCTGACGGTACCCACCGAGGTGGTCATCGTCGAGCGAGTAGGCAATGACGGCAACATGTTTCACCAGTTACCGTTCGCGCTGACCCCCGGGCCACCGATAGCAACAACGGCCCTGCGGGATTCGATCGAAGCAACGGCCAGTGCGCTGGCCGCCAGCTTGCCGCAACTACCCCGCACCGCGCTGGTCGACATTCTGCTGCGCCGCGCTCCCCAAACCCGCAGCGGCACCCCACTACCGCGCGGCACCGATACGGTCGCCGACATCACCGCTGCGGTGCTGGACCTGGATTCGTCGTACCTGGCCGTGCACGGACCACCCGGGACCGGCAAGACGCACACCGCCGCGCACGTAATCACGCGATTGGTCAGCAACCATGCCTGGCGCATTGGCGTTGTCGCGCAATCGCACGCCGCGGTGGAGAACCTCTTGGACGGCGTGATCGCAGCCGGCCTCGATCCGCGACGAGTCGCAAAGAAACGGCATGACCGCAGCGCTCCGCGCTGGCAGGAGATCGACGCGAACGATTACCCCGCTTTTATCGCCGACCCCGACGGATGCGTAATCGGTGGTACAGCATGGGATTTCGCCAATCGCAGTCGTGTTCCACCGGGAAGCCTACATTTGCTGGTAATCGACGAGGCCGGCCAGTTTTGTTTGGCCAACACCATCGCCGTCGCGCCCGCGGCGGCGAATCTCATGCTGCTCGGCGACCCGCAACAGCTACCACAGGTCAGTCAGGGCACTCATCCCGAACCGGTCGATATTTCCGCGTTGGATTGGCTGGTTGATGGTCAGCGAACCCTGCCCGATGAACGCGGCTACTTTCTGGACCGCTCCTTCCGGATGCATCCTGCGGTCTGTGCCGCAGTCTCGACACTGTCCTACGAAGGCAGACTGCATGCCCACGCCGAGTACACGGCAGCGCGGCGCCTCGACCAGTATCAGCCCGGCGTGCACGTGCTTGCCGTTCACCACCAAGGCAACTCGACAGAGAGCCCCGAGGAGGCCGATGCCGTCACCGCCGAGATCCAGCGGCTGCTCGGCACGCCGTGGACCGACGAGCACGGCACCCGGCCGTTGGACGTCTCCGACGTCTTAGTGCTGGCACCGTATAACGCCCAGGTGGCGCTGGTGCGTCAACGATTGATGTCGGCCGGGCTCGGTGGGGTGCGGGTCGGAACAGTGGATAAGTTTCAGGGCGGGCAGGCTCCGGTAGTCTTTATCTCGATGACCGCCTCGTCTGTTGACGTGGTACCACGTGGAATTTCGTTCCTGTTCAACAGGAATCGGCTTAACGTCGCCGTCAGTCGGGCACAATATGCGGCAGTGATCGTACGCTCGGAGACGCTGACCGAGTACCTGCCTGCCACGCCCGGTGGCCTGATTGACTTGGGCGCATTTTTGACGCTGGCGGCATTCGATGTGGCCGGCGGACCGGAATCTAGTGATGATCGCAAGTGCGGCGAAGCCGGGCGCAGCGGGTCATCACCATCGACCTAGGTAAGACTATCTACCGGACGCGTGCCGGCCATAGCTGACGGGATCGTCCGGATCGCGACGGTAATGCCGATTTGGCGGTGTCGGGCGGAATCGCTGCTCGCCGTCGACGTGAGTGCCGTTGCGGGTCAAGCCAATCGGTTCAGTTTGAGACGATACCGAATCGGAATCGGCGAGCAAACTGTGCCGCGATTCCACGGGATCGCTGTGCCATGCGTCGGCGGGGGTCGGCTGCGGGTGTTGGAACCGCACCATTATCGGTTCGGTATCGCACACCGATTCGTTCTGCGCATTCAGCGTCACGTCGATGTCGGGCTCGCGATGAAGTATCAACTCGACGTAGTCATCATTATCGTCGTCATAGCCACTGTCACGGTCGCCATTTTCGGAGACGGGGCCGGGTCGCTCGCCGACCGCACGGCTCATCGCCGAAGCCGTGCCGCCGACCACGAACAGCGCCGCGATAATTCCGAACAAGGCGATGAACGCGGGCAGCAACATCGACTCCGACATCGCGGCCGCGAACGGGCCGCGCAGCCAGTCGGGCAACGCCAAGGCGTTGGAGCCCGCGGGCGCGTGCCCGCCGCGCGGGATCGACGGTAGCTCGGCACTGATCCGCGACGTCATGAATGCGGCCATGCCCGCGCTGCCGAGCACGGCTCCGAGCTGGCGGATCGAGTTGTACACAGCAGAGCTCGCACCGGCGAGCTGCGGCGCCAGGTTGCGGGTCGCGGTGGCGGTCAGCGGCGACCACACGAACGCCAGCCCAGCACCGATTGCACTGAGCGGCAACACCAACCGCCAGATTGGTGTGCCCGGGGCCATCTCGAACGAGAGCCACGTCTGCGCGATCGCCAGCATCGAAAAGCCGAAACCGAGCACGGGCCGCGGGTGGTACCTGTCGATGATCATGCCGGCAACTGGCGCCAGCACCGCGTTGGTGATCGCCAGCGGCGCGATCAGCAGCGCCGAGCGGGTCGGCGACAGTCCGCACACCGCCTGCGCATAGAACATCAGCGGTAGCAGCGCCATCGTCGCGAACGCCACAATCGCTGCCCCGACGTTGCACAGGCTGAAGTCCCGGTCGCCGAAGATATTTAGTGGGATCAGCGGCTCGCCGGTGTTGACTGCCTGCCAGTAGACGAATGTCGCCAGGAACCCAACACCTGCCACGAGGGTCGCCCAGATCCACGGCGCCCAATGAGCGGTTTGCCCCTGCTGCAGCCCGAAGACGATCAGAAACGTGCCCGCCCCAGACAGCCCGACCCCGACCAGGTCAAACCGGTGCCCCTGGGTGGGCAGCACCGGCACCAACCAAACCGCCAGTGCCAAGCCGACGATGCCGACGGGGACGTTAACGAAGAAAATCCACTGCCAGCCCAGCCCGTCGACCAGCGCGCCGCCGGCCAACGGCCCCAACAGGCTGGCGGCGCCGGCGGTCGCCCCCCACACGCTCATCGCGGCACCGCGGCGCTGCGTGGGAAAGATCCGGGTGATCGTCGACAAAGTTTGCGGGGTAAGCACCCCAGCGCCAACGCCTTGCACGACCCGAGCGGCGATCAGCATGGCGGCGCTGCCCGACAACCCACACCACGCCGAAGCGACGGTGAACACCACCAGGCCGATCAGGTAGAGGTTCTTGGGGCCGAACCGATCGCCCAGCCGCCCGGCCACCAGCAACACCACCGCATACCCCAGCAAGTAGGCGCTGGTCACCCAGACCACCGTGTTATACCCGACACGCAAGTCGGCCATAATGGTCGGGTTCGCGATGGCGACGATGTTCGAATCGAGCACGATCATGAAGAAGCCGGTCATCATCGCCCACAGCGCATACCACGGGTTTGCGGAGTCGATGCGAGCCGACGTCATTTGCCCACCTCGTTCAGCTCTCCTGTCCGGAATATCCCTCCCCAGCTGGTCGACAGCCCGCATCGTCGCCGACCTAAATATTCAGCCCGCATTATTTCGGCTGGGCAACTCAACACGACGCCACCGGACTTGGTGCCGGGTGCGCGACCCGGCATGATTTCGGCTCTGCCAGCGATGACCCGAACCGGCGTTAGCCTAAAGGCACGCCATTCACAGGAGAGGCAATATGTGCGCCCGACGGAACGGTCCTCAGAATAGGTCCTGGAATAAGTCTCAGCCGGACCAAGTTCCAGCCACTGCAGGCGGCCAGCCCAAAGCGTCCACCCGGGCATTGGCGCAGGTCATCGAGCGTAGTTCGCGGATGCAGGGCCCGGTGGCGGAGGCTTATGTGGCCCGGCTGCGACGTACACACCCAGGTGCCAGCCCGGCTGAGATCGTCGTCATGCTGGAAAAGCGTTATCTGGCCGCGTTGACCGCGAGCGGTGCGGCGGTGGGTTCGGCGGCCACGTTGCCTGGGGTCGGGACGTTGGCTGCGGTGTCTGCGGGCGCCGGTGAAACGGTGTTCTTCCTGGAGGCGACCGCGGTCTTCGTCCTGGCGACCGCATCGGTGTACGGCATCCCCGCCAACCACCGGGAACGACGCCGCGCGCTGGTGTTGGCTGTGCTGGTCGGAGACGACACCAGGCGCGCCATCGGTGAACTGATCGGTCCGGGCCGCACCAATGGGGGGTGGCTGGCGGAGGGCATGGCCTCGCTGCCGCTATCGACGTGGGCCCGGTTGAACACACGGATGCTCAAGTACGTCGTCAAACGGTACACGGTGCGTCGCGGAGCGCTGATGTTCGGCAAGATGCTGCCGGTCGGTATCGGCGCCGCGGTGGGCGGCGCTGGCAACCGCATAGTGGGCAAGAAGATTGTCCACAATGCCCGCAACGCGTTCGGCACCGCGCCGTCGCGCTGGCCAGCCACCCTGGTCCTGCTGCCGGCGGTTCATGAGGCTGGTTAGACGTCAACTAGGCGCAGAGCCCCGGTCTGTCTGGCTAATCGCAGCCGAAGCGATAGCCTTTATGGGGGGCGGAGACCGTTCAAGACCGCGGCGGGTGCGAGGGTACCCCGCCAACCAGAGTGCAGAAAGTGGCAGGCGTCGCGCAATGCGCTTGCAGGACAGAAGAATCGAGGCGAACAGCGGCCGTGGCCAACATAAGTTCACCATTCGGGCAAAACGAATGGCTGGTCGAAGAGATGTACCGCAAGTTCCGCGACGACCCCTCCTCGGTCGATCCCAGCTGGCACGAATTCCTGGTTGACTACAACCCCGAATCGACCGCCGAACAGGTACTTGCGGCCCCGACCTCCGCTGACAGACAACCCGCGGCCGCGCCTCAAGCGAAGCCAGCTGCGGCCGCTGAGCCGGCAGCGAGCAAGGCCAAGCCCGCGGCCACCCCAGCGGTAGCCAACGGACCAGCCGGCCCTGCCGCAGTCCCCGCCAAAGCCGCCACTGCCGCGCCTGCCGAAGGTGACCAGTTGCAGGTGCTGCGCGGCGCCGCCGCAGCGGTCGTCAAGAATATGTCCGCGTCGCTGGACGTGCCGACAGCGACCAGTGTGCGCGCCGTTCCGGCCAAGCTGATGATCGACAACCGGATCGTCATCAACAACCAGCTCAAGCGCAACCGCGGCGGGAAGATCTCCTTCACGCATTTGCTGGGCTACGCCGTGGTGCAGGCGGTCAAACAGTTCCCGAACATCAACCGGCACTACGCGGAGATTGACGGCAAGCCCACCGCGGTGACGCCGGCCCACACCAATCTCGGCCTAGCGATCGACCTGCACGGTAAAGACGGCAAGCGGTCCTTGGTGGTGGCCGGCATCAAGCGCTGCGAAGAACTGCGATTCGCGCAGTTCGTCACCGCCTATGAAGATATCGTCCGCCGGGCCCGCGACGGCAAACTGACCGCCGAAGACTTTGCCGGCGTCACGATCTCACTGACCAACCCCGGCACTATCGGCACCGTGCATTCGGTGCCGCGGCTGATGGCTGGCCAGGGCGCCATCATCGGCGTGGGCGCCATGGAATACCCCGCCGAGTTTCAAGGCGCCAGCGCCGAGCGCATCGCCGAATTGGGTATCGGCAAACTGATCACCCTGACTTCGACCTACGACCACCGCATCATCCAGGGCGCAGAATCGGGTGACTTCCTGCGCACGATCCACGAAATGCTGCTCTCGGACAGCTTCTGGGACGAGATCTTCCGCGAGCTTTCCATCCCGTACCTGCCGGTGCGCTGGCGCACTGACAACCCAGACTCGATCGTCGACAAGAACGCTCGCGTCATGGAGTTGATCGCGGCCTACCGCAACCGCGGCCATCTGATGGCCGACATCGATCCGCTACGGTTGGATAACACCCGCTTCCGCAGTCACCCGGACCTCGACGTGCTGACTCACGGCCTGACGCTGTGGGACCTGGATCGGGTATTCAAGGTCAATGGCTTTGGCGGTTGTGAATACAAGAAGCTGCGTGACGTGCTGGGCTTGCTTCGCGACGCCTACTGCCGCCATATCGGCGTGGAGTACACCCACATGCTCGACCCCGAACAACAGGAGTGGCTACAACAGCGGGTCGAGACTAAGCACGTCAAACCGACTGTGGCCGAACAGAAATATATCCTGAGCAAGCTTAACGCGGCCGAAGCCTTTGAAACGTTCCTGCATACCAAGTACGTCGGGCAGAAGCGGTTCTCGCTGGAAGGCGCCGAGAGCGTCATCCCGATGATGGATGCAGCGATCGACCAGTGCGCCGAGCATGGCCTGGACGAGGTGGTCATCGGCATGCCGCACCGCGGCCGGCTCAACGTCTTGGCCAACATCGTCGGCAAGCCGTACTCGCAGATCTTCACCGAGTTCGAGGGCAATCTGAACCCAGCGCTGGCGCACGGCTCCGGCGACGTCAAATACCACCTCGGTGCTACCGGTTTGTACCTGCAGATGTTCGGCGACAACGACATTCAGGTATCGCTGACCGCTAACCCGTCACATCTGGAAGCCGTGGACCCAGTGCTCGAAGGTCTCGTCCGGGCCAAGCAGGACCTGCTGGACGGCGACGGTGAGCAGCGTTTCTCGGTGGTCCCGATGATGCTGCACGGGGACGCGGCCTTCGCCGGCCAGGGCGTGGTCGCCGAGACGCTCAACCTGGCGAACCTGCCCGGATACCGCGTCGGCGGCACCATCCACATCATCGTCAACAACCAGATCGGCTTCACTACCGCGCCGGAGTACTCCAGGTCCAGCGAGTACTGCACGGATGTCGCCAAGATGATCGGCGCGCCGATCTTCCACGTCAACGGCGACGACCCAGAAGCCTGCATGTGGGTAGCCAAGCTGGCCGTGGACTTCCGGCAGAGGTTTAAGAAAGACGTCGTCATCGACATGCTGTGCTACCGCCGACGTGGGCATAACGAAGGCGACGATCCGTCGATGACCAACCCGTACATGTACGACGTCGTCGACACCAAGCGCGGCGCCCGTAAGAGCTACACCGAAGCGTTGATCGGCCGCGGCGACATTTCAATGAAGGAAGCCGAGGACGCGCTGCGCGACTATCAGGGTCAGCTGGAGCGGGTGTTCAACGAGGTCCGCGACCTGGAGAAGCACGGCGCGCAGCCCAGCGAGTCGGTGGAGTCCGACCAGATGATCCCCGCGGGGTTGTCCACCGCGGTGGACAAGGCGCTGCTGGCCCGCATCGGCGACGCATTCCTGGCGGTACCAGAGGGTTTCACCGTGCACCCGCGGGTGCAGCCGGTGCTCGAGAAGCGCCGTGAGATGGCCTACGAAGGCAAGATCGACTGGGCTTTCGCCGAGTTGCTGGCCCTAGGGTCGCTGGTGGCGGAAGGCAAGCTGGTGCGGCTGTCGGGCCAAGACACCAAGCGCGGCACCTTCTCCCAGCGGCATTCGGTGATCATTGACCGCCACACCGGCGAGGAATTCACTCCGTTGCAGCTGCTGGCCAGCAACCCCGATGGCGGCCCCACCGGCGGCAAGTTCCTGGTCTACGACTCGCCGCTGTCGGAGTACGCCGCTGTCGGTTTCGAGTACGGCTACACGGTGGGCAACCCGGATGCCGTGGTGCTGTGGGAGGCGCAGTTCGGCGACTTCGTCAACGGCGCACAGTCGATCATCGACGAATTCATCAGCTCCGGTGAGGCCAAGTGGGGACAATTGTCGACGGTGGTGCTGCTACTGCCGCACGGGCACGAGGGGCAGGGCCCCGACCACACCTCCGGCCGCATCGAACGCTTCCTGCAGCTGTGGGCGGAGGGTTCGATGACGATTGCGATGCCGTCGACTCCGTCGAACTACTTCCACCTGCTGCGCCGGCATGCTCTCGACGGCATTAAGCGTCCGCTGATCGTGTTCACGCCCAAGTCGATGTTGCGCAACAAGGCCGCAGTCAGCGACATCAAGGACTTCACCGAGATCAAGTTCCGCTCGGTGCTGGAGGAACCCACCTATGAGGATGGGGTCGGCGACCGCAGCAAGGTCAGAAGAATCTTGCTGACCAGCGGCAAACTCTATTACGAGCTGGCCGCCCGCAAAGCCAAGGACCACCGGGACGACGTCGCGATCGTGCGCCTTGAGCAGCTTGCCCCGCTGCCGAGGCGTCGACTGCGCGAAACACTCGAACGCTACGCAGGCGTCCAGGAGTTCTTCTGGGTGCAGGAGGAGCCGGCCAACCAAGGCGCCTGGCCGTCGGTAGGCCTGACCTTGCCCGAGCTGCTGCCCGACCTGCTCGGCGGGATCAAGCGCATTTCGCGCCGGGCGATGTCGGCCCCATCGTCGGGTTCGTCGAAGGTGCACGCCGTCGAGCAGCAGGAGATCCTCGATACCGCGTTTGGCGAGGGAAGCTGCTAGTGGAGGGGTTCGCCGGCAAGGTCGCCGTGGTCACCGGCGCTGGTTCGGGTATCGGGCAAGCCTTGGCTATCGAACTGGCCCGTTCGGGTGCCAAGCTGGCGATTAGCGATGTCGACACCGAAGGGCTCGCGCAGACCGAGGAACAGCTGAAGGCGATCGGCGCGTCGGTCAAGACCGACCGACTCGACGTGACCGAACGCGAGGCCTTCCTGGCCTATGCCGACGCGGTCAACGAGCACTTCGGCAAGGTGAACCAGATCTACAACAACGCCGGCATCGCATACACCGGGGACGTCGAGGTCAGCCAGTTCAAAGACATCGAACGGGTGATGGACGTCGATTATTGGGGTGTGGTGAACGGCACTAAGGCGTTCCTTCCGTATTTGATCGCCTCCGGGGATGGCCACGTCGTCAACGTCTCCAGTGTGTTCGGCTTGTTCTCAGTACCGGGGCAGGCGGCATACAACGCGGCCAAGTTCGCCGTCCGCGGCTTCACCGAGGCGCTGCGCGAGGAGATGGCGTTGGCCGGCCGCCCGGTGCGGGTGACCACTGTGTACCCGGGCGGCATCAAGACCGCGATCGCCCGCAACGCCACCGCCGCCGAGGGACTCGACGTGAGCAAGATGGCCAGCCGATTCGACACGCGGGTGGCCCATACCAGCCCGCAGCGCGCCGCCCGGATCATCCTCAAAGCGGTGCACAAAAAGAAGGCGCGGGTGCTGGTCGGCCCGGATGCCAAGGTCGTGGACGTGGTGGCACGTTTGGGGGGATCTGGATATCAGCGGCTGTTCGCGCATGTGGCGAGCCGGCTGATCCCCGGTCAACGCTAAAGCTGATATCGCCGCCGGCACCCCTGGTGCCCCCGGCCCGGCCACCCGCGCAGCGCTCCCGAAGGTGCGCTGTTGTACGGCCCACACGGCGTGTCGTTGTACCGACACGCGCCCTCGCGGCAACTAACGGCCCAGCGGGTGTTCTGCCATCCACCCGTCGGCGACCGCCTGCGGGTCCGCACCGCGTGCAACTTGGCGGCGCATCTCGGTCAGGGCCGCGGTATCCAGCACCCCCGCGATTTCGTTGATGGCCAGCAGTTGCCGATCCGTCAGCGCGTTGCGCCGATAGAGCGGCACCACGTTCTCGGCCTGCACCAGCTCGGGTTTGCCGTCGGCCAGCACAATCAGGTCGGTGGGGAGGTCGGGGTTGGCGGTGGTGGCCCAGCCCGCGGTCAGCTGGCCGACCCGTAGCGCGGCGAACATCGTTGGATAATCAGGAAATTCACGCGCGGCGGGCAGCCGGCACGCGCCCACCGCCGAGGGGGTGTGGGCGCCGGCGACCATCCCGACGACCAGCCCGGTGCAGTGGCTGGGCACCAGGCTCACGTCACGGCCACCCCAGACCTTCGCGGTGTCCGGAGTCACGACCAGCGTGGGCTTGTCTTGGGCGGCGGTGGTGTAGTCGCCGGCGGCGATGCCCTCGGGCAGTGCGGAGACCATCGCACGGTAGACCCGAGCATCGGAAAATACCGCTGCACCGGGCTGCAAGATCTGTAACACCTTGCCGGTGAATCCAGGGACGACGGTGAATCCGCCCGAATCCAGTTTCGCCATGGGGTCACTCGCGGTTTCGGCACGCGCCCCGAAACCGTATGACCGCAACGCCGCGACGTAGATGTCGGCCAGCAGTGTGGACTCCGAATCAGGCTTGGACCCGACAACCAGCTCCGGATGACGATCACCGGTGCCGGCCGAGCAGCCAGCCATCGCCAGCGTCCCGGCGAGCAGCAGCGCGGCCAGCCTACCGACCCTCACCCCGCGGTGTCTGACACTTCTGCGGCCAGCGCCACCGCGCTGGCCACCGCTTCCCCGACTCGGAAGTCCAGCGGGCTCGGGACGATCCGGTCGAGAGCGAGGTCGTCGCTGACGACACAGAAGATCGCCTCGGCCGCGGCCACCATCATCTTCTCGGTGATCCGACGCGCTCCAGCATCCAAAGCGCCGCGAAATACCCCGGGGAAGGCGAGCACATTGTTGATCTGATTCGGGAAGTCACTGCGCCCGGTCGCCACCACCGCCGCGTACTTGGCCGCGACGTCGGGGTGTATCTCCGGGTCCGGATTGGATAGCGCGAACACGATCGGATCGGGTGCCATCGTGGCGATCAACTCTTCACCGACCAGGCCCGCCGACACCCCGAGGAACACGTCCGCGCCGGCGAGCGCATCGGCCATGCCGCCGGTGAGACCGTCGGGGTTGGTGCGGTGCGCCAAATCGAACTTGACGCGGTTCATGTCGTCACGCCCGGTATGCAGAATGCCACGCGAATCGAGCACAGTAATTCCTGAAACACCCATGGCGAGGAGGAGATTCGTGCACGCGACACCTGCAGCACCGGCGCCGGACACCACCACCTTCAGCGAGGACATGTCGCGGCCGAGTAACTTGGTGGCGCCCATCAGTGCGGCCAGCACGACGATCGCGGTGCCGTGCTGGTCGTCGTGCATAACGGGGCAGTCCAGCGCCTCGACAACCCGCCGTTCGATCTCGAAGCAACGCGGCGCGGCGATGTCCTCGAGGTTGACGGCGCCAAATGTCGGGCGCAGCCGCACCAGGGTTTCGACGATCTCGTCGGGATCTTTGGTGTCCAGCACGATCGGGATCGCGTTAAGCCCGCCGTATGCCTTGAACAGCGCGCACTTGCCCTCCATCACCGGCAGCGACGCCGCGGGTCCGATGTCACCGAGCCCGAGTACCGCGCTGCCGTCACTGACGACGGCCACCAGGCGGTTCGCCCAGGTGTAGCGGGCGGCATGGGTGCGATCGGCGGCGATGGCGCGGCTGACCTGCGCCACGCCCGGGGTGTAGGCGATCGACAACGCACGTTGGGTGTCCAGCGGTGCCTTAAGCGCTACGGAAAGCTTGCCTCCTACGTGGGCCTGAAAGATCTCGTCGTCGTCGATGACGATCTGTGGCGGCAGGTCGATTTTTGGCACGGGGTCGAGGGTACTGCAGGGCTAGCCGGACGAAACCCAGCTGCTGCTGGAACGCCCGCTGATCGGTGACGGCGCAAAGACGAGCCGCGGGGACGGCGGCGGCGCGGCCGGCCTTCGCGGACTCGGCTCCTTGTTTATCGGCACCGACGGCCTGAGCGGCGGGACCGGAACGCCGGGAACCGCTGGCAATCCCGGCCACGACGGGCGACGGACGCCTAGCGCAGGCCCAGGCTCAGATCAGACCCAGCTCAGTGACGGCCTTGCGCTCGTCGGCCAGCTCGGCGGTCGACTTGTCGATCCGCCCGCGCGAAAACTCGTCGATCTCCAGCCCCTGCACGATCGTCCAGTTGCCGTCCTTGGTGGTCACCGGGAACGAGGAGATCAGACCCTCCGGCACGCCGTACGAACCATCGGATACGACCGCCATCGAGACCCAGTTGCCTGCGGGGGTACCCAGCAGCCAGTCCCGGGCGGCATCGATGGTGGCCGACGCGGCCGAGGCGGCCGACGAGGCGCCGCGTGCATCGATGATCGCGGCGCCGCGCTTGGCGACGGTCGGGATGAAGTAGTCCTCGATCCAGGCCTGGTCGCCCACGACTTCGGCGGCGTTCTTACCGCCGATCTCGGCGTGGAAAACGTCGGGGTATTGGGTGGCCGAGTGGTTGCCCCAGATCGTCATCTTCTTAATGTCGGTGACCGCGGCACCGGTCTTGGTGGCTAGCTGCGAGATCGCCCGGTTGTGGTCCAGACGGGTGAGCGCCGAGAACCGCTCCTTCGGGATGTCGGGCGCATTGGTCATCGCGATCAGTGCGTTGGTGTTGGCCGGGTTGCCGGTCACACCGACGCGGATGTCGGCGGCGGCGACCGCGTTGAGGGCCTTACCCTGAGCGGTGAAGATCGCGCCGTTGGCCTCCAGCAGGTCCCCGCGCTCCATACCCGGTCCACGCGGCCGGGCCCCGACCAGCAGGGCCAGGTTGACGCCGTCGAAGACCTTGGTCGGATCCGCGCCGATCTCGACACCCGCCAACAGCGGGAACGCGCAGTCGTCGAGTTCCATCACGACACCCTCGAGCGCCTTGAGCGCGGGCTCAATCTCGAGCAGACGCAGCTCAATCGGGCGGTCGGGCCCCAGCAGCGAGCCGCTCGCCAAGCGGAACAGCAGGCTATAGCCGATCTGGCCGGCAGCGCCGGTGACGGCGACCTTGAGGGGACTTGCGCTCACTTCGGTTACTCCTTATGGAGAAGGTCTTGGAGGAAACTAGGTCGAAACTAGCGCACCCCTACCGGCCCGAGATTTTCGGTCCAGCAGTGCTGTCCCCCCGCTGGGACCCGTCCGGCAATCGTCGGTCCTCCGCTGTTCTGCCAGGACGCGTACCATAAAGCACCGCTTAATGCACCGGTGCCGCGATGGGAGGTTGAGATGTTCCCGGGGTTTGACGCGTTGCCTGAAGCGCTGAGACCGGTCGCGAAGCCCCAGCCGTATGAGCCCCACGTACATCCCATTTCCCCTCCGCCCGCTGAGCCCTTGGTCGACTGCGGCGTCTATGTCGGAGGCCATCGGCTGCCCGGCAAATACACGACGTACGCCGCCGCACTGAGCAAGGTGCGCGAGATCGAACTGATGGGGCACGAGGGCTTCGTCTGGATCGGGTTACACGAGCCTGACACAAGCCACATGCAGAACGTCGCCGACGTTTTCGGGCTGCACCCACTGGTAGTCGAGGACGCCGTGCACGCCCATCAGCGGCCCAAGTTGGAGCGCTACGACGACACGTTGTTTCTGGTCCTGAAGACCGTCAATTATGTCCCGCACGAATCGGTGGTGCTGGCCCGCCAGATCGTCGAGACCGGCGAGGTGATGATCTTCGTCGGCAAGAATTTCGTGATCACGGTCCGCCACGGCGAGCATGGCGCGCTGTCCGAGGTGCGCACCCGGATGGATGCCGACCCCGAGCATCTGCGGCTGGGCCCGTACGCGGTGATGCATGCCATCTCCGACTACGTGGTGGACCACTACTTAGCGGTGACCAATCTGATGGAAGGCGATATCGACGCCATCGAGGAAGTGGCGTTTGCCCCCGGCCGCAGGCTCAACGTCGAGCCGATTTACCTACTCAAGCGCGAGGTCGTCGAACTTCGCCGCTGTGTTGCTCCACTGTCGGCCGCATTCGGGCGAATGCAAACGGATAACAAAGACTTAATCTCCAAGGAATTGCGCCGCTACCTGCGTGACGTCGCTGACCACCAGACCGAAGCCGCGGACCAGATCGCCAGCTACGACGACATGCTCAATTCACTGGTACAAGCCGCGTTGGCGCGCGTCGGGATGCAGCAGAACAACGATATGCGCAAGATGGCGGCCTGGGCCGGTATCGTGGCGGTGCCCACCATGGTCGCCGCCATCTACGGTATGAACTTCCGTTTCATGCCCGAGCTGAACTGGACGTGGAGCTACCCGGCGGTGATGGCCGGGATGGCCATTATCTGTACGGTCCTTTACTGGCAATTCCGTAACAGGAACTGGCTTTAGCCCGGCGACGATGCGCGCCGCGTGGCGGCGTGAGGAGAAGCCGGGCAATCGGTTCGAGCCCGGCGACGATGCGCGCCGCGTGGCGGCGTGAGGAGAAGCCGGGCAATCGGTTCGAGCCCGGCGACGATGCGCGCCGCGTGGCGGCGTGAGGAGAAGCCGGGCAATCGGTTCGAGCCCGGCGACGATGCGCGCCGCGTGGCGGCGTGAGGAGAAGCCGGGCAATCGGTTCGAGCCCGGCGCCGCAGCGACGAGCGGGCTAACCGGGCAATCGGTTCGAGCTGGGCCTACCGCATCGAGTGTGCGGTCAGGGCATTGGGTGTGCGTCTAGGGCGAGAACTCCGTTATTCGGCCGCCCTTGACGCACAGTCAACGCCGTGCACGCACAATCGATGAACGCATCAATCGGGTTGCGCGGCACGGCGATTCGGATCTAACACGTCGACGCCGTCGCTCTGCCATGCCTGCCGCAAGGCTTGAGCACCCAGGGCGCCGTTGAGCCGAACCCAGGCCGCCTCGGTCGCGGTGATAGGAGTCACCGACAGAAAACGCACTGGATCCCGAGGGGGCGCCAGCGGCAGGTCAGGGATATCACTGCGGCCCAACAACACCGCGGTGAACGGCAACCGCCCCGATGGTCGCACCCACAGCGGCGATCCGAGGTCGATCAGCGCATCCTCGACCAGCACCACACCGTCGACCGCCGGCGTCGCCGCCAACACCGCCAGGCTGCGCGCCAGCCCGGTGACCGGCCCGGGATCGCGCAGGCACAGCACAACTTCAGCACGTGGGCCGCGTAACCGGTCAGCGAGCATCTCGGTCGGATCAGTCATCGGATAACGCGAGCACCCCAACGACACGTAGTGCAGCAATCCGTCTGCCCCGGAACGGAATCGCAGCACCTCGATAGGTTCGGTACCCAGGAACGTCACGCTCGCCGAATCAGGCTCGGCGGCTATACCTGCGACACCTGCCTGCGCGAATTTTCGGCACAGGTATGCACGCACTTGAGCCAAAGTCTTTGTCACCGCGCATCAGTCAGTGCAGGAACGGTCAAATTCACCCCAGAGTCAGCGTCGAAAACGGCGATTTTCGTTGCGCCGAAAGCCAACTCGATTGACTCTCCAATGGCCACTTTTGACTCAGCGGGAACTCGTGCCACGAACTGGTTTTCACGTGCTTCCGATTCAGCCGCCAACTCGTCCAGCTGAGCTGAATGCACATCACAACCAGCGGTGGTGAAGTAGACGTATTTGTCGGCTCCTAGCGATTCGACCAAGTCGACTTTTACCTCGAAAACCAGCGCCGCACCGCGTTGGTCTGCGTCGATCAACTTGGCATCGGCCAGGTGCTCGGGTCGCACCCCGACGATAACCCTGTCCGGCACCGGGTGCTGCCCGATCACCGCCTGGACTTTCCGCGACAAGGTCAGCTCCCCCAAGGGCAGGGCCAGTCCATTCGGTGTCAACGTGGCGGGGAAGAAATTCATCGCCGGCGAACCGATGAACCCCGCGACAAATAGATTGGCCGGACGTTCATAAAGCTCATCGGGCGTACCGATCTGCTGTGCGACACCAGAGTGCATGACCACCACGCGGTCCCCTAGCGTCATGGCCTCGGTCTGGTCGTGGGTGACGTAGACGGTGGTGGTACCCAGCCTGCGCTGCAGCCGGGCGATCTCGCCACGCATCTGCACCCGCAGTTTGGCATCCAAATTGGACAGTGGCTCGTCCATCAAGAATGCCTTGGGATGGCGAACGATCGCCCGGCCCATCGCGACCCGCTGCCGCTGCCCGCCAGACAACTGCGAGGGCTTACGGTCCAAAAGATCAGTCAAATCAAGGATTCTGGCTGTCTCGGAGACCTTCTGCGCGATCTCCGCCTTCTTCATCTTGGCCAGCGTCAGCGGGAACGCGATATTCTGCCGCACGGTCATATGCGGGTACAGCGCGTAAGACTGGAACACCATCGCGATATCACGGTCCTTGGGCGCCTTCTCGTTCATCCGGTCACCGCCGATGCGTAACTCACCTGACGAGATATCCTCAAGTCCAGCAATCATATTCAGAGTCGTGGTCTTACCGCAGCCGGAAGGCCCAACCAAGATCAGGAATTCCCCATCGGCGATGGTGATGGACAGGTCGCGCACCGCGGTTGCGCCGTTCGGGTAATTCTTGTTGACGTGCTCCAGCACAATCTCGGCCATCGAGCTATCCCTTCACAGCACCAGAAGTCAACCCGGCAACAATTCGTCGCTGGAAAATTAAAACAAAGACGATGATCGGGACCGTAATCACGATTGCACCGGCCGCGATCGAACCGGTCGGCTCCTCGAACTGCGAACTACCGGTGAAGTTCGCGATGGCAACCGGGGCGGTGATCGCCGCCTTGGTGGCGGTCAGCGACAGCGCGAGCAGCAGGTCGTTCCACGCGAAGATGAACACCAGGATCGCCGCGGTGACCAAACCCGGCGCCGCCAGCGGGACGATCACCTTACGGAACGCCTGACCCGGCGTGGCGCCATCCATCTTGGCCGCCTTCTCTAGATCCCACGGGATCTCGGCGAAGAATGCCGACAAGGTATAGATGGCAAGCGGCAACGCGAAAGTGATGTAGGGCAGGATCAGCCCCGCCCACGTGTCGAACAGACCGACCCGGCGTTCGATATTGAACAACGGCGTCACCAGCGAGATCGCCGGGAACATGGTGATCAGCAGGGTGGTACCGACAAATAGTCGCTTACCTGGAAAAGCCAGCCGGGCAATCGCGTAGGCCGCCATCGCGCCGAGCATCACCGCTATCGCGGTGGTAGTCAATCCGATTCCGATGGAGTTGATCAGCGCTGCGCTGAAAAGATCACCCCGAAAGATGCCGCGGTAGTTGTCGAAAGTCACTGACGACGGAATCAGCTTGCCGTCCTTGACCGTTGACGTCGGTTTGAGCGACAGGGACAGAATCCACAATAGTGGCAGTAGCGCATATCCCACCACGGCGGTATCGATGATGACCCAAATCGTGGTGCGCCGCGCGCCCACCCGCGCCCTTCCTTTTTCAGTGCCCATTGCCGTCACCTCCGGGCGCCGCGGCGCCGAACACCTTGATGAAAATCACCGCGATGAGGGCTACGCAGCCGAAAATCAGCACGCTGATCGCCGAACCGAGCCCCACGTTGAAGCCTTTAAACAGGTTGTCGTAGCCCAGGATCGACACCGATTCGGTGTTGTTGGCACCTTGAGTCAACACATAGATGTTGTCGAAAATGCGGAACGCGTCCAGCGTCCGGAATAACAGCGCCACCACGACCGCCGGCTTAATGATCGGCAAAATGATCTTCGTCAGTCGCCGCCACGCGCCGGCGCCATCCATCTGCGCAGCTTTGAGCAAATCCTCGGGAACCAGTGCCAACCCGGCCAGCAACAGCAACGACATGAACGGAGTGGTCTTCCAGACCTCCGCGAGGATAACGATGCCCAACGACGGGATCTGCTCGGTCAACGGCGCACTGCCTTGCGGCAGCAGGTTCGCCAAATATCCGGTGCTCGGCGTCCAGGCGTAATACCAACTGTACGACGCGACCACCGTGACGATGCCGTATGGGATGAGCACCGCCGTGCGCACCAGGCCCTTGCCGAGGAGGGTGCGGTGCATCACCAGCGCCAACGTCAGGCCCAAAATGAATTCGATCGACACTGAAACCACGGTGATCGCCACCGTCACCGCCAGCGCCGTCCACCAATACGGGTCGGTCAAGATCGTTTGGTAGTTGTCTAGACCGATGAACGCGGTCTCGTTCGGGGTGGCCAGGTTGTCGCGGTGCAGGCTTAGCCAGACCGCGTATCCGATCGGATAGGCCGTCACCGCCAGCATCAACATCGCGGCGGGCGCGACCAGAAGGAACGCCAGTCGCTGTTCTGGGTGCACGCTCCTGGCGCGCACCTGCCACGTTTTGCCGGCCACCGCTGTCATGGCCGCCGCTCTCGCCCGCAAGCAGGTGGTCACGGCAACAGCCCCTTCCCGTCGATGGCCTTTTGCACCTGCGCGGCGAGCTTGTCGGCCATGGGCTCGGGGTCGATGTCGGTGATGGGACTCAGCGCGGCCGACAGCCGGATCGACACCGCCTGATAGGCCGGCGTCACGGGCCGCACCGCGGCATCGGTCAGCTGTTCTCGAATGATGGTGTACATCGGGTACTTGGCCTGGAATTTCGGGTCGGAGTACAGCGAGGCCCGTACCGCCGGCAGCCCCCCTTCGATCGAGAGGTACTGCTGGTTTTGCTCACTGCGCAGACACCGGACGGCTTCAAACGCTTCGGCTTTATGACGGCTGGTGCTGGCCACCGCCAGGTTCAGCCCGCCGATCGTCACCTTGGCCGGCTCGCTGCGCGACACACCGGGATACGGCGCGAAACCAAACACCTTCCGGGCGGCCTGATACGCGATGCGAAATTGTTCGTCGTTGGGTACGAATGTCCCGACGTTGTTGATGCTGCCGGCCAACGCGGGGATCCGATCGAACGGCAGGAAAGCCACCCCGCCCTTCACCGCGTTCTCCAGCATCGACGCCAGCACGAACGGCCAGTTGACCTCCAGCGCGGCCTTCCCCTGCTCAACCGCCAATCGCGCGGTGCTTTCGTCGGTCCGGGTGATCGACGGGTCGGCTCCGGGCGCGGTGGCCACCGACTTGAGGATCCGCAGCGCGCGGACGGTGGCGGCCCGGTGCTCCGGCGTGTCGGTCAAGGTGACGTGGCGGCCATCCTCGGACAGCACCTGTCCGCCCGCACTCACCAGCAGCGTGTTGAACCACACCACGAGTCCCTCGCCCTGATTGGCCTGCACGGCGATCCAGCTGGGTTCGCCAGCCGCATGCAACCGGGCCGCCTCAGCCACCATGCCATTCCAGTCACCTGGCGGTTGATCCACTAAATCTGCTCGGTACCAGAGCAATTGGGTATTGGTAGTGACGGGCGCGGCATACAGCTTGCGCTTCCAGGTGGCCGTCGCGAGCGGGCCCGGGAGGGTGTCGACGGTCGCATCAGCCTCAGCCAGCCCCGCCGGATCGTCCGATAGCGGCAGCGTCCATCCCGCCTCAGCGAACTCCGCGGTCCACACCACATCCATCGCCATCACGTCCAGGGTGCGGTCGTTACCGGTCAGCCGCCGGGCCAGTTGCAATCGCTGCTCGTCTGGCGACCTCGGCAGACTCACATGCTTAATGGCGAACCGGCCGTGCAATTGCTCGGTGCAACGCCGCGCGACCTCGGTAAATGTCGCATCCTCGTTAGCGGGCGTGTAGAAGCTGATCACTAGCCGATTACCGCCGGTCCCGCAGGCCGACACCATCGATGCGAGGGTCAACGCTGCGAGCACGACCGCGCCCGCTCGGCGGACGCGCCGAATCACCACCTGCGCCTGCCGTCCGGGCGTCAGATCGCCAGGCGCGCCAGCAGATCGCGCGCCTTCTCCGCATTTTGCGGATCGCAGAGTACGTCGTAGCGGCCGGCCACTAATTGTAAAGTCGAGCTGAAATCCCTTGTGCCGCGGGCCATTGCGTAGGGAACCGCGGAGGTGATCAACCCGAAGAACACGCCGGCAACCAAACCGGTGGCCAGCGCCGCCCACGGGCTAGGACTAAAGAAGCCCAGCACCAACCCGATGAACAGACCAAGCCAGGCGCCGCTAAGTACGCCGCCGCCCAGCACTTTGGCCCATGTCAGCCGACCAGTGACCCGTTCCACCTGCATGAGGTCGACGCCAACAATGGTCACCTGCTGAACCGGGAATTGCTGTTCGGATAGGTAGTCGACGGCACGCTGCGCTTCAGCGTAGGTCGGATACGACCCGACCGGCCAGCCTTTAGGCGGGGTGGGTAACCCGGGCGTGCCGCGGCGACCCGCGCCCGTCGCCCCAGGTGTTGCGCCAGGAACCTGTCCAGGCTGGAAAGGGCTAGTCATCGATGCTCATCTCCTCTGCTCCCCCCTTCTGCTCCCCCCGGTTCTAGGCCATCGTTTCATCCGAGCGCTCCCACACTATCCAGGGAAACCTGCAGACAACCTTTAAGCAAACGTGACATCCCGTCGAATCATCGGCTGCCGCCTTCGATTTGCGGCCGCAGCCGCCAGCAGCGCATAGGCTAGGTTGAACAGCATGACAGCTCCCGGCGGCGCCTTCGGCGAAAGTGCCCACGACGATGAGGCTAACCCGCCGACCGGTACCGGGACTCCAGGGCAGCCGGTTTGGGGTGCACCCTGGAATCCGCCAGCACCATCGCACGCAGCCGACTACCCGCCCGCGGCGTATCCACCACCCAATGTTCCTCCCGGCTATCCGCAGGACCTTCCGGCCGACTATCCAGAACCCATGGCGCCCGCCCCGCCGGGATACGGACAGCCGCCAGGCTACGGCGGGCCGTCCTACCCACCGCCGCAATTTGGCGCACCGGCGGGCGGCCATGGGCCGCCTTGGCATCCGGGCGAGTATCCAGGCACCTATCCGGGGGACTACTACCCGCCGGATTATCTGGGAGGTTACGGCGCCACCCAGCCAGGAATGAACGCGATGGCGATCGCCTCGCTGATCTCCTCGTTCACCGGGTTGGTGTGCTGCATCGGCTCGATGGTGGCCATCGTGCTCGGCACCATCGCCCTCAATCAGATCAAGCGGACTCGCCAAGAAGGCTACGGCCTGGCCGTCGCCGGCATAGTGATCGGCATCGCGACCCTGCTGGTGAGTTTGATCGTCGCGGTATTCGCGCTGCATTCGCATTAGGGCCTGCAGGGCGGGGCCTGCGGTGCGGGCGTGCCGATGCCCGGGCAGCTGCCCATCCGGGACGCGGCTGCTTACGCTTTCCAGCATGGGATCGGTCAATAAGGTATATGTGGCGCGGCTCGCGCGGATGTTGGTGTTGGGCCCACTCGGCGAATCCTTCGGGCGGGTCCGTGATGTCGTGATCAGCATCAGCATTGTCCGCCAGCAACCGCGAATCCTGGGGTTGGTCGTCGATTTGGCGACCCGCCGCAGCATTTTCATCCCGATGCTGCGGGTCGCCGCGATCGAGCCAGACGCGGTGACACTAGCCACCAGCAACGTGTCGTTGCACCACTTCGGGCAGCGGCCGGGCGAGGTGCTGGCACTCGGTCAAGTGCTCGACACCCCGGTTAGAGTCAACGATCCCGCACTGCCCGAGTTGGCCGGCGTTGACGTCGTGATCACTGACCTGGGTATCGAACAAACCCGAACGCGCGACTGGATGGTCACCAAAATCGCCGTCCGGGCCCAACGACGGCTGGGACGACGCGGCCCCGTGCACGTCGTGGACTGGCAATACGTGCAGGGCTTGACGCCCTCGGCGTTGGCAATGCCGGGTAAAGGGGTTGCGCAGCTACTGGATCAGTTTGACGGACGCAAGGCGGTCGATGTGGCCGACGCCATCCGCGGACTTCCGCGCGCGCGACGCTACGAGGTGCTCAAAGCGCTCCACGACGAACGGCTCGCCGACATTCTGCAGGAGCTGCCCGAGCTGTATCAGGCCGATGTGTTGTCGCAACTGGGCACCGAACGCGCCGCCGATGTGCTCGAGGCGATGGATCCCGATGATGCCGCCGACCTGCTCGGCGTGCTGAGTCCGACCGACGCCGAGTTGCTGCTGACCCGGATGGATCCTGGGGATTCCGGCGCAGTGCGACGGCTACTGACGTACCCGCCAGATACCGCGGGCGGCTTGATGACCTCCGATCCGGTGGTGCTGACGCCGGACACCGCCGTCGCCGAAGCACTGGCCCGGGTCCGTGATTCCGACCTATCCCCCGCGCTGTCGTCCATGGTGTTCGTGGCCCGGCCGCCCACAGCCACGCCCACCGGGCCCTACCTAGGCTGCGTACACCTGCAGCGGCTGCTGCGCGAAGCGCCAGCCGAGCTGGTCGGTGGAATCATCGACACTGACCTACCCACGCTGACACCGGAGACTCCGTTGGCCGCGGTGACCCGTTACCTCGCCGCCTACAACCTGGTATGCGGGCCGGTGCTCGACGACCAAAACCACCTGTTGGGAGCGGTGACCGTGGACGACCTGCTCGACCACCTGCTGCCACACGACTGGCGCGTGGATGTACCGGAGTTCTCGAGGTGCGGAACCGCCGGCATACCCGGAGGGTCCTGATGAGGAAGTCCCCCGCACCGCGACGGCTCTACACCCCACGGACATCGCGCAGGTTGACGCCGAGCTGGGACACCGAGACCGTCGGGCACATCACCGAATCAATTGCGCGTTTCTTCGGCACCGGCCGCTATCTGCTGCTGCAGACGATCGTGGTGTTGGTGTGGGTTGCGCTGAATCTATTCGCACTGAAGTGGCGCTGGGACCCTTACCCTTTCATCCTGCTCAACCTGGCTTTCTCCACACAGGCCGCTTACGCGGCGCCGCTCATTCTGCTGGCCCAGAATCGTCAAGAAAACCGGGACCGAGTCGCACTCGAAGAGGATCGTCGTCGCGCTGCGCAAACCAAGGCCGACACCGAGTATTTGGCCCGCGAACTGGCTGCCTTGCGGCTGGCTATCGGCGAGGTCGCGACGCGTGAATACCTGCGCCACGAACTGGAAGACGTGCGCACCCTGCTGGCTAACCTGCAGCCGAGCAACTCGCGCAGCGAGCCGGCCCAGACCGGTGACAGCGTCGATCGGCACGCGAAGAAATCCTGCTGAGAACCAAGCGCCCAATGCGCCACTCCGGTCACAAGAATTATGTATGGTGAGCTAGTTCACTAGGCTAAGGAACGGGTTAGAAAGCGTAGTTTCCCGACAGCTCACAACTGAGGATGGTCGAGTGCGCATAGGGGGACGCTGGGGTGCACACCCGGCCATCGCAGCGGTGCGGCAGCGGGCACGTCGAGCAACACGGGCGCCCGCGTTCGGTACCGCCGTGATCATTCCCCTCGTGTTCGCTGGAGCGGTCGGGGGCGCGGCCCCCGCATTTCCCGGAAAGATCCCCGCGCTGCGCACCGCGATCACTCCGGTGGCTGCGGTTTCCCCGTCCGACAGTAGTCTGTCCGGCCCGACCGGCCCGCGTGGCGTGCTTGTTGTAGCTGTGCAGCGCCCGCCGACCAGCTTCCACGTCGCCGCGACTGCTGTCTCCGCACCGCCGCCACCCATGGTCGTGAACACACATGGCGCACTTGGCATTCCGACTGTCGCGCTGTCGGCCTACCGCACTGCCGAACAGAAGATGGCCGTCGCCTCCCCAGGCTGCGGAGTCAGCTGGAACTTGCTGGCCGGGATCGGGCGCATCGAATCGGGCCACGCGGGCGGCGGCGCCGTTGATGCCCGCGGCACTGCGATCCACCCGATCTACGGGCCTGCCCTGGACGGCACGCTGCCCGGCAACGAGATCATCATCTCAAGCCGTGTCGGCAACCGCATCACCTACGCCCGGGCGATAGGACCAATGCAGTTCTTGCCCGGCACCTGGGCGCGATTTGCCTCGGACGGCAAAGGCCACGGCATCGGGGGCAACGCCGATCCACAGAATCTGTTCGACTCCACGCTGGCCGCTGCCCGGTACCTGTGCAGCGGCGGGCTCAACCTGCGCGACCCGTCACAAGTTTTAGCCGCGATCTTGCGCTACAACAACTCGGCGGCGTATGCGCAGAACGTGCTGGGCTGGGCCGCGGCCTATGCCACCGGTGTAGTCCCGGTGGATCTGCCGCCGATCACCGGGCCGGTGCCGCCGCTCGGCGACGCGCACCTCGAACGTCCGGAGGGACTCGGGCCTGGGCTGCCGTTGAACGTCAACGGCCTGCCGATAAACGATCCGATGGCGCAGCTGCCGCTGATCGACCTCAGCCCGCCGCAGCTCGTCAGCCAGCCGCCGATGTTTCCGTGGCTGGCGCCCGCCACACCTCAGCCGGTGCTGCCGCTGCCGGGCTGCACCCTGATCTGCATCGGCCCACCGAGCCCGGCGCCCGATCCGGCCGGCTGACTACACTCGGCGGTGATGTCTGGAACTGGTCACGACTCTGCTGATGTGAAAGCCGACCTGAGCGCGGCAATCCGCACCGCGCTGGCAAAGGTGATCGACCCCGAACTGCGGCGCCCCATTACCGAACTCGGGATGGTCAAAAGTATCGACATCGAGCCGGACGGCAATGTGCAGATTGGGATTTACCTCACCATCGCCAGCTGCCCGAAGAAGTCCGAAATCAGCGAGCGGGTCACCAAGGCGGTCACCGACGTTCCCGGCACCAAAGCGGTGCGGGTCAATCTGGACGTGATGAGCGATGAGCAGCGCACCGAGCTGCGCAAGCAGCTGCGTGGGGATGCTCGCGAGCCCGTCATCCCGTTCGCCCAGCCCAGCTCGTTGACCCGGGTGTATGCGGTCGCGTCCGGCAAGGGCGGAGTCGGAAAGTCCACCGTCACGGTCAACCTGGCCGCAGCGATGGCCGCCCGTGGTCTGTCGGTCGGCGTGCTGGATGCCGACATCCACGGTCACTCCATCCCCCGGATGATGGGCAGCAGCGACCGGCCCACCCAAGTTGAGTCGATGATCCTGCCGCCCATCGCGCACGAAGTGAAGGTCATTTCGATCGCGCAGTTCACCGAGGGTAATACGCCGGTAGTGTGGCGCGGGCCCATGCTGCACCGGGCATTGCAGCAGTTCCTAGCCGACGTGTATTGGGGCGATCTGGATGTGCTGCTGCTCGATCTGCCGCCGGGTACCGGCGACATCGCCATCTCGGTGGCTCAGCTGATCCCCAACGCTGAGATTCTTGTGGTGACCACGCCGCAGCTGGCCGCGGCCGAGGTCGCCGAACGAGCCGGCAGCATCGCGCTGCAGACCCGGCAGCGCCTGGCGGGTGTGGTGGAGAACATGTCCGGGCTGGTGCTGCCTGACGGCTCAACGTTGCAGGTTTTCGGCGCGGGCGGCGGCCAACAGGTCGCGGAGCGGCTCTCCCGCGCGGTTGGCGCCGAGGTGCCGCTGCTGGGTCAGATCCCGCTGGATCCCGCGCTGGTAGCCGCCGGTGATTCGGGCATACCGATCGTGCTGAGCGCACCGGATTCGCCGGTAGGTAAGGAACTGCTCCGCATCGCCGACGAGCTGTCGTCACGGCGCCGCGGACTGGCGGGCATGTCGCTGGGACTCGACCCGTCGCGGCGTTAACCCGCCTCCCGCGAGCGTGCGCGTCTGTACAAGGACACGCCGCAAAATGCGTACATCCGCGCACCTTCGCGGGCTTACGGCACGCGGTTCAGGTTGCGTCGGTGTCGAACGGAGTGTGGTCGCCAGGCCGTGGCTCGGCCGGCGGTACCGGCGTGTCGTTCACCGGCTGATCGAAATTCCCCGTAAGCAGGGAGTCATCGCCGTCGAGGAGGTGCTTGGTCAGCGCCGCACGCGGTGTCATACCCCGCAGCTTCTGTAGCTCACCGAGTTGGCCACGCAGGTCGTCGAACTCGGGGCCGATGTCCTCGCGCAGCTGGTTGGTCACACCGCTGAGGTAATCGCGCGCCTGCCGCAGTGCGCCCGATGTCCAGCGGATGGCTCCGGGAAGCCGTTCCGGACCAAGCACCACCAGCCCGACCACCACAAGGACGAGCATTTCCCCCCAGCCGATGTTGGCGAACACCTAGGTCGGATGGTGATGACCCGCTGCGGCCGGCTGCGCCGCGCTTGCGATCATCACGAGCTGGTATCGGGGTCGGGTTTCACCGTCAGCGTGACGTGCCGACCGTCGCGGACCACCTCTATCGGGGCGTCCTGTCCAATGGTCAGCTGCCGCACGGCGACGACGAACTCATCAGCGTCGGCGACTTTCCGGTTGCCGACCTTAACTATGACGTCGTTTTCCAGGATTCCGCCCTTTTGCGCGGGGCTTCCTGCCTTCACATTGGCCACCTGGGCACCGGACGCGATCGCATTGCTCACCGACCGGGTGCTGATCCCCAGCGTCGGGTGCACGATCTTGCCGTCCTTGATCAGTGCTTGCGCAACCGATTTCATCTCGTTGACCGGGATCGCAAAGCCCAGCCCGCTGGCGCTGTCCGACAGTGACTTGCCGGCAGTGTTGATGCCGATCACCTGGGAATCCATATCGATCAGCGGACCACCAGAGTTGCCGTGGTTAATTGAGGCGTCGGTCTGGATGGCGTCTATCACGGTGTCGGTGTCGGATCCCTCTCCCGACAACGGGACGGGGCGGTGCAGCGCGCTGACGATGCCGTGGGTCACGGTGCTGCGCAGCCCCAGCGGCGCACCTGCCGCCAGGACCTCGTCGCCAACCCGCACCTTGCCGGAATCACCAAGCCGCGCCACGGTCAGGTTGTCCACGTTGTCGACCTTGAGGACGGCCAGGTCGGTCTTGGGGTCGCGGCCCACCAGGTTGACGGGCACTTCCTTGCCATCGTTGAACACCACGGTCGTCTTGAACTGGCTGGGATTGTTGGCCGCCTCCGAAATCACGTGGTTGTTGGTGACAATGTAGCCGCGGCCGTCAACGATGACGCCGGAGCCCTGCATACCCTCCTGGTCGCTCTTCGACTCAATCGTCACCACCGAGTCGGCGATGGCCGCCGCCACCTTGGCGAACCGACCGGCCGGCTCTTCAGCATTGTGATTGGTTGCCAGCGTCACTTTCGACGTGGTGAACGCGTCGACGACTTCAGCCGTCTTACGACCGATTACACCGCCGACCGCGCCAATCACCAACGCAATCAGGACCAAGATGACCAGAGCAAGGTAGGACACCCTGCCGCCAAATAACACATCGCGCACGCCGAGCTTGCCGCCCCGGCCCAATGCGGTGTGCGGCATCGGCGGAGACACTGCAGGACTCCCCAGAGCGGCCGCAGCCGCAGGGTCTCGCCACGGATCGTCGGGTTCGTCCGACTGGTCGACGTCTCTCTCAGCAGCCAGCGCGCCCGCATCGACAGGATGGCGCTGCAGCGAATCGCTGCTCCCGAATGGCCGGCTGAACGCTTCGGCAAGGACGGGGTCGGCCGGTTGATCATCAGGCCGGAATTCGCTGCGGTCCCGATACTTCTGTGGGCGCACATATTCGGCTACAAAGGATCCCCGCAGCCCACGGGGGCGACCGAACGTCTGACGCGATGCCGCGTCGACCGGCGGCCGAGAGACGGGGCGCGGTGCCAGGCGATGGCCGGGGCTTTGGCCGCTTTTTTGGCCAGGGTCGTTGCCTTGGTCGGAGGTCACATTATCCTCTTTGGATCCTCTTCTGAGCGCTCGAGACGTGTCCACCCTAGTATCCACGGTCCCCGATTGGTCGGCACGCGGCCACGCAGCCAGCAGCTATCACCTGAGCTCCGGCACGCGGCCGTCAAGCTATCGACGCTTCCGCTGGTCACGGACCTCGCCATCAACGAAACGGTCGGATACTGGTCCGTCCGAAAAAGGCTCCGAAACCGGCTCCGAAACTGGAGATGTGTCGTCGGGTGGACAGTGCGGAATTTCAGCCAACAATCCGAGTAACGTGCTCGGGATCCGAATCGGGTGGGAGTCACGCAGCGCTGCACGTGCTCGGCTCTGATCATCCACTTCGGCCGCGCATTGGGCGCACAGCGAAAGGTGGTGTGCGGCTCGCAAGTGCGCGTTCATCCGCAACTCACCGTCGACGAACGCCGCGATTGCCTCGACGGACAGGTGCTCGGTGGAGCCGAACCGGCGCGCCGCGCCGACTGGCGCATCACTCTGGGACGCAAATTGTGCAGGGAGCCAGGAGAACGCGCGCCGGAACACCTGTCCCATGTTTTCCGGGCCGGCCATCACCAACCCCTTTCGCTGCCACCCATACCTCGAATGTAGCGCGGCGCGGTGCCCAATACCCGCATAGAGCCGGCAAAACCCCAGCACGACCGGGGAGTTGGCAGGACTAAGCCGACTTAATCTGCATGGCGTCGGCGTCGTGTGCGGGATGCGCGGCTAGGTAGTCGCGTAGCGCCTGACGTCCGCGGTGGATGCGGCTACGTACGGTGCCCAGCTTCACACCCAAGGTTGCACCGATCTCCTCGTAGGACAAACCCTCGATGTCACACAGCACAACAGCGGCACGAAACTCCGGCGGCAGTGAATCCAGGGCGGCCTGTAGATCAGGTCCCAACCTCGAATCGTGGTAGATCTGCTCGGGATTGGGCTCGTCGGCAGGCACCCGGTCGTAATCGTCGGGCAAGGCGTCCATGCGGATGCGGGCCCGCCGGCGGACCATGTCGAGGAACAGGTTCGTCGTGATGCGGTGCAGCCAGCCTTCAAAGGTTCCTGGCTGGTAGTTCTGGACCGATCGGAACACCCGAATGAAGGTCTCCTGCGTCAGGTCCTCAGCGTCGTGCTGATTGCCCGAAAGCCGATAGGCCAGCCGGTACACCCGATCCGCATGTTGACGCACCAGTTCATCCCACGACGGCATCGTTGCCTTGTCCCCAGTCGCGTCGAAAACCGCGGTGCCCTGCAACGCGTCAAATGGTTCTACCCAGTCGTCGTCGCGGCTGGGTAGGGGATGAGACATGGTGGTCGGGCTCAACAGCGTGGTAATGATCGGATCCTCCGGATTTGCCCTGCCTTCAAGGGTAGGCAGTTCGTCACCGGGCGCAACACGCAGCTGGCATTGTGTATTCCCGGTCCAGCACCCTCCGCGTTCCATATCGATACCGTCGCCCATCGGCGTATGCGCGATATAGGAGCAAACTGAGGTTTGCCTGAGAAACCGTATCGTGACCAGATCTACACAGCAGATATCGGCGGTGGACACCGAGAATGTGACGTTCGTCGCTCCGCGGCCTCAGAGCGTGTCGCGCCGGCCATAGGGCCGGCGCTCGCCGTCGCCACGCTGGGTCTCATTGCGCGACTCCTAACTCGCGCCGGCCATAGGGCCGGCGCTCGCCGTCGCCACGCTAAGCGCGCCTGCCCGACCACGCTGCGAATTCGACATACGCTGCGGGCATGGACGGTACCGATAACCGCTCGGTCACCCCTGGCCAGGCTGCCGCTAGTCGAGCCGATTCACTCTTCGCGCACGCGGAGGGATCGATATCAGAAGACGCCATCTTGGCTAGTGCTCGCGAACGCTCCGCGGAGATCGGCGCCGGGGCGGTAACGCCCGCGGTCGGGGCACTGCTGAGCCTGCTGACCAAGCTCAGCGGCGGCAAGGCCGTCGCTGAGGTGGGTACCGGTGCCGGGGTCAGCGGACTCTGGTTGTTGTCCGGCATGAGCGACGACGGTGTTTTGACCACGATCGATATCGAGCCCGAGTATCTGCGGCTGGCCAAACAGGCGTTCTCCGAGGCGGGTGTCGGACCGTCGCGCACCCGGCTGATCAGCGGCCGCGCCCAAGATGTCCTGACCCGGCTCGCCGACGAATCTTACGACCTGGTGTTCATCGACGCCGACCCGATCGACCAGCCGGATTACGTCGTTGAGGGCGTGCGACTGCTGCGATCCGGCGGGGTCATCGTGGTGCACCGAGCGGCGTTAGGCGGGCGAGCCGGTGATCCCGCGGCACGCGATGCCGAGGTGACCGCGGTCCGCGAGGCAGCCCGACTCATCGCCGAGGACGAGCGACTCACCCCGGCGCTGGTGCCGCTCGGTGACGGCCTGCTGGCCGCAGTCCGCGAGTAACCAACTTTTACGGATTCCTAACGCACCACATCCTTGACCGAGGACTGAACGCACGTTTAATCTCCTGAACATGCGTTCAGTGGATCTGACCGCTGCCGCTCGGATCCGCGATGCGGCCATCGAACAGTTCGGGCAGCATGGCTTCGGTGTTGGGGTACGCGCGATCGCCGAAGCAGCGGGGGTAAGCGCGTCGCTGGTCATCCACCACTTCGGCTCCAAGGACGGCCTGCGCAAAGCCTGCGACGATTACGTTGCCGAAGAGATCCGCAGCAGCAAATCGGAGGCGCTGAGGTCCAACGATCCGGCCACCTGGTTCGGACAGCTCGCCGCGATCGAGTCCTACGCCCCGCTGATGGCCTACCTGGTGCGCAGCATGCAGTCCGGCGGCGACCTGGCGAAAATGTTGTGGCAGCGCATGATTGACAATGCCGAAGAGTACATAGACGAAGGCGTGCGGGCGGGCACCATTATGCCCAGCCGTGATCCGCATGCCCGGGCCAGGTATTTGGCCATCACCGGTGGCGGCGGTTTCCTGCTCTATCTGCAAATGCATGCAACCCCAACGGATCTGCGTGCGGTGCTGCGCGACTATTCGCGCGATATGGTGCTGCCCGCACTCGAGGTCTATAGCGAAGGCCTGCTGACCGACCGGACCATGTACGACGCCTTTCTGGCTGCAGAGAATCAAGGAGAATCCCATGCCAACTAAAAACTCCGTCAATTTTCCCATCGAAATCCGCAATCTGAGAAAGAATTTCGGTTCAGTGCGGGCGCTGGACGGCCTTGACCTGACGGTGCGCCAAGGCGAAGTGCACGGCTTCCTGGGACCGAACGGTGCCGGGAAGTCCACCACCATCCGCATCCTGCTGGGCCTGGCGAAGGCCGACGGCGGAAGCGTCCGGTTGCTGGGTGGCGACCCGTGGACCGATGCCGTCGAATTGCACCGCCAGATCGCTTATGTGCCAGGCGATGTCACACTGTGGCCGTCACTGACGGGCGGCGAGACCATCGATTTGCTGGCCCGCATGCGCGGCGGCATCGACGAGAAGCGCCGCGCCGAGCTGATCGAGCGCTTCGACCTTGACCCGCATAAAAAGTCCCGCACCTACTCGAAAGGCAACCGTCAAAAGGTCTCCCTGATTTCGGCATTTTCGTCGCGGGCCGGGCTGCTGCTCTTGGACGAGCCGAGCAGCGGATTGGACCCGTTGATGGAGAACGTGTTTCAGCAGTGTGTTGGCGAAGCGCGTGACCGCGGCGTGACGGTGCTGTTGTCCAGCCACATCCTGGCCGAAACAGAGGCGCTGTGCCAACGAGTGACCATCATCCGGGCCGGCCAGACCGTCGAGAGCGGTTCACTGGACTCGCTGCGGCACCTGAGCCGCACCTCGATCAAAGCCGAAATGATCGGTGATCCTGGCGATATCAGCCGGATCAAGGGTGTCGAGGACGTCAGCGTCGACGGCAACACGCTGCGTGCCCAGGTCGACAGCGAAAGCCTCGGGCAACTGATCCGAGTGCTCGGCGACGCCGGCGTGCGCAGCCTGGTCAGCCAGCCGCCCACGCTCGAGGAGCTCTTCCTGCGCCACTACGACATTGGGGACGTCACCGAAGAGGTGCCGGCACTATGAGCACCGCAACCCTGGATCGACCACAACATCCGTCGCACCCGGCGCCAGGCACCGGTTCCAACTTCTCCGGCACGTTGGGCATGTTGCGGCTCTACCTGCGGCGCGACCGAGTCGTGTTGCCGCTGTGGGTGTTGCTGCTGTCACTGCCGCTGGCCAGCGTGTACGTGGGCAGCATCTCGAAGATCTACCCCACCGAGGCCAGCCGCGCCATGTTGGCGGCCACCATCATGGCCAGCCCCG
This sequence comes from Mycobacterium haemophilum DSM 44634, assembly GCF_000340435.2. Lineage (NCBI taxonomy): Bacteria > Bacillati > Actinomycetota > Actinomycetes > Mycobacteriales > Mycobacteriaceae > Mycobacterium > Mycobacterium haemophilum. Next base: position 3,117,790 of record NZ_CP011883.2, read on the forward strand.
CCCAGCGCGCCCTCTACGGCCAGGTTTACAACAACAGCCTTGGGGCGGTAGGCATTTGGAAGGCAGGGATGTTCCACTTGATCATCGCGGTAGCAGTCATCCTCACCGTGATCCGGCACACCCGTGCCGACGAGGAGACCGGCCGCACCGAGCTAATCGACTCGACCGCCGTCGGCCGTAATGCCAGCCTCACCGCGGCACTGACGTTGTCGATCGGGGCGTCGATCGCCACCGGTGCGATCGGGGCGGCGGGATTGCTCACCACCGACATTCCGGCCGGCGGATCGCTGGCCTTCGGGGCGGCGCTGACATGCTCCGGTCTGGTCTTCACCGCCGTGGCCGCGGTGGCCGCGCAGCTCTCACCGAGCGCCCGGGTCGCCCGCGGCGCCGCGTTCACCGTGCTGGCGACGGCATTCACGGTGCGCGCCATCGGTGATGCCGGTTCGGGCACGTTGTCGTGGCTCTCCCCACTGGGGTGGTCACTGCAGGTGCGGCCGTATGCGGGCGATCGCTGGTGGGTGCTGCTGCTACCCCTGACGACGACAGTCGTGCTCACCCTGGCGGCCTACCGGCTGCTCGCCGGCCGCGATGTCGGCGCGGGACTGATCCCCGAACGCACCGGTCCCGCCACCGCCGCGGCGGGACTGCGCAGCGCCACCGGGCTGACGTGGCGGCTGGACCGGGGCGCGATCCTGCTATGGACCGTCGGCCTATGCCTGTATGGCGTGGTGATGGGCAGCGTGGTGCACGGCATCGGCGACGAGCTCGGTGACAGCACCATGGCACGTAACATCGTCGCCCGCATGGGCGGCACGAGGATTGATGCGCTCGAGCAGGCCTTCATCACGGTGGCGTTCACGATGATAGCCATGGTGGCTGCCGCGTTCGCCATCTCGCTCACCCTGCGACTGTACCAGGAAGAATCCAGCCAGCGAGCCGAGCCGGTGTTGGCCGGCGCGGTTCTCCGAACTCGTTGGCTGGCAAGTCATTTGGCTGCTGCGTTGGTTGGATCCACGGCGGCAATGCTGGTCGCAGGGCTAGCGTTCGGCCTCGTCTACGGCGCCGCGGCGGGCGACGTCGGCGGCAAGGCGGCCATCGTGGTCGGCACCGCGGCAGTGCAGCTGCCCGCCGTCTGGTTGTTGGCCGCAGTGACGGTCGGATTGTTCGGTCTCGCACCGAGGTTCACGCCGGTGGCATGGGGCGTGCTGGCCGCATTCGTTGCGCTGTACTTGATCGGTTCGTTAGCCGGATTCCCGCAGTGGATGCTCGACCTTGAACCATTCGCACACATTCCTCGGGTGGGTGGCGGTGACTTCACCGTCGTGCCGTTGCTTTGGCTGCTGGCGATCGATGCAGTGCTAATAGCATTGGGAGCAACGTCTTTCCGACGACGCGATCTACGTAGTTAGGTTGGCTCAGCAGGCCTGCGACAGCGAGGTGCATAGAATCATGAAGATCGGTGTTCGACTCATCGCATCATCAGTGTATGGACTGGCCGTGGTGAGTTTGCTCTTATTCTTACCGGCCGGCACGTTCAATTATTGGCAGGCATGGGTTTTCATCGGCGTATTCACAGCCGCATCGGTCTCCCCCGCCATCTACTTGGCCCGGACGAACCCTGCTGCGTTGCGGCGACGGATGCGCGCCGGCCCACGAGCAGAAGGCAGAACCGTGCAAAAGATCGTCATCACCGGTGCGGTTGTGGACCTGTTCGCGATGATGATTGTGAGCGCAGTAGACCATCGGATGGGATGGTCGTCGGTACCTACCCGGGTGTCCTTGCTGGGTGATGTGTTGGTAGCGGCCGGGCTCGGTATCGCCATGTTGGTGATAATCCAAAACAGCTACGCGGCAGCCACTGTCACCGTAGAGGCAGGCCAGACGGTGATCGCTGGCGGTGTCTACAAGTTCGTCCGACACCCGATGTATGTCGGAAACGTGATCATGATGTTGGGCATACCGCTGGCGCTCGGGTCCTACTGGGGGCTGCTGCTGGTGATCCCTGGTGTGGCGGGGCTCGTCTTCCGCATCCTCGACGAGGAGAAGATGCTTACCCAAGAATTGAGCGGATACCGCGAATACACGCAGCGGGTGCGATATCGGCTGGCGCCCCACGTGTGGTGAGCGGTCAGCTGCCGTAAACGCTGGCCAGCCAGATATGCACGAGCGTGTCGACAACTTTCTTCTCGGGGATCGATGGCTTTTCATCGGCGAATGTCGCGGCCATCACTCGTTCGGTCATCAGTTGCAGAGCCACTGCCAGATCCTCGGCGGGAACGGTGTCGGGGGCTGCGCCGCGCTTGCGCTCGGCCTTGATCGCAGCTGTGTTGTAGTCGATCCACTGCTGCATAACCTTGGACCACAGCTGGCGCACCTCGGGGTTAGTGGCTTTGGCCGCGGCACCAGCAACGGCCACCGCTCGGTGAGTTCCGCACGCCTCGAAGAAGGCCGTGATTGCGGCCCGCCAAACCGCGGCGGGGTCCGCGGGTAGCTGTTCGGCGAGTGCTTCAACCGCCGAGCGTGACTTGATGTTCAGATGATCGAGCAGCGACAGCAATACCGCGTTCTTTGACGGGAAATAGAAATAAAAGGTTGGGCGCGAGATTCCGGCGCCTTTGGCTAGGTCATCGACGGAGAAGTCACCCAGCGGTCGCTCCGCCAGGAGCCGTTCAGCGACAGCCAGGATTGCCTGTTCGCGGTCGTCGCCGGAAAGCTGCGACGACCGGCGGCCTCGTGACGCAGGCACGTAATTGCTCTGCGAAGAGTGATCAACCACGGCCATAGTTTACCGGTGTGTCGATAGACATCGACAACCTCGTCGACATGATTCAACGGCTGGCCTAACCTACGTCGGGCTAGATCCACACACCCTTGCCGACCGCGACTACCCCGCCAGCACTGATCGCGAAGCGTTCCCGATCCTTCTCGAGATCCACGCCAACCATCTCACCGGGCCCGACGACGACGTTCTTGTCCAAGATCGCGTGGCGCACCACCGCGCCGCGGCCGACCCGAGCACCCGGCATGATGACACTGCCCTCCACGATCGCGCCGTCGTCGACCACGACATTCGACGACAGCACCGAGTTGCGTACCGAGGCCGCCGAAATGATGCTCCCCGCACCCACCACCGATTCTTGAGCAGAGCCACCGTTGACAAACTTCGCCGGCGCCAGATTCTCCGACTCACCGCGAATCGGCCAACGCTTGTTGTACAGGTTAAACACCGGATGCACCGACACCAGATCCATGTGGGCGTCATAGAACGCGTCCAGCGTGCCCACGTCGCGCCAGTAGGCGCGGTCCCGGTCGGTGGCGCCAGGCACCTCGTTGTCGGAGAAGTCATACACCGCAGCCATCCCGTCGGCCACCAGCCGCGGGATGATGTCACCGCCCATGTCGTGATCCGAGTGGTCGTCATCGGCGTCGGCGCGAATCGCGTCGACGAGCACCTTGGTGGTGAAGACGTAGTTGCCCATCGAGACAAACGTCGTATCGGGGTCGTTCGGTGTCCCGGGCGGGTCGAGCGGCTTCTCAGCGAAACGGCGGATACGGCCAGAGTCGTCGGCGTCAATGCAGCCGAACGCGGTGGCGTCGCTGCGCGGAACCCGAATGCCGGCCACCGTGGCGCCGGCCCCGCTGTCGACGTGGAACCGGACCATCTGCTCGGGGTCCATCCGGTATACGTGGTCGGCGCCGAAAACCACTAGGTAGTCAGGGTCTTCGTCATAAATGAGGTTGAGTGATTGATAGATCGCGTCCGCCGAGCCGGTGTACCAGCGTGGACCGAGCCGCTGCTGTGCTGGCACCGGCGTGATGTATTCACCGGCGAGGCCCGACAACCGCCAGTTTTGCGAAATGTGGCGGTCTAGGGAATGCGACTTGTATTGAGTGAGAACGCAAATCCTCAGGTAACGGGCGTTGACCAGATTAGAGAGCACGAAATCAATCAGCCGATAGGCGCCCCCGAAGGGAACAGCGGGCTTGGCCCGGTCCGCGGTCAGTGGGTACAACCGCTTGCCCTCACCGCCGGCCAACACAATGCCCAGCACGTGTGGCACTTCCCTCATGGCTCCAAACCTATCGGCCGCCGCGCACCGCTGCCAGGGGGAATCCCTCGATGGCGCCGTCCTGGAGGGCTGTCCGTCAAGGTATTTGGCCTCGGTTCGACGGGCAGTTCGAGTTCTTCGGCCCGACTCGGCGGCCACTCGAAAATTCGGGGTCGCCGCATTACGGTGCCGGTATGCGAGTGGCCATGATGACTCGGGAGTACCCACCGGAGGTCTACGGCGGGGCCGGGGTACACGTCACCGAACTGGTCGCACAATTGCGCCGTCGGTGCGTGGTCGATGTGCACTGCATGGGCGCACCCCGTCCGGGCGCCCATGCAGTGCAGGCCCATCAGCCCGACCCCCGGTTCCACGATGCCAACGCGGCGCTGTCTACCTTGTCGTCGGATCTGATGATGGCCAATGCCGCGTCAGCGGCCACCATCGTGCATTCGCATACCTGGTACACCGGTCTGGCCGGGCATCTCGCCGCGTTGCTCTACGACATTCCCCATGTGCTGACCGCACACTCGCTTGAGCCGCTGCGCCCATGGAAAGCCGAACAACTCGGTGGCGGCTACCGGGTGTCGACGTGGGTGGAGCACACCGCGGTGCTGGGTGCTCACGCGATCATCGCGGTTAGCTCCGGTATGCGCGACGACATGCTGCGGGTCTATCCCACGCTGGATCCGAGCCTGGTGCACGTCGTCCGGAATGGGATCGACACCGATGTGTGGTATCCGGCCGGGCCGGTGCGTACCGGGTCGGTACTGGCCGAGGTCGGCATCGATCCCAGCCGGCCCACCGTGGCGTTCGTGGGACGGATCACCCGACAGAAGGGTGTCGCCCATCTGGTGGCGGCCGCACACCGATTTAGCCCGGACGTGCAGGTGGTGCTGTGCGCCGGTGCTCCCGATACCCCGGAGTTAGCCGATGAAGTGCGGGCCGCCGTCTCCGAACTGGCCCGCACTCGCACCGGGGTGTTTTGGATCCGGGAGATGCTTCCCATCGGGAAGATACGCGAAGTACTTTCGGCAGCAACAGTCTTCGTGTGCCCGTCGGTGTACGAGCCGTTGGGAATCGTCAACCTGGAGGCAATGGCGTGCGGGACGGCGGTAGTGGCCTCCGACGTCGGCGGGATACCCGAAGTAGTCGCCGACGGGATCACCGGGTCATTGGTGCATTACGACCCTGACGACGCAAAAGGTTACCAGGGCAGATTGGCTACGGCGGTCAATGAGTTGGTCGCCGACCCAGGAAAAGCCGAACGCTACGGCCACGCCGGACGCCAGCGCTGCATCGAGGAATTCTCCTGGGCCCACGTCGCCGAACAGACGCTGAACATCTACCGGAAAGTCTGTGCATAACCAGGACTACCTGCCAACTGACCGGTTTAGCTGGTAACACCCTTAAGTTCGTCACCCAGAGCGGCGGCTTCGTCCGGTGTCAGCTCGACGACGAGTCGGCCACCACCTTCTAGCGGTACCCGCATCACGATGCCGCGCCCCTCCTTCGTCGCTTCCAAAGGACCGTCTCCGGTCCGGGGCTTCATCGCCGCCATCGTGTGCTCCCTCCAAATTCAAGCTGGCCCGCCCTCGCGGACCTGTTCGGCGCCGAGCATGCCCCGTCAGTGGATTTCCAGTAATACCCGACATTGAACTGCCAAATCACCCCTCTATTGTTCCCTATTCAGGTCGGCGAGTGCACAAAGACCCGGTTCTCAGGCCTAACCAGGGTGCTGCGCCTAGTTGCCCGGCTCCCCCTCGCCGTCCCCCTCGCCGCTGCGCGGCTGGGGGTGTCCCGACAACGGGGCGGTGGACGACCCGCTGGGGTCACCGGGTTGGGGGCACCCAGCAAGCGCGGATGTGGTCGTCGACCATCCCCGTCGCCTGCATCAGCGCATAGGCCGTAGTAGGCCCGACGAAGCGGAATCCGCGTCGCTTCAATTCACGCGCCATAGCCTTCGATTCCGCACTGGTCGAGGGGATTTCGGATCCGTCAGCGGGCCTGGGCCGCGGCTGTGGGGCGAATGACCACAATAACTCGGACAGGTCCGCTGCAGACCCCAGGTCAGCGGCCGCACGCGCGTTGGTGATCGTCGCCTCAATCTTGGCGCGGTTGCGCACGATTCCGTCGTCGACCAACAGCCGTTGCACATCGGCATCGGTATAACCGGCTACCTTCTCGATATCGAACCCGGAGAAGGCGCGCCGGAAATTCTCCCGCTTGCGCAGGATGATCAGCCACGACAGACCACTTTGAAAGGCCTCCAGGCTCATCCGCTCGAACAAGGCCGCTCCGCCGTGTACTGGGCGGCCCCACTCTTGGTCGTGATAGGTGCGATACAGCTGCCAGTGGGGCCCGGATGGAACGTCGGCCCAGCCACAGCGAACCAGCCCGTCGTCGATGCGGCTCACGTGACATCCTGACCGTCGTCCCCGTTGGGGACATTCGAGACATCGGCATCTGCTTCGGTGTCTGCGGTCGCCGCCAGCTGACCACGTAACGCCTCGAGCTCGCGGCCGAGCCGGTCCAGCACCCAGTCCACCTCGCTGGGCTTGTACCCGCGCAACACCTGGGTGAACTTGACGGCGTCGACGTCAGCGCGGGTAACGCCGTGCGCGGGCAGCACTGTCGCCGTCGTCCCGCGAGGCAAGGGCGGCAGCCGCTCGCCGCGACCGAACAGCAGGCTGGCCGCGCCAAACAGCACAATCGCGACAAAGACCAGCACCACCAGGTACAGCAACACCAACGCCACGGGAACGATATTGCCCTATCTGATAGTCGCGACCCGCTGCGCCCGGCAGCGCCGCGCTTGCGATCGCTCCCAATCCAACAGTCGCGACCCGCTGCGCCCGGCAGCGCCGCGCTTGCGATCGCTCCTAACGCGGCCGCACCCTGTTCATCGGCGGCCGATCGGCCAGCGACACCGGCCACGTGTGCCGGGTGTAGCCGTCACCGTCGGACTCGTCGACAAAGAATTGGGTCAGCCCGACCCCAGAGTCGGGAATACCGCAACGCGACAGCAAGGTCGCAATGACCTGACGGCTCATGGCGCCCAACTCGGCCAGCGGCCGGTTGCGGTGCGCTCGAACGCCGAGGTTGACCTGCGCGATCGCGTCGAGGCCCAGCCGGTCAAAGGTATCGACCAGCAGACCGATCTCCACGCCATAGCCCGGCGCGAAGGGAAGCGCTGTCAGCAGTTCGCGGGTGGCTGCGTACTCGCCGCTCAGCGGCTGCAGCACGTAGCCCAACTCCGGCCGCAGCGACGCCAACAACGGCCGGGCCACCAACTCGGTGACCCGCCCGCCACCGGTGGCACGCGCGCTGCCGCTGACATCGTTGCTGTTGAGCGGCCGCCGGTAAAAACCTTTGACCAGGTGAATGCCGTCACCGGTGAGCAGCGGGCCGACCAGCCACGGCACGAACATCGGGTGCGGGTTGATCAGATCAGAATCGACGAACACCACAATGTCGCCGCTGGTAACGGCGAGCGAGCGCCACAATGCCTCACCCTTGCCGGGCCGGGTCGGGACCTCAGGCACCGCCTGTTCACGGCTGACCACTCGGGCGCCGGCAGCGATGGCCCGGATCTCGGTCTCGTCCGTCGAGCCCGAGTCCAGCACGATCAATTCATCGACCAGCCCCGCACGGTCGGAGACCAGCGGTGAGATGCTGTCGATCACCGATTCGACGGTTTGTTCCTCGTTGAGGGCCGGCAGCACCACCGAGATCGTCCGCCCGGCCTTGGCTGCCACCAATTCGTCGATCGTCCAGGCTGGACGGCTCCAGCTGCGGTCCGCGAGCCACGCATCCCCGGGCCGGGCCGCTAGCGCGCTGGCGACCAGCTCCGATGCCGTCATGCGAGTCCCCTCACCGTGCGCGTCGGCGGGCGCGTCCCCTGGATCGAGGCCACCATCTCCAGGACCCGCCGGGTCGCTCCGACCTCGTGCACCCGAAACATGCGGGCGCCAGCTGCCGCCGCCAACGCGGTGGCAGCCAACGTCCCCTCGAGCCGTTCGGTCAAACCCACGCCCAGAGTCTCCCCGACGAAGTCCTTATTGCTCAACGACATGAGCACGGGCCACCCGGTCTTAACAAGTTCGTCCACATGACGCAACAACAGCAGCCCGTGGAAGGTGTTCTTGCCAAAATCGTGGGTCGGGTCGACCAACACCGAATCGCGGGCTACTCCGGCCGCGACCGCCCGCTGGGCGGCGGCGGTGAGTGCGCGAATCACATCGTCCACCACACCGCGGGTCGTCGTGCCGTAACTCACCCGGAAGGGACGCGTGCGGGGCAGCGCGCCACCGGTATGCGAACACACCAGGCCCACGCCGAACTCGGCGGCGACCTCGGGCATGGCCGGGTCGACGCCACCCCAGCTGTCGTTGATCAGGTCGGCGCCTGCGGTGCAGGCCAGTCTTGCCACCTCTGATCGCCAGGTGTCGACGCTGATCAGCAGGTCTGGATAGGCGCTGCGCAGCCATTCGATGAACGGCACCAACCGGGCGGTCTCGGTGTCTGCGTCAACACCCTGACCGGGTCCTGCTTTGACGCCGCCGACGTCGATGACATCGGCGCCCTCGGCGACGGCCCGGTGCGCGGCAGCCCGGGCGGCCTCGTCGGTGAAGGTCGCGCCCCGGTCATAGAACGAGTCCGGGGTGCGGTTGACGATCGCCATGATCAGCGGGCGATCCGCTGCGACCGGCCGGCCGCACAGCGTTGACTGCACCAATCAATAGTGCCCCACGCGAGTGTGCGGCCAGCCGCACACTCGACGCCGAACGTGCGGCTGGCCGCACGCTCGGCAAGGGGGCGTCTAGCTTTGCGGTCGCTTACCGGCCGACACCTCGGCGGGGTAGCCGTCGTAGTAGGGCACGTAGCCGTCGGCGCGGCCGGCCAACACGTACAGCGGGTCCGCTACGTCGGGGCTATAGGCCTGCTTGCGCAGCTCCACCTTGCGGCTCTTGAATGTGGTGGTGTGCACGATCGACTCCACCACCCGCACGAACAGCGGCAGCGCGTAGGCCGGCAGCTGGTCATACACCGCGCGAGCCAACGATCGGCCGTCGAATTCGGCGCCGTCGCGCAGCTTGATCGCCGCCATCCCGGCGCGGCCGCCGGTGCGTGGAACCTCGACACCGAAAACCGTGCACTCCTCGACAGACTTGTCGCACGCCAGCGCCGCCTCGACCTGTGTGGTGGCGACGTTCTCACCCTTCCAGCGGAACGTGTCGCCAAGCCGGTCGACGAACGCGGCATGGCGCATGCCCTGCGGCCGCATCACGTCGCCCGAATTGAACCAGCAGTCGCCCGCCCGGAAAGCGTCGCGCACCAACTTTGTTTCGCTTGACGCTTTGTCGGTGTAACCGTCGAACGGCTGCAGCCAGTTGACCGGGCTGAGTAACAAGCCGGGTTCACCGGACGGCACCCGACGCACCCACCCGTTCTCGTCACGCAGCGGAGCACCGGTGTCGGAGTCGTACGCCACATACGCCAGCGGCATCGGCGAGAACCCGGTAGTCCCGGACACATTGAAGATATTGATAAAAGCGGTGTTGCCTTCGCTGGAAGCATAGAACTCACACACTCGCGCGATGCCAAAACGTGTGGTGAACTCGCTCCAGATCTCCGGTCGCAGCCCGTTGCCGGCGATCAGGCGTACCCGGTGCTTGCGGTCGGTCGGCTTGGCCGGCTGGTTGAGCAGATAACGGCAGATTTCGCCGATGTAGATGAACGCCGTGGCCCGGCTGGCAATCGTCTCCTCCCAGAACCGCGACGCCGAAAACGACTGACCCAGGGCCAATGTCGCGCCCGAATTGACAACCGAGGCCACCGCGACCGTCAACGCGTTGTTGTGGTACAGCGGTAGGCAGCTATACAGCGTGTCGGAGCCCTTCAGCCGCAACCCCAGCCCGCCGAATGCACCCAGCGCGCGCAGCCACCGGTGGTGGGTCATCACGCTAGCCTTGGGGAACCCGGTGGTGCCCGAGGTGAAAATGTAGAAGGCGGTGTCCTTGGCTAGCACCGCAGCCGCCGTGGCCGGGTTGGTGGCGGGTGCTGTCGCGGCGAATCGCTCTAGATCCTCGATGGTCAGCGGTTCGCTGCCGCTGCAGCCACCGCATTCGGTGACGACGCTGAGCAGGTCGGTCTCCGCGATCAACACCTTGGCGTCGAGCAGACCCAGGCTGTGCGCCAACACCTCGTCGCGCTGGTTGTAGTTGAGCATGCCTGCGATGGCGCCGCACTTGACCACAGCCAACATCGCCAGCACCGCGTTAGGCGAGTTGCGCAGCATGATCGCAACGACGTCGTGCGGGCCGACGCCGCGTGCGGCCAGCACCGCGGCGTACCGGTTGGCGGTCGCGTTGGCGTCGCGGTAGCTCACTTGCTGATCGCCGAACCTGAGGAAGACCCGGTCCCCGTAACGAGCGGCCCGCTGTTGGAAGACGGACCCGATCGACTTCTTCGAGTTCGGCCAAGCCAGCAACCCGGTCAGCACCCCTCGCATGATCACCGGTATATCGGCAACAACGCCGGCGACCCCAGATGCGATATCGGTCAGGCTGACCGCGGTGCGCGCAGCACCGTCGCGATCGGACACCGTACACCCCCGATTCTGTTGCCGACCGAACTCAGACGGGCGCGCAAGCCTCGAGTGCAGCGTCCACTTTGTCGACCACTACCAGCCGCTCCATCGCTACCGGCGAGATATAACCACTATCAGCCAATCCGTGCAGCCAAGCCCAGAGGCCGTCGTAGTGCCCCCAGGGGTCCAGCATCACGATGGGTTTACTGTGCATACCCAAATAGCCTGCGGTCCATGCCTCGAACAGCTCATCCAAGGTCCCCAGACCGCCCGGCAACACGATGAACGCATCAGCGCGATCGTCCAAGACTTGTTTACGTTCGGCCATCGTCTCGGTGACGATCAGCTCACCGGCGTAGGTGTCGGCAATCTCGCGGCGCTGCAACATTTCCGGGATCACGCCGACTGTCCGACCGCCACGTGTCCGCGCCGCGGACGCCACCGCGCCCATCGCCGAAACGCGGCCTCCGCCCCAGACTAGGGTCCAGCCGCGCTCAGCGATCGCCTCACCGAGTTCGGCGGCCAGTTCGAGCAACTCGGGGTGCGTCGGTCCAGCCGCGCAGAAGACACAAATCGCCCACTCATTGGGTGTACTGCGGTCCGGAGGCATAGTCGTTCAAAGGTAGACTAACGCCGTTGAGACCATGACATTGGCCATACCACTATTCGGCCCGAGCGCGCACTAAAATCCGGCAGTGCCGATTCGATGGAACGTCCCTCACCATGCGGCCGCCTTGGAGCAGCTGAATGTTGCGCTCGGCGAGGTGTCACAACCTGGGATCGAATCGTCCCGCTCCGCGGGGGCCGTTGTCCTTGGACCCGATGGCGTCGGCAAGTCCACCTTGGCCCGATTGGCCGCTGAACACTTCATCAGCGGCCACCCGAGCACTGTCATCCGCTGGGTTATCGGCACCCCGACCGAGCGCGCGGTCCCGTTCGGCGCCTTCAGCCATCTGGTGGACTTTCCTGGTTTCGGGGCCCATATCGGGAAACCGGCTGCGTTATTGCGGGCGGCCCGGGCGTCGTTGAGCGGTGACGATCGGCAGCGCGATCTGCTGCTTGTCGTCGACGATGCCCACGACCTGGACGTCCTGTCGGCCACACTGGTGTACCAGTTAGCGCTGGCCGGCACGGCCCGGATGATTGTGACTGCCCGCGCTGACGCCGCACCCGAGGCCATCGCAGCGCTGTGGACCGACGGTCTACTGCAGCGGATCGACATCGACGCACCCGGCGGTGTGACAAAGTCCTCCGAGCCAGCCGAGGTCGACGAATTCATCGCCGAGTTACCCGCACCGGCGCGCACGGTGCTGGATTACCTCGCCGTCGAGGAGCCGCTGACGCTCGCCGACCTCACCACCCTCGCCGGCGACGGCGCGGTCGGGCAGGCCGAAGAATGGGGCGCGGCAGAAACCCGGCTCCGCGGCGAACACGCGGACAACCCGGTGGTTTACACAGCGCACCCGCTGTTCGGTGAGCGGGCGCGGGCCGCGCTTGGCAACGACGGTGCGCGACGGCGCCGCACCGAGCTGGTCGTGCTGCATTCGCAGCATCCGTCGGACAACCTCAGCGATCAGCTGCGGCTGGCGTCCCTGGCGCTGGACAGCGATGCCCCGCAGCCGGTGGGTGACGTCATCGCCGCCGCCGAGCAAGCGCTGCGACTCGGCGACCTCACGCTGGGGGAACGACTGGCCCGCTCGGCGCTGCAACGTTCCGGCGACTCGGCGGCCCTGGCGGCGCGGCTGCCGCTGGCCAATGCACTGGCATGGCAGGGCCGGGGCCGGGACGCCGATGCGTTGCTGGCCGCGGCCGACCCCGCGACGCTGTCGCAACCGGACCTGATGGCCTGGACACTCCTGCGGGCCGCCAATCAGTTCTTTATGCTCGGCGAGCCGGAACGGGCTACCGCGTTCCTGCAAACCATCCGCAATCGGGTCACGGATGCGGGCCCGCGCACCACGCTCGACGCGCTGAGCGCCACCTTCGCCATGAACGCGGGCAATGTCGGGAAGGCCGTCGAAATCGCCGACAATGTGCTGGGCTCACCGTCGGCCGATGACCTGGCGGTGGCCTGGGCGGCCAGCGCGGCCACATTGTGCGCGGCGCGGCAAGGCCGTTTCGACGATGTCGAGCCGATGGCGCAGCGTGTGCTGAACGCCGAACATCCCGGGCTGCTGCGCTTCACGGTCGGGCTGGGTCAGACGACCGCGCTGTTGATGGCGGGTCAACTCGGCATGGCAGCCGACCTCGCTCAGCAGTTCACCGACTTCGCCGAACTGCTGCAGCCAGGCCGCGCGATCGGCGAGGTGCTACTGGCGCATGTGCTGATCGCTAACGGCGAATTCGGTCACGCCGCGGCGCTGCTCGGCCCGGCAGCAGCCGCCTTAGAGCGCACCGGCTACTCGTGGGGACCGCTCTCGCTGATGCTGCTGGCGATGGCGCTGGCGCAGCAGGGCGACATACCCGAGTCCGCAAAAGCGTTGCGGCGCGCCGAAACCCGGCATGGAACGAAGTCGGCACTGTTCGCACCCGAGCTTGGGCTGGCACGCGCCTGGACCAAAGCCACCGCCCGGGACGCGACGGGGGCGATCGCGGCGGCCCGCGAGGCCGCCCGTACAGCAGAGCGTTCCGGCCAATCGGCGGTGGCACTGCACGCCTGGCATGACGCCGTGCGGCTGGGCGACATCCGCGCCGTCGACCCGGTGACCCGGCTGGCCGCCGAAATCGACTGTGCCGTCGGCAACATCGTCGTCAACCATGCCCGCGCATTGGCCACGCGCGACCCTGCCGCCCTGACGGCTGTGTCCGAGGAGCTGGCCGCGATCGGGATGCGCGCCGCGGCCGCCGATGCGGCCGCAGCCGCCGAACGCTGCGGGTAAACCGCACCTTGACGCTGGCCAGCGTCAGCCGCGGAGGTAGCGGCGCAACATGTCCACGGCGGCGCCGATCTGGGCGACCGGCACGCGTTCGTCGCGCCGATGCGCCAGGTTGGGGTCACCGGGGCCGTAGTTGACCGCCGGGATACCCAGCGCGGCGAATCGCGACACATCCGTCCAGCCGTATTTCGCGCGGACCTGCCCGTCGGCCGCCTCGACCAAGGCCTTGGCGGCCGGTTGCGACAGGCCGGGCAGCGCGCCCGCCGCCGCGTCGGTCTGCTCGATCTGCACGTCGAGCCCATCGAACACGTCGTGCACGTGGTGTAGCGCCGCGGCCACCGACCGGTCGGGAGCAAAGCGGTAGTTGACTGTCACCGAGGCCGCATCGGGTATCACGTTTCCGGCGACACCGCCGTCGATGCGCACCGCAGATAGGCCCTCGCGGTAGACGCATCCATCGATGTCGACGGTGCGCGCCCGATATGCGGCCAACCGGTCCAGCACGGCACCCAGTTTGTGGATTGCGTTGTCGCCCAACCAGGAACGTGCGGAATGCGCACGGGTTCCAACCGCACCGATCACGACGCGCAGTGTCCCCTGACAGCCGGCCTCGATATAGCCGCCGGTGGGCTCGCCCAGGATGGCCACGTCGGCGGCCAACCACTCCGGCAGCTCCCGCTCGATGCGGCCCAAACCATTTGCCGCCGAATCGATTTCCTCACAGTCGTAGAACACCAACGTCAGGTCATGCACCGGCTCGGCCACGGTGGCCGCCAAGTGCAGGAAAACCGCATCACCGGATTTCATGTCCACGGTGCCACAGCCGTGTAGCACGTCGTTCTCGCGGCGGCTGGGCAGGTTTCCGGCCACGGGGACGGTGTCGAGGTGCCCGGCGAGCAGCACCCGCGACGGCCGGTGCAACGAGGTGCGCGCCAGCACGGCGTTGCCGCTACGAACGACCTCGAAGCCGGAGGTCTGGGCCCGCAACGCGGTCTCCACCTCGTCGGCAATGCGCGCTTCGGCCCGCGACTCGCTGGGGATGTCGACCAGCGCCGCGGTCAGCTCGGTTGGGTCCCCCCGCAAGTCCAGCACGCATCCCAGGGTACTGGTGATGCCCTGGATGCCGAGCAAGTAACCTGACCGCCGTGACTGGAGCTGCAAGCATCGGGTTGGCAACCCTTGCCTCGGACGGATCGATCCTCGACACCTGGTTTCCCGCACCGGAACTGACCGAATCGGGCACCAGCGCCACCTCACGACTGGCGGCGTCCGACGTTCCCCCCGAGCTGGCCGCGCTGATCGGCCGCGATGACGACCGCGGCACCGAGACCATCGCGGTCCGCACGGTCATCGGCTCATTGGACGAAGCCGCCGCCGGCGCTTACGACGCCTACCTGCGGTTACATCTGCTGTCGCACCGGCTGGTGGCGCCGCATGGGCTGAACGCCGACGGCTTGTTTTCGGTATTGACCAACGTGGTTTGGACCAATCGGGGCCCCTGCGCAATCGACGGCTTCGAAGCCGTCCGGGCACGGCTGCGCCGCCACGGACCGGTCACCGTCTATGGCGTCGACAAATTTCCCCGGATGGTCGACTATGTCGTCCCCACCGGGGTGCGCATCGCCGACGCCGACCGGGTGCGGCTAGGCGCTCACCTGGCGCCGGGCACCACGGTGATGCACGAGGGCTTTGTCAACTACAACGCCGGAACCCTAGGCGCGTCGATGGTGGAGGGCCGCATCTCAGCGGGCGTGGTGGTGGGCGACGGCTCCGACGTCGGCGGTGGAGCGTCGATCATGGGCACCCTGTCCGGCGGTGGCACGCAGGTCATTTCGATAGGCAAGCGGTGTCTGCTCGGCGCCAACTCGGGGCTGGGTATCTCACTGGGCGACGACTGCGTCGTTGAAGCCGGCTTGTATGTCACTGCCGGCACCAAGGTCAACACCCCGGACGGCAAATCGGTCAAGGCTCGTGAACTCTCCGGCGGCAGCAACTTGCTGTTCCGGCGCAATTCGGTGACGGGGGCGGTCGAGGTGGTAGCCCGCGACGGTCAGGGCAGCACGCTCAACGAAGCCTTGCACGCTAACTAACGACCGGACCCTACCAATGAATGCGCTCCTGCGATTTTGGCCGAAGTGGAACTATCCGGCGGCCGGGGTGCTGGGCATCACGAAAGCGCGCGGCGGCGTCCGCAGCGCACTGCTGACCCCGCTACCGGC
This sequence comes from Mycobacterium haemophilum DSM 44634, assembly GCF_000340435.2. Lineage (NCBI taxonomy): Bacteria > Bacillati > Actinomycetota > Actinomycetes > Mycobacteriales > Mycobacteriaceae > Mycobacterium > Mycobacterium haemophilum. The sequence goes on from NZ_CP011883.2 coordinate 3,133,526, forward strand.
CGCGCCGTGGGCCAGCTGCCCCACCGGCAGACCCCCCATCAGCGGGGCTGGCCCGCTGTTGGCCGCATGGCCCAGGCCGGTTACCGGCAAGCCGCGGACCGCCGGGGCGACCGCTTGGTTGGCCGCGTCCCAGCTTGGCGGCACTGACAATGAGCCGACCGACATGGCCCGCCCCAAGCCCGCAGACAGCTCCGGACCGCCCACGCCGACCACACCCGCCGCCCGGCCCAGTGCGCCGCCCACTGCCTGCGCCAACGCGGCAGCCTCGTCACCAACTGCTAGCACCGTATCTTCGACAGCCGCCGGGGCCGCGGGAAGGACACCCGCCAACATCGAGCTCGCCGTGTCGGCCATGGAAAGCACCGAGTCGACCATGCCACCGTTGTCACTAAGCATCGACAGCACGTTGCGCATCCCCATGGTGATGCCGATAGCCTGCTGGCCCAGGCCAGTCTCGTTGACGATCTCCGGCGGCGCTTCAAACGGCGTCGTCGCCGCCACCGCGGCCGCCGCGGCGTTCGCGTAGCCATACATCGCGGTAACGTCCCGGTCCCACATCTCGTCGTAGGCCGCTTCGGCGTCGGCTATCAATGGGGCGTTTTCCCCGGCGATGTTGGTCTCGGTCAACACCCGGACCAGGGTACGGTTCGCTTCGACGTCCTGCGGCGGCACCGTCATCCTGAACGCCGTCTCATAGGCGCCCGCCGCGGTCGCGATCTGGATGTCGGTTTGCTTAGCCTGCGCAGCGGTGACGTTTAGCCACGCCACATACCGCATGGCCGCGGCGGCCATCGACGCCGACGACGCGCCCAGCCACAACCCCAATGTCAGCTCCGAGATGATTGACTGAATCGAGGACGCCACCGAGTACAGATCGGCGGCAAGGCTATCCCAGGCCGCCGCAGCAGCCAACATCGGGCCCGCACCCGGACCGGAATACATCTTCGCCGAATTGACCTCTGGTGGTAACGCCCCGAAATCCATCAGTTATCTGCTGCGCTTGTTCTACCGGACAGGCCGGCAGGCATTGCCGCGCAAATCCCCCCTAGGTACAGCTTGATCAGACTATAGGCCAGATAACGCCTCGCAACCGAGACGCCTGTCTTCAATACCGCCAAAGGCCGCCCGGTGTCAACGTTGACAGCGGGCGGCCCTCAGGTGGGGTATTAGGTTAGGCCCAAGCGGAACCGACCGAGCGGTCGGTGTCGGCCATGTTGTTACCGGCGGCTTGCACCTTTTGGCCGTGGGCGTTGGCCTGCTCATAGATCATCTGGAAGTTGCGTCCCAGATCACTGATGAACTGCTCGCATGCCGCCGAGCCCTGGCCGCCCCAAAAGTCAGCGGCGTCGCGCACACTGGCCAGGATGGCCTGATGGGTGGCTTCCAACGACGCCGCTTGCGCGCGGATGGTGGCGCCGTGGGCGTCGATATCCCCGAACTGGTAGTTAATGCTGGACATGAGTTTTTGTGCTCCTCAATTGAGAAAGTGAATGAGAAAAGGTCGTGGACAGCAGTAGTTTTCGAGGCTAGCTGCTTTGCAGGATCTGCTGGGAGGCCTGCTCTTGCTGCTCGTAGCGGGTGGCGGCGGCACCTAGCTGGTCACGCACCTCGTGCAGCATGTTCACGATGTTGCGAAACGCCTGATTCATCTGCCCCATGGTGTCAAAGGACGTCGCCTGCGCGGTCCCGCTCCAGCCCGCACCCGCGATGTTCAGCGTCGAGGCCCACATCTTGTGCGACTCGTCCTCCACCGTCTGGCCGTGCACCTCAAAACGACGCGCCATATCCCGCATCGCGTGCGGATCGGTCATAAAACGTGCAGTCATGCTTTGTGTCTCCTTCAGTTGATTTCGTTAATTTCGTTGCGTTATGGGTAACACAGTTGCGAGCCGCAGCGGTTATCCGCCGGCCCAGGGGCGAGGCATTATGAAACTACGCGTTGGGGTCTTAAATACGGTGTTGACGGTGCCACCCATACCACCCATGCCGCCCATGCCAGAGGCCATAGGCGCCATCGGTACCCCCCCCATCAGCGGCGCCGACCCGCTTTCTACCGCGGTAGCCATGTTGCTGGTGAGCGGCGACAATGCGTGCATCGCCGGCGTGACCGCCTTGTTGGCCGCGCTCCAAGCTTCCGGCACCCGCAACGAGCCGACCAACGAGGCCCCCTTGCCCAAGCCGCCGGTCAACTGACTACCTAGGCCCGAGCCCAGCGCGCCACGCCCCATCGACCCGAAAGCGTTGCCCAGCGCCTGGCCACCTTCGGCCACAACTTCTGCAGCCTTCGCCGCCGCTGTGGGAACGACGCTCTTCATCATCGAACCCATGCCGTTGACCATCGACAGACCCGTGTTGGCCATCCCCACCTTGTTGTTGACCATCGAGACGACGTTGCTCATGGGCCCCAAGTGCTGTGCAACGCCCCCCCACAACGGCTTCGCCGCAGTCGACGAGAGCCCCAGAGCGACTTTGTTGGTGGCGACCCTGGACCCCAGTGGCGACGTCCCCACCCTGGACGTCCCCACCTTGGAAGTACCGAGCTTAGAAGTACCGACCCCCATGAGTTCGTCGAACTCCTCGACCCCGTCATTAACGAAGGAACCGAAGGACTCTTCGACCAGCCCGACCTCGTTGACCATCTCCGGTGCCGGCGTAAACGCCGCCGTCGACCTTGTCGCCGCCGTCGCCTCGAGCACGGCCGCCTGATAGGCCACCATCGCCTTTACGTCTTGCTCCCACATCGCGTCGTATTCGAGTTCCTTCGCCGCGATCAAGGTGGAGAATTGCCCGAAAAGATTGGTTACCTTCAGCGCCATAACCTGCGCGCGGTTCGCGTACACCGCCAGCGGGTGCACCGTCGCCGCTCGAGCCGTGTCGTAGGCGACCGCCGCTTCCTCGAGCTGGGTCGCGGTCTCCTCGGCGCTCGCCGCGGTCAGATCCAGCCACCGCACATACGGCATGATCCGCCCTGTCAATGCCTCCGACGACTCACCCCTATACGACTCCAATAGCTTGGCGAGCACTGACTCCAACCCGCGCGCCGCCACACCCAGCTCCTTGGCCAGAACAGTCCAGGCCGCGGCGGCGGCCCATATCGGGGCAGAACCCGCGCCGAGATACATCCGGGTGGAGTTGGTCTCGGGCGGCAACTCTGCGAAATTAAACATTCCGTTGCTCCCTTTTACTCGCTGGTAACCACTGGTGTGCAGCTAGCGACGTCCGCTAGAACCAAGAATCCACTTCGTCGAAGTCGTGCCCGTTGCGCATCTCGACGTCCACATAGTCAATCGCGCCATTCTCCAGGCTCGTGACCAACTTCTGGTGAATGACCGCGCCCCGAGCGGCATGTGCCTGATACTCCTGCCCGTGGTTGCTAAAGAACTGCGATAAATACTGTGACACGTCGTCGGCGGCCGGCGGAGGAATCACCGTGGTCACCGAGGCCGCCGCGACATTGGCTGCCACCGTGTTGGAACCAAGCAGCTCCAGCTGGCCAGCTGCTGTTGTCATCGCAAGTGGGTCTACATTCACAAGAAAAGACATGCGGTTCCTCCTCGAAACTCAAAGAATCCGAGCTACGGCACGGGGAAAGTCAAGCGACCCGGTCACCTGCGCTCCCCCTATCGACTGCTTGGTGGTGCGAACTGCGCTAATGATTACCTTTCGGCAACGTTTGCAACAGGTTAAATCCACCCGAACAACAGGAATCTAGGGTGCAAAGTGCACCCACCGGCCCGGCCGGTGGTGAGATCTTCCCAATTTTGCCTACCCGAAGGTGCAAAATGCACACTGGGCCGGCGATCGGCCGGCATCAAACTCCGCCGACAGAACCGCCGACAGAATCTAGGTGAACCGTCCGTCTAGCCATTGTTCACCTAAGGGGTCGACCCCATGCCGTTGACCATCGACAGACCCGTTTGCCACAGCCAACTAGCACCCACGAACGGATTGTGAGGTGGGGACTTGGGACTGCGGCGTCCCCTCCGTGGAAGTAGCGGTCATCCTCCGATTGAGCACGAGTTCGCCGGTCGCGTCGCGCTCCTGGTCCACCTGGCTAACGAAGAAATCGAGTGACTCTCGTAGGCCTGGCCAGACACGTCTGACCAGCCCGACGTCGCTGACCAGCTTTGGTGCTGCCTCAAACGGTAGCGTCTGCCCTATCACGTCGACCACTTGAGAGTGATAGGTAGCCATCGCTGTCGCGTTTTCGTCCCACATCCGATCGTAGTCGGCGTCCTTGTCCGCGATCATGGTGGAGAATTGCCCGAACCAGTTGAATGCCTTCAGCGCTATGGTCTGCGCGCGGTTCGCGTACACGGTCAGCGGCGGCACCGTCGTCGCGCGGGCGGTCTCATAGGCCTTTGCTGCGGCCCCGAGCTGGATCGCGATCCGCTGGGCGCTCGCGGCAGTCGTAGTCAGCCACTCCACATACGGCCCGACCCGCCTGGTCAGCGCCTCCGCCGCGACACCCCTAAACGACGGCAGCAACGTCTGGAGCACTGACTGCACCCCCTCCGCCGTGGTGCTTAGCTGGGTCGCCAGATCACTCCATTGGGTGGCCGCGGCTACTATCGAGCCAGCACCTGCACCGAAATACATCCGGGTGGCGTTAACTTCGGGTGGGTAGGCACTAAAGTCCAGCATCGCGTTGCTCCTTACTGCTGGCTGGTATCCAGTCGTGTGCAGCTAGCGACGTCCGCTAGAAGATCCCGAATTCGTTCGCGATGTCGGAATCGGCGTCCCGATACGCAAACGAGCCCGTCCGCAAGCTCTCGATAAGCTTCTGATGATTGTCCGCGGCCTGAGCGGCGTACCCGTGGTACTGCTTCGCCTGGTTACTAAAAAACCTCGCTACCAGCGCTGACACCTCGTCGCGAGCCGGGGGACGAACAGCGGTGGTCACCGGGTACGCCGCGGCGTTGCTTGCCGCCGAGGAGAAACCCATGGTCTGCAGCTGGCCAGCTGCCGCCTCCAGCTCGTCTAGGCGTGCGAACACAAAGGACATGTGGTTCCTCCTCGAAACTCAATGGATCCGAGCTACTACAGGGGAAAGATCACGCGACCTGGTCACCTGCGCTCTCCCTATCGACTGCTTGGCGGCGCGAACTGCGTTAATGATTACCTTTCGGCAACATTTGCGACAGGTTAAATCCACCCGAACAACGGAGACCAAGGGTGCAAAATGCACCCACCAAGCCGGCCGGTGGTGCGACCTTGCCAATATTGCTCCCATCCAAAAGTGCAAAATGCACACTAGGCCGGCAATCATCCGGAATCAAACTCCGCCGACAGAACCCAGGTGAACTAGCCGTCTAGCCGTTGTTCAATACGTTCTGATATCCGGGACCACGTGCTCCCGCTATCCACCATTAATACCGCTGATGGCAAGGGATTTTACGCTGGCGACGACGGTTGCGCCGCGACGGCCCAAGGGTGAAATGTTCCCCATTTGGCTCGACCCGAGGTGTCAATCTTCACACATCGGCCCTACAGTGTGCCCATGGCCAGGCAACGCCCGTCTCCACGAGTGCGTGAGCTGATCCGTGAAGGCGCACGGATCGCGCTCAACCCCAGCCAAGAGTGGATCGACCAACTTGATAGCGCTACCGTCACCGCCAACCCCGCCATCGCTAATGACCCGGTCCTGGCCAAGGTCGTTCGGCGCGCCAGCCGTGCCCATCTGGTGCACTGGGCTACCGCCAATTTGCGTGACCCTGGCGCCCCGGTGCCGGCCAATCTCGGCCCTGAGCCCCTGACCATGGCACGGGATCTGGTGCGGCGCGGGCGGGACGTGCTTGCGCTCGACATTTATCGAGTCGGGGAGTACACAGCCTGGCGACGGTGGATGGAGATCGCGTTCGAACTCACCTCCGACCCCCAAGAACTACGCGAAATGCTCGACGTGTCCGCGCAATCGATCAACGAGTACGTCGCGGCCACGCTGGAGGCCATCGCCGCGCAAATGCAACTGGAGCACGACGAACTGACCCGCAGCACCCACGCCGAACGACTGGAAGTTGTCGACCTTATTCTCGAAGGCGCCCCGGTCACTCAGGAGCGCGCCGAAGCGCGCTTGGGTTATCGTCTCAGCCCCACACATACCGCCGCCGTGATCTGGAGCGACGACCTTGATGGCGACCGTGGCTACCTCGACCAGGCCGCTGAAGCGTTCAGCCACGTCGTCGGGTCAGCGCAGCAGCTGATCGTGGTCGCCAGTGCCGCCGCTCGCTGGGTGTGGCTGGCCGAGGCGGTCGCCCTGGACGTCTCGGAAGTGCAGAAAGCGCTGCTCAACCTGACTAAGGCGCGTGTCGCCATCGGGACTAGCGCAGCCGGCATCGAAGGCTTTCGACGCAGCCATCTGGAAGCCCTTACCGCACAGCGCACCTTGGCCCGGCTGAAGTCGCACCAGCAGGTTGCGTTCTTTGCTGACGTGCAATTGGTCTCGTTGATCACCCAAAATCCAGCGGCCGCAAAAGAATTCATCACCAGCACGCTCGGAGATTTCGAGTCAGCCAGCCCAGCGCTGCAGCAGACGTTACTGACGTTCATCAATGAACAGTGCAACGCCTCCCGTGCCGCGAAACGGCTATTTACTCACCGCAACACCTTGCTGCGCAGGATCGAGTCCGCGGAAAAACTCCTCCCGCGGCCCCTCGACCACACCAGCGTCCACATTGCCGTCGCTCTTGAAGCTCTGCAGTGGCGCGGCGACCAATCCAACACCTCCGGCCCCCGCGCCGGTCGCAACGATGGCGTGCCGGCATAACCTCTGGGCGGGGTTATTTCGCTAGCACCCTGAGGATTACGGCTACAAACTCATAGATGCGGACGCGCCTCATGGGTGATCGGCGGCGCCTCCTCAAACGGCAGCACCTGCGACATTGCCGCGGTCGCCTCGTTTGCATACCGGAACATCACCTCGGCGTTCTGCACCCGGTACTGCTCGTATTCGGCCTCCATGGCCGTGATCGCCTCAGCATTTTCCCCGAACCGGTCGCTCGCGATCAGCTCCTGCAGCTGAGCGCGGTTCTTGGCAATCCGACCCGGTGCCACAATCTTTAGCTGCGCCGCGGCGTAGGCCTCCGCGATACAGAGCATCTGGTTAGCTATCACGCCGACAGAATTTATGGTGTCGTGCATCCATATTAGATAACCGTTGGCCGCCCGGGTCATCTCGATTGCCGCCGGACCCGTCCACTGCAGCAGCAGCCGCAACGCATCTTTAAAAGTACGCCTTGCCTCAACCAGCTCAAAATACACCTCGCGCCACGCCGCGCCTCCCACCACCAGCGAGGCGGGACCCGGGCCGCCAAGCAGGCTGGTGGCGTTGGCCTCCGGCGTTTGCGACGCAAAATGCGCCATTTCCCAGGCACCCAACGCTGCAGATTCAACCAACTCGACATTCCTTTCGACTGGTAACGATTGCTGTATTTCGTGTCGACGCTGCTGGGCTGGTGCCGCCGTCAGCGAGATCAGCCCAAGGTGTTGTCGTTGGCGGCCTCGGCGGTCGAATACTGTTTTGCGGCATTCGACATGCAGTCGGCAAACCGGCCAAGCATCCACTCGGCCCGAGCACTGATCTCCCGATAGTTCTCCGCGTGCGCGCCGAAGAATCGCTCCACCCGACGTGACACCACGTCGTTACCCGGGCCAGTAACAAAGGCCCGCTACACAACCTCGGCGGCCGCGATCGCCGGAGCATTTCGCGAACCGGTCGCGCGCGATCAGCTCCTGTAAACTGACTGCGGTTCCAGCCGATTACATGGCCACTCAATTTGGCGGTCCTTCATTAATTTCGCCTACGTCATAGATGTGGACGCGCCTCATGGGTGATCGGCGGCGCCTCCTCAAACGGCAGCACCTGCGACATTGCCGCGGTCGCCTCGTTTGCATACCGGAACATCACCTCGGCGTTCTGCACCCGGTACTGCTCGTATTCGGCCTCCGTGGCCGTGATCGCCTCAGCATTTTCCCCAAACCGGTCGCTCGCGATCAGCTCCTGCAGCTGAGCGCGGTTCTTGGCAATCCGATCCGGGCCCACAATCTTCAGCCACGCCGCATCGTAGGCCGACACGATCCGGACGATCTGCTTGGCGGTCTCCCCGACAAGATCTTTGGTGTCGTCCAACCACAATGCATAGCAGCTGACCGCCCGGATCATCTCGATTGCCGCCGGACCCGTCCACTGCAACGACCGGAACGCATCCTCAAAAGTATGCTTTGCCTCACATAGCCCGTAATACACCTCGCGCCATGCCTTGTGGCCGGCCTTTAGTGAAGCGGGACCCGGGCCGTCAAGCAGGCTGGTAGCGTTGGCCTCCGGCGTTTGCGACGCAAAATACGCCAGTTCCCAGGCACCCAACGCTGCAGATTCAACCAACTCAGTATTCCCTTCGTCAGCCCAAGGTGTTGTCGTTGGTGGCCTCGGCGGTCGAATACTGATTTGCGGCATTCGACATGCAGTCGGCAAACCGGCCAAGCATCCACTCAGCCCGAGCGCTGATCTCCCGATAGTTCTCCGCGTGCGCGCCGAAGAATCGCTCCACCCGACGTGACACCACGTCGTTACCCGGGCCAGTAACAAAGGTCCGCGGACCCGCCGCGGCATACACCGCAGCGGTGCTAGCAGGGATACCCCGCAATACATCAGCCGCTGCCGCCAGCGTCGCAGGCACTGCGGTCACAAAAGACATGCCAACTCCAGTCCTTCGCAAGGAACCCCAAGCCGATTACTTGGAGACGGGTATCAAGCACCGCCAGCGGTGGTGGCGCAAGCCAGTGGCCAACGATCGCAGCGATGCGACGGGCGCAATAGTTGATGTATATAGATTGAATTTGCCAGAACTGGCTTGCAGGCAGATTACACAGCGACGCATCGCCGCGCAACCGCACTCAAGCACAATAAACTGATCCTCGAAGACGCAAGTCACACCAGCAGGTCGCGTATTTTACTGATGTTCAATTAGTTTCGGCGATCACCCAATACCCAGCAACGGCAAAAGACTTCATTAGTTAGCCGTCGGAGAGCAACTGCTTCTTGAGGACCTTGCCCATCGCGTTGCGCGGCAGCGCATCCACAAAGCGGACCTCACGCGGCCGCTTATGTATCGAAAGCTGTTGGGCAACATAGTTAATCAACTCATCAGCACCGAGTGCCGCCGAGCCGACGACGAATGCGACGATCCGTTGGCCCAAGTCCTCGTCCGGCAGCCCGACCACTGCCACCTCCCGCACGTCCGGATGTCCGAGCAGCGCCGTCTCGATTTCGCCGGCGCCGATCCGGTATCCGCCGGACTTGATGAGGTCCACCGACTCGCGGCCCACGATGCGATGCATCCCGCCATTGTCGACGACCGCGACGTCACCGGTGCGGTACCAGCCGTCGTCGTCGAAGGCCTCGGCCGTCGCTTCCGGTCGATTCAGGTAGCCTCCGAACACGGTCGGGCTGCGAACCTGAAGCCTCCCAACGGTTTCCCCGTCGTGGGGTACCGGACCGCCGTTCTCATCAACCAGCCTGGTCTGCACGCCTGTCAGCGGCAGGCCCACCCAGCCGGCGCGGCGCTCACCGTCGGCCAACGTCGATAGGGTGATCAATGATTCCGTGCTGCCATACCTTTCGATGGGCTGGTGACCGGTGAGGTGCGCTAGCCGATCAAACACCGGAACCGGCAATGCGGCACTCCCCGACACCAGCAGCCGTGCGGGTCTTAACGCCTGGGCAACTGCCTCGTCTGCCACCAGCCGCGACCATACCGTGGGGACCCCGAAAAACAGCGATCCCCTGGCTTCAGCACAGGCTTGGGCATAGCCGGTCGGGGTGGGTTTTCCGGTGTGCACGAAGCGATTTCCAATCCGAAGCGATCCGAGCAAACCCAGTACCAGTCCGTGCACGTGAAACAGCGGCAATCCATGCACCAGAACGTCATCGGCCGTCCACTGCCAGGCTTGGGCGAGCGCATCCACATCAGCGGCGATCGCTCGCCGGCTCAGCGGTACCCCCTTAGGCAGCCCGGTAGTACCCGAGGTGTAGATCACCATCGCGGTGGCATCGGGTGACGGCTCGGGATAGCGGTGCCAGGACCGGGCATGCAGTCGGACCGGGATGTGCGGCAACCCCTCCGACGCCGAGTCCTCGCAGGGTGCTGGGCCCAGCCAGGCCTGTGCCCCGGAGTCGGCGAGCATGTGCCGGCGTTCGGCCACACCTATATCCGCGGGCACCGGGACCACCGGCACACCGGCGATCAGGCAACCGGTGATCGCTAGCACCGTCGACGTCGTCGGCGTGGCCAGCACCGCGACCAGGCGCGCGCCTCCGACGCGCTCAGCCACCGAGGTTGCGGCACCGACCAAATCGCTGCGGCTCAGCACGACGCCGTCAATGCGTACCGCGTCAGCGATGTCGGTGGCGGTAACGACGGACGGATTCAGCGATGCCAGCAACACGTGAGCAGGTTACCCGGGGTAGTGCAAGCTCGGTGCGAGACCGAGTCACGCCCGCTCGTCGCGGTCCCAGATCTCCATCAAGGTGGACAAGATCTCCTCGCCGCGGCCAAGCCCGGCAAGATGACTTTCGCCGGGCAAGTGAACCAGCTTGGCATCGGGCAGCCGGGAAACGACGTGCTCCCCATGGGAAAACGGAATGATGTGGTCATGGTCGCCGTGCCACCAGAGGACCGGGGTTTTCACCTCATCCAGCCCGAAACCCCAGTGGCGGGCGAACGCGATGACGTCAGCGAATGGCGCGGCTAGCTGCTTGCGGCTCCCGGTCAGCAAATCGTCGAGAAACATCGCCTTGAACTCAGGACGAGCCAGCAGGTGCCGGTCTGCTCGCGGCGAGAGCAGGCCATACACGTCGAGCGCGGGCGACGCGACCGGCCGAGCCGCCCGGATCAGCAGACTCGCACACACCCGCAGCGGGCCGCCGCCCATTTTCAGCAGCGGCGCGACCAGCACACCGAGGGCCATCGCACCGCCGCTGATCGCGTCTGGGCCGGTCGTCGGCGCCACGCCACCGAGCACGCCGGCCGCGACCACCCGGTCAGGCAACCGCGCAGCGCACGCCAGGGTGTAGGGACCGCCCCCGGACAGACCGGCGACGGCCATCCTGCCGATTCCGAGCGTGTCCGCGATCACCCGCAGGTCGTCGGCGAACGCGGCTATCGCCGGGTATTGATGCGGTGTCGACGCACCAATCCCAGGCCGGTCAACGCCGATCAGACGGATGTTGTGGTGTTCCGCGTAAACCCGGGCCTCGGTCGGAATCTGCCGGCGAGCACCTGGAGTTCCGTGCAGCCAGAAGACCGCGCGCCCCTGCGGAGCACCGAACTCGGCGAAGCCCATCTGGCGGTTGTTGCCGACGGCGATGTTTCCCTCAAGTTTGGGGCGGGCGATAGCGAGGACCATGCCGAGAGCTTCGCATGTGACAAGCCGCCACAAAAGTCGCGTCTGTGTTATTGGGGACGGCCCGGCCCGCGCGCGCTCACCGAGGCCCAGTTCGTGACGGACGATCGTTGTGCTGACCCGGCGTCGACGCGGTGATGCAGTGTGCTGTGTGCAGTGTGCACCATGGCGGGTTTGTTGGCTGCTGCGGTTTGGGGGAATCGCCCGTCGGCTGGGCCTGTCGGTGCATTGTGCACCATTGCGGGTTTTCGGTTGCGGTGGTTTGGGGGGTTTTACCCTGTCGCGGACGTTGCGTCGCGGTGATTATTTGAGTCAGTTCGACACCGGCAACGTTGCTGGTACGTACCGCGCAGAGGCCAAATCTCCTGTAGCGCACGCTGATACAGCAAGCAGTAGGAGGGTAAGAAAGATGTTGGATTTTGGTGTGTTACCGCCGGAGGTTAACTCCGCGCGGATGTACGCGGGTTTGGGTTCTGGCCCGATGTTGGTTGCTGCCGCGCAGTGGGACGGGTTGGCCGTTGAGCTGTTTTCTATAGCGCAGTCGGTTCAGTCGGTGGTATGGGGGTTGACGGCGAGCTGGTTGGGTGCGGCGTCGGCGTTGATGGCGGGAGCGACTGGACGGTATGTGGCGTGGCTAAGCCAGACCGCGGCTCAAGCCGAGCTGACTGCTAGTCAGGCCAAGGCCACCGCGGCCGCCTACGAGGCGGCATTTGCGATGACGGTGCCGCCGCTGATGGTTGCGGAGAACCGCGCGGAGAACGCGGTGCTGATCGCAACCAACTTGTTAGGGCAAAACACCCCAGCGATCGCGATCAACGAGATGCTCTATGGCGAGATGTGGGCCCAGGATGCGGCGGCGATGTATGGCTATGCGGGTGCTTCGGCGGCCGCGGCAAGCGCAACGACGCCGTTTGAGCAGGCGCCAGCGGTGGTTAATGAGGCCGGGCTGGGCCAGCAGGCCACCGCAACTGTCCAGGCCGTTGCTCAACACGCAGCCAGTCAGGTGATGAACATCGCGCCCCAGATGCTGCAACAACTGGCCACGCCCGGGGCCCAACAAGCCGCTATGCCCACCGAGTCCCCCCAGTTGTTATCGGCGACCAACTCGTCCGTGGCGCCGTTGAGCAGCGTCGTCTCGATGGTCAACAACCAGGTGTCGACGACGAACTCGGGTATGTCGATGACCAACACTATGGGCTCGCTGATGAAAAATTTCACCTCAGCGGCGACTAGCGCAGCTCAAACCGTGGCCCAAGACGGGGCCACAGCGGTGGAATCGCTTGGCAGCACATCCGGTTTGAGGGGTTCGGGTGTGGCCGCGAGCGCATTGCCGCTGACCAACAGCCTGTCCGGTGCCGCCGAAACCGGGTCGGCAAACACGTTGGGCGGGCTGCCCCTGGGGTAGCTGGCCTCCGGCATGGGCAGCGGCGGGGGTAGCGACTCGCTGCGCCTGCCATCGCGTGCCCTTGTGATGCCCCGTTACGTGGCTGCCGGATAGCAGTTGCGGCCGTGAGGGTTTGAGCCGCACCCGGGCGGGTCGGACCCATAACCTCGAGATCGTGGAGGACGAGGCCCGCAAAGATGTGGGCGTGGTCGCTGAACATCGCGGGCGCGGGCTGGAGTGGGACCGCGCAGGCGATCTCGTACGACACCATCGGGCGGATGGATCAGGCGTTCCGCAACATCGTGAACATGCTGCACGGGGTGCGCGACGAGCTAGCGCGCGACGCCAACAACTACGAGCACCAAGAGCACGCTTTCCAGCGGGTCTTGAGCAGCTCGCCAACCATTTACCTATCAGGAGAGCTATCACGATGATCAACTATCAGTTTCGGCGATATTGACGCCCACGGGGCCACCATCCGCGCCCAGGCCGCCTCGCTGGAGGCTGAACATCAAGCCATCGTGCGCGATGTGCTTGCGGCCGCGAACTTTTGGGGCGGCGCCGGTTCGGCGTCCTGCCAGCAGGTTCATCACCGATTTGGGCCGCAACTTTCAGATGATTTACGAGCGGGTTGGGTCTAACCCGCAACACTCTGGAGCCTGTTGCAGGATTGTGTAGTGCGCACCGGTGTCGCGGATTGGGGTGTTGGTGTTGGCGCGGTCGTCGGGCGGGTGCGCACGAATGTTCCAGCCCCGGCTCAAAGTGAGCGCCCCTATTATCGCGAACCATGCTGTGTATCAACAGATTTAATCGTCCTAGCCATCGCGCTCAAAGCAGGTCGGTTGACGATTCGCAAGCCATCACGCAACCGACCAATAGGGTGATTGCCGGCTCCCGGTACTCCTGTGGCCGATGTGACTATTGATCGCGTGGATCGCCACGTGAGGTGATCGCGTACACGAATCCGCACCAACCACCAACTAATCAGCCACGGCACGGCGTGCGTACATCAGTTACCAGCAGGATGCTTCATCCGGGCCCAGTTGGGAACGGTTAACTTCTGTAGAACGGCTGTTGCTCGGGCATTGCCGGAGCCTGGTAGGTTTGCCAGTCGATGAGGTACTCGCCGCCGAGCCTACCAATCTTGTCCGGGATTATCTTGCGCCCGTAGATGTTACCTTCGTTATCCCCGTAGATGACGAAGTCGGAATCGCTACCACTACTGCTGCTAGTGCTGCTACTGCCCCAATCGGCGTCCGCTCCAAACGGGACGTTATCCCAGTCGGCGTCCGTTGGAATCTGTGGGAAGTCATTTCCGGGCGCGTCCAGTGGAATCTGCGGGACGTTATCCCAGTGGGCGGCCTGTTCGGCCGCCGCCGCCGCGTTGGTCGCCTCGGCGTCGGCATAGGAATCCGCACCAGTGACAACGGTGTTGGCAAACTGTTCATGGATCACCGCGGTATGAGCGGCAATCACCTGGTAGAGCTCACCTTGCGCACTAAAGTGCACTGCGTTGAGCGCCGACACCTCGTCGGCGGCCGCCGGCACAATACCGGTCGTCGCGAGGGCGGCCTCAGCATTGCTGGCAACCAGCTGGGCACCAATGCCCTGCAAGTCGCCGGCGGCTGCCGTGAGGGCTGCTGGTTCTACTGTCACAAAAGGATGGGGAAAGGGATGAGACATCTGAGTTTCTCCTCAAATAACCCGAGCAACTGCCCGCGATCGATGATCACCTACCGTTAGCGCGCGCCCCAGTGATTTAGTCACTTGCGCTATGCGCACCGGCGGCTTTGCTGATGCGAACTGCGGCTAATAATGGCCGGCGCGCAACGCCCCCACCAGGGTAAATCCACCAAAACCCTTGCCAATTCGCTGACTCGATGGTGCACAACGCACACACCATGACCGATCAGCCGTCAGCATTCTGCTGATAATCGTTGTGCGCACGTTAGCTTGCAGGCACTGCACCAACACCGGTTTATATGCCTGGACCACCACCTGGCCCCACGCCGAAATGTCCGTAGCGTATGAACTGCCGCATCGGGTCGTCCATTCCCTCATCCAGCCATATCTCTTGCGTTGGCGGACTCCCCGGCGGGTCATACGCTAGGTCCGGCTCCAGCGATAGGTCTGACCCGGGCGGACCCCACGGCAGACTATCCATATAGTCATACATATCTAAGAAATCGTCATAACTGAAATTGCAGAAATCCTGATAGGTGACGTAGGTAAATACCGGGTGTAAGGGCACCGGGTCCGGCTCAGGCAATGGCGGAAGTACCGGCGGGCCATAGGGCTGGGCATACATCTGACGGATTTCCTCAAAATTAAGGCCAGCGGGAAGGTTCGCGATCTCCTCCTGTGGGATCTGCGGAATGTCCGCCGGGTTGGTCTGGTTGGTGGCTTCGGTGGTGACATACGAATCCGCGCCGGTAGCAAGGGTGTCGGCAAGCTGCTGATGCATCACCGCGGCTTGCGCCGCGATCACCTGGTAGAGCTCCCCTTGCGCGCTATAGTGCAGCGCGTTGAGCGCCGACACCTCGTCGGCGGCCGCCGGCACAATACCGGTCGTCGCGCAGGCCGCCGCAGCATTGCTAGCGGCCAGCTGCGCACCGACGCCCTGCAAATCTCCGGTGGCTGCCCCGAGAGCGCCCGGTTCTACCGTCACAAACGGATGGGGAAATGGATGAGACATCAGAGTTCTCCTCAAACAACTGCCAGTGATGATCAAGTACCAGTAGCGCACCCCAGCGATCCGGAAGTCGGCGCTGTGCGCACGGACTACGTTGCTGACGCGAGCCGCCGCCAATGATCATCGGCGCGCAACGACCGCGACAGGGTAAATCTCCTCAAACCACCGCAGCCAAATACCCACAACGGTGCACAGTGCACACACTTGCGGCGGGCTACACCGTGGTGACTCCACGACCGGAAACCTTGATTTGGATTATCACCCGTCTCGCCTGAGCACCTCACATCCCGAAGTGCGTCCGGTGCACCGTCGTGACCGTCTGTGCCGATCCAGTCACCTCGACCTGCGCCGCGCGCTTGCGCCCGAACAGGTACAGCAGCAGCTCGCCAGGCGGACCGCTGAGTCGAGCAGTGGATTGGGCCCTACGAACCGTCATCCACTCGTCGGTCCCCGCCCACCCGATCTCCAAACCCACCCCGCGCAACCTCCGACTCAGGTAGCGAGCGCCGCGACGGACATTTCGCCACAAGGCAGCCTCGAATGCTGGCGTGAGGGTATCGCGAGGGCCCATGCCGTTGGCTCTGCGCACATCCTCGTGGTGGACGAAGAACTCGTTGAGGTTCGCCAGGGAACGGACCCATCCGATGCGGAAGAATCCGGGCGGTGGGCCAGACTGGATCCGCGCGACAAGCCACCCGAATTCTCGCTGCCGGGCGAACTGCACTCTGCGTCGCTCCGCAAACCGTTGGAACGGCCCGGGAAGGACCATGCACGGGCCAACGATGAGATCGCGTTCACGCAGCACGAGATGGGCGGCGAGGTCTTGGGCGGTCCAGCCCTCTATCAGCGTGGGTACGTCAGCACCGAGTTTTCGGAAGAGATCGCACAGCGCAAGGCGCTCCTGGGTATCAAATTGAAGGTCTTCCATATCTCCATGGTGCCAACGCGATTCGGCCTGCGTTCGCGTATCCCCCACTAGATCAACCCGGCACCCGACCCAGGCGCGCTCCGTGACCGTGCTGCGCCAAGGCCCGCAGGAAGAATGTCAGGTTGGCTGGGCGCTCGGCCAGCCGCCGCATGAAATACCCGTACCATTGGGTGCCAAACGGCACGTACACGCGTACCTGGTTGCCGCAGGCTGCCAGCCGTCGCTGCTCGTCGTCACGGATGCCATACAGCATCTGGTATTCGAAATCCCTGGCGTTACGGCCTGATTCGCGCGCCATTCTAGGTAGCGCGCCGATCGCCATCGGGTCGTGGGAGGCCACCATCGGATAACCTGATCCGGCCATCAGCACGCGCAGGCACTGCAGATACGCGTCGGTAATGGCGGCACCGTCACGGTAGGCCACCGCTGCCGGTTCGTCGTAGGCACCCTTGCACAACCGGACTCGCGCTCCAACCGTGGCCAGCTCCGCGCAATCGCGCAGCGTGCGTCGCAAGTAGGCCTGTAAAACCAGGCCCAGCCATCCGAAGTCGACCCTCAGGTCGCCACAGATGGACAGCGTCGAATCGGTGGTGGTGTGGTCTTCGGCGTCCACCGTGACCCAGACGCCGACCCGCTCGGCCCGCTCGCAGATGGTGCGAGCGTTGTCCAAGGCGATCTTCTCGCCGTCGCGATCCAACGCCTGCCCAAGCGCCGAAAGCTTCAGCGATACCTCAAGCGGCCGTATGCCATCGCGTACTGCGTCGGTCCGCCTGCCCAGCGCATCCAGCAGGCGAAGATACGCTCGCACGGTGTCTGCAGCGTCGTCGGCGTCGGTGACATTTTCGCCCAGGTAGTCGATGCTGACAT
This sequence comes from Mycobacterium haemophilum DSM 44634, assembly GCF_000340435.2. NCBI lineage: Bacteria > Bacillati > Actinomycetota > Actinomycetes > Mycobacteriales > Mycobacteriaceae > Mycobacterium > Mycobacterium haemophilum. The sequence continues at coordinate 3,150,797 of NZ_CP011883.2, forward strand.
AACGGCCCGAATCTCGCAGCGCCGCAACGATGTCCAACACACCGTCCAGTGTGTCGCCGGGGACAAACCGGCGCACCACCCGGCGGGTGAGCCGCGATCGTTCGACGGTACGGCGCAACCTGTCAGCCCGGCTAGCCGCCAGCATCGCCGGACGCACAGTGTGGGCGAACAGTCCGCCCATCAGTCCGACGCCATGTGCGGGTAGCTGCATTCGGTGGCCGCGACGAACGTCTCTTTGATGGTACGTGCCGACGTCCAGCGCAACAGGTTCAGCGGCGAACCCGCCTTGTCGTTGGTACCCGAGCCTCGCGAACCTCCGAACGGCTGGCGCCCGACCACCGCCCCCGTCGGCTTGTCGTTGACATAGAAGTTGCCCGCGGCAAACCGCAGTCGGTGCTGCGCCGTCAGGACAGCCTGGCGGTCGTCGCCGATGACCGCACCGGTCAGCGCGTAGCGGGACCCGGTATCGATGAGGTCGAGGATCCGCTCGTACTGGTCATCGGGGTAGACGTGCACCGACAGCAGCGGACCGAAGTACTCGGTCGCGAAGGACTCGTCGGTCGGGTCGTCGGATAGCAAGACCGTCGGACGCACGAAATAACCTACGCTATCGTCATATTCGCCGCCCACCGCAATGGTGACAGCGGCCGTGCCTTTCGCCCGTTCAATGGCAGTGACGTTCTTGGCAAAGGCACGTCGGTCGATCAGCGCTCCGCCGTAGTTGGTCAGGTCGGTGACGTCGCCGTAGTGCAGCTCGGCTGCAGTACCCAGGAATTCGTCGCCCATCCGCTGCCACACCGAATGCGCGATGAACGCGCGTGACGCCGCCGAGCATTTCTGGCCCTGGTAGTCGAAGGCTCCGCGAATCAACGCCGCGCACAATACATCCGGGCGCGCCGAGGCGTGGGCAACCACGAAATCCTTCCCACCGGTCTCGCCCACCAGCCGCGGATAGCTGTGGTAGCGCCCGATGTTGGCGCCCACCTGCTGCCACAAATGCTGGAAGGTGGCCGTCGATCCGGTGAAGTGGATGCCCGCCAGCCGCGGATCGGCCAGCGCCACGTCGGAGACCGCGAAACCGTCGCCGGTGACCAGGTTAATCACCCCGGGCGGTAACCCCGCGGCCTCGAGCAGTTGCATGAGCAGATACGCCGACAGGGTCTGGGTGATCGACGGCTTCCACACCACCGTGTTGCCCATCAGCGCCGGCGCGGTCGGCAGATTGCCGGCGATCGAGGTGAAGTTGAACGGCGTGATCGCGTAGACGAAGCCATCCAGCGGGCGGTAGTCGCTGCGGTTCCACTCCCCCGGTCCGCTGATCGGCTGCTGCGCCAGGATCTGCCGCGCGAACGCCACGTTGAACCGCCAGAAGTCGATCAGCTCGCACGGCGCATCGATCTCGGCCTGGTAGACGGACTTGGATTGGCCGAGCATCGTTGCGGCAGCGATCCTTTCCCGCCACGGCCCTGCCAGCAGCTCGGCGGCCCGCAGGAACACCGCAGCCCGCTCGTCGAAAGGCATTGCTGCCCAAGCATTCTTTGCGACCATCGCGGCCTCGATCGCCGCGGCGGCATCCGCGTGCGTGGCGTTGGTCAGGGTGCCCAGCTTCGCAGCGTGCCGGTGCGGCTGGACGACGTCGATCGGCTCTCCGTCACCCATCCGATGCTTACCGGCGATGACATGCGGGAGCTCGATCGGGTGGTCAGCCAGCGCCGCCAGTTCGGTGCGCAACCGGGTGCGTTCCTGGGATTGCGGCGCATAGTCGTGGACTGGCTCGTTGACCGGTGTCGGCACCTGGGTGATCGCGTCCATGCTGCCAGGATCCTCGACGCGGCACCCCATCTTGTTAGCTGATCAGACAAGATAGGACGGGCAATGTAGTAGAATCAGACAATATGCGGGTGGCCGGTGTTGGGCTGGGCCAGCTGCTGCTTGCGTTGGACGCGACCATGGTCAGCCTGGTTGACGCGCCGCGGGGCCTAGACCTTCCGGTGGGCTCGGCGGCGCTGATCGACTCCGATGATGTGCGTCTAGGCCTGGCCGCGGCGACGGGTGCGGCCGACGTGTTCTTCCTGCTGGGCATCCCCCAGCAGGAGCAAGCCGAAGCATTGCGGTGGCTCCACCAGCAAGCACGGCGCGCGCCGGTGGCTATTTTTGTCAAGGAGCCGTCCAACACATTGGTGTCCACGGCGGTCGCGGCCGGATCAGCGGTGGTGGCCGTGGAGCCGCGGGCCCGGTGGGAGCGGCTCTACCAGCTGGTGAACCACGTCTTCGAACATCACCAGCCGTCTTTGGGGGACCGCGGCGACCCCGCGGACGACTCGGGTACCGATCTGTTCGGTTTGGCGCAGTCCCTGGCCGACCGCATCCACGGCATGGTCAGCATCGAAGACGCCCAGTCACATGTCCTCGCCTACTCGGCCTCCAACGACGAAGCCGACGAGCTGCGACGCATGTCCATCCTTGGACGTGCCGGCCCGCCAGAACATTTGGAGTGGATCGGCCAATGGGGCATCTTCGATGCACTCCGGGCCGGCGGCGAAGTAGTGCGCGTCGGCGAGCGCCCGGAATTGGGTCTGCGTCCTAGGCTGGCGATCGGGATCCATCGACCGCCGATCGCGCCGCGGCGACCACCGGTGTTTGCCGGCGCGATCTGGGTGCAGCAAGGCGCACAGCCGTTGGCCGACGACGCCGAAGAGATACTGCGGGGGGCGGCGGTGTTAGCGGCCCGAATCATGTCGCGGCTGGCAGCTACACCCTCCACACACGCGCGGCGGCTGCAGCAACTGCTGGGTCTCGGCGACATGGAGGTTTCGCCAGCCGACACCGCGGCTGTCATCGCCCGCGAACTCGGCCTCGCCGCCGAGGGGAACGCCGCGCTGATCGGCTTCGACGGGGACGCTGAGCACACTGGGAACCGCCATGCGCGACCGGCTGACGTCTTGGCATTGAGCGCCAGCGCTTTTCGCCGTGACGCCCAGGTCGCCTCTCAGGGATCGCGGATCTACGTGCTGTTACCAGACACCACGACGACGCGCTCGGTTACCTCGTGGGTCCGCGGCGCGATCGGGGCACTGCAAACCGAGCTAGGCGTAGCCTTGCGGGCCGCCATCGCCGCGCCCATCGCTGGTTTGTCCGGCGTTGCTGCGGCACGTGTCGAAGTCGACCGCGTGCTCGATAGCGCTGAGCGCCACCCGGTCTCGATTGATCAGGTGACATCCGTGGCCGAAGCGCGGACCACCGTCTTACTCGACGAGATCATCACCTTGATTGGCACCGACGAACGGCTGGTCGACCCGCGGGTGCACGACCTACGGTCGCGGGATCCGATGCTGACCCAGACCCTACGAGCGTACCTGGACAGCTTCGGCGACATCGCCGCTGCCGCGCAGCGGCTGCACGTGCATCCCAACACTGTGCGTTACCGGGTCCGGCGGATTGAGCAGCTGCTGTCGACATCGCTCGCTGATCCTGATGTGCGGCTGCTCTTTTCGCTAGGACTGCGGGTCACGGAGCGTTCGGCTTAGCCGCGATATGCTGTCCCGCACGGCACATAGCGCCCGAGCGTGAAGCTGGCCGCACGTTCGAGCTCCAGCGTGCGGCCAGCTTCACGCTCGAGCGCTCGGACCGCTCGAGTGACGAAGCGCAGTGCCCCGGCGCCAACGCATCGTCTCGCCGACCCCGGCTGAGACGGTAACCTAACGCCCATGCACAACTCGTCCGTCCTCTCCCTCCTGCGCGAACGTGCTGGTCTGCAGCCCGACGATGTCGCGTTCAGCTTCACCGACTACGAGCAGGATTGGGCGGGCGTCCGCGAATCGCTGACCTGGGCGCAGCTGTATCAGCGAACCTTGAACGTTGCGCACGAGCTCAGGCGGCACGGCTCGATGGGAGACCGGGCCGTGATATTGGCTCCCCAGGGTCTGGAGTACATCGTCGCGTTCCTGGGCGCGATGCAGGCCGGCTTTATCGCGGTTCCGCTGTCGGTGCCGCAAGCCGGCTCCCATGACGAACGTGTGGGTGCGGTGCTTGCCGACACCTCGCCCTCGGTCGTCCTGACGACGTCTGCGGTTGCCGAAGCAGTCGCCGACTACGTTCGTCAACCGAACACCGACGCCGTCCCGACGATCATCGAAGTCGATTCACCAAATCTGGACGCCGAGAATCCATCGAGTATTCGGCTCACCGGTGCGCCGAGCACGGCGTACCTGCAGTACACCTCGGGCTCGACCCGCCTGCCAGCCGGAGTCATGATCACGCACCGGAACCTTATGGTGAATTTCCAACAGCTGATGGCTGACTACTTCGCGCCTACCAACGGCGCGGCGCCACCTGATCTCACCATCGTGTCGTGGCTGCCGTTCTACCACGATATGGGCTTGGTTCTCGGCGTCGTCGCACCCATCCTGGGCGGCTGGCGCGGCGAGCTCACAAGTCCCATCGCGTTCCTGCAACGTCCGGCCAGGTGGATCCAAGCGCTGGCCACCAGCAGCCACCCGTTTTCGGGAGGGCCGAACTTCGCCTTCGAATTGGCTGCACGCCGGACATCAGACGCCGATATGGCCGGCCTCGATCTCGGCGCCTGCCAGGGCATCCTCAGCGGCAGTGAACGAGTCCACCCCGCCACGCTCAATCGGTTCTCCGATCGGTTTGCCCCATTCAATTTCCGCGACGACATGCTGCTGCCCTCCTACGGGTTAGCCGAAGGAACTGTCTATGCCGCCAGCCGCCCTAAGGGGGGCTCGCCGGAGGTCGTTTATTTCGAACCCGAGAAGCTGTCGGAAGGCACCGTGGAACGGTGCGACGCACGCAGTGGCGCGCCGCTGCTGAGCTACGGCACGCCGAAGTCGCCGATAGTGCGAATCGTGGATTCCGAGACGTGCCTCGAGTGCCCAGCAGGAACGGTAGGTGAAATCTGGCTACATGGCGACAACGTCGCCGAAGGCTATTGGCATAAACCAGAGGAGACCCAACGTACCTTCGGCGGAACGGTGGCCAACCCCTCGCCGGGCACGCCCGAGGGACCGTGGCTGAGGACCGGAGACCTCGGATTCATTTCCGAGGATGAGCTGTTCATCGTGGGCCGTATGAAAGATCTGCTGATCGTGTATGGGCGCAACCACTACCCCGAGGACATCGAATCGACGGTCCAGCAGATCACCGGTGGTCGGGTCGCGGCGATATCCGTCCCGGTTGATGAGACCGAGAAATTGGTCACCATTATCGAAGTCAAAAAGCGCGGCGATTCCGATGAGGAGGCGATGCAGAAGCTCGCCGCCGTCAAGAACGACGTCACCGCGGCGATATCCAAGGCGCACGGCCTAAACGTCGCGGACCTCGTTCTGGTACCACCGGGGTCGATTCCCACCACGACGAGCGGCAAGATCAGACGGGCCGCCTGTGTCGAGCAGTACCGGCGACAGCAGTTCTCCCGGTTGGACGGCTAAGCGCACCCGCTAGCTGACCACCACGAGTTACCATGTGGATCACTATCCTGGTGATGGCCGTCGCAGTGAGCCTCGAACCGTTCCGGATCGGCATGACGGTACTGATGCTGAACAGACCCAGACCGATGCTGCAACTGCTCGCATTCCTGTGCGGCGGATTCGCGATGGGGATGACCGTGGGTTTCGTTGTGTTGTTCGTCTTTCGCCGCAGACTCATGGCCTCAACACAATTCACGTTGCCCAAGGTGCAAATTCTGATCGGTGTGCTGGCTCTGTTGGTCGCCGCCGTACTGGCCGTGAAGGTCGCCGTCAACCGCGAGCAACCAGCGGAGTCTCCGGTCGATAGCGCTTCGGGCCCGCCGAAACTGTCAAAGTGGGCACCAAGACCGCTCGCAAGACTGTTGAATGGGGGTTCGCTCTGGGTCGCGGGCGTGGCCGGCCTGGGGATCGCGCTGCCGTCTGTGGACTATTTGGCCGCCCTTGCTGTCATTTTGGCCTCCGACGCCGCAGCCACGGCACAAGTCGGGGCACTACTGATGTTCAACGTCGTAGCCTTCGCGCTGATAGAGATCCCGCTCGCCGCCTACCTGCTGGCGCCCGATGCGACGCGGGCATGGATGGCGGCGCTCAACGACTGGATCCGATCACGCCGCCGTCTCGAAGTTGCCACTTTGCTGGCCGGAGTCGGCTGCGTCCTGCTCGCAGTCGGCACAGCTGGGCTGTGAGCGGGTGTCCAAGTTACTGCGCGGCAACCGGCAACCATGCGGTACCGTAAGTACCGTAAACGTCCTTGCATCGCGGCTCGGCGCGCATTGCGGCGCGAAAATCGCTACCATTACGCGGATGCACAGCCCCAGCGGGTTACTCGGGGAGAAGAATACGAGATGAAGCGACTGCTGGCTGCGGCCCTTGCCGCCTTGACCGTGGGTACGGCCGGTGGATTTGGCCCGGCCGTCGCCTCAGCCGAGCCCGGGACACCATGGGAACCATGGCTGCCACCCAGCCCGGTTCCGGTGCGTGAGGACTCGCCCGCCAAAGTCGTCTATGCGCTGGGCGGCGCGAGACCGCCGACCTTTGACTGGGACTACTACACCATCCGGGCCGGCGAGGGTTTCTTTCCGGACATCAAGCGCAAGCTCATCGACTACCCCGCCGGGGCCCCTTTTCGCTATGTGCCGACGTTTTTGGTGCCGGGGCCTCGAGACGAGGTGACTATCGGCGAGGCGATTGCCGTAGCGACGAAAAACCTAAACCAAGCCATTCACCAGGGAACCGAGCCGGGCGCCGTCGTCGGCTTGTCCCAGGGCAGCCTTGCGCTCGACACCGAACAGGCGCGGCTCGCCACTGACCCGACGGCGCCACCACCAGACCAGTTGACGTTCAACACCTTCGGTGATCCGTCGGGATACCAAGGATTCGGCAAGAGCGTGCTTGCCAGCATCTTCCGACCTGGTGACTATATCCCGCTGATCGACTACACGATGCCCCCGCACGTGGACAGCCAGTACGACAGCAACCGAATTGTCGCCGCCTACGATGGGCTGTCCGACTTTCCTGACCGGGCAGACAACCTATTAGCTCAGCTGAATTGCGCCGCCGGGGCAGCAATCTCGCACACCCCATCGGCGTTCCTCAATCCTGGCGATGTGCCCCCGCAGAACATCAAGACCACTGTTAACTCACGGGGCGCCAAGACGACGACGTATTTCATTCCTCTGAATCATCTTCCGTTGACGTTGCCGCTGCGCTACCTTGGCTGGTCCGACGCTTTGGTGGATCAAATCGATGCGGTGCTGCAGCCGAAAATCGATGCCGCGTATGCGTACAACGACAATCCGTTCGACAAGCCGATTTCTGTAGATCCAGTGAACGGTATGGACCCGATCACCAGCATCGACCCGGGGCTCCGCGACAGCATCCTCGATGCCTTCGCCCAGGTTCGCTCGATCCTCCCGCCACCCCCAGGCTGACCTGACTTTTATCAGGCTTTAGTACGCGTCGGCATCGTCAAGTTGTTGACCTAGCGCGGTGCTGTGTAGCATCGTTTTGCGCTGAGCCTACGCAACGTTGAGGAGTTGATACATACTGGTCCGCGGTTTCCGCGGTCAGCTACGAGACGATCGGCTCTTGGTGAGCCAAGTTTGGGCCGGACTACGCCAACCAGCTGCGTCAGTGTCGACCGGCCCCGCCCCGGCGACATACGGCATCTCGACGAGGTCTTTATCAAGATCACCCGGCATGACCTATTACCTATGGCGTGCCGTCGACCAGCACCGTGGCCTACCCGATATGTTCGCTCAGTCGCGACGAAGTGCCAAAGCGGCCAAGCGGTTTTCCACAAACTGCTCACGGGCCCGCGTTATGCGCCGCGGGTGATTATCACCGACAAGCTGGCGAGCTATCAGATCACTCGCCGCGAGCTTCTGGTGTCGGTGACCCAGTGCGCCACTCGAGATACCTGAACAATCGGGCTGAGAACTGCTATCAGCGACCAGGATCCGAGAACTGGTGCAATGCACGGCATTGATGCTCGCATGATTGTCGGCGGTGCAGTTGATCAGTCCGATGCAATTTGCGCGGATTCGTTAATTCACGAAGTGGAGTTGACATGTCATTTCTGAGTACAGCCCCCGAGGCATTGAACGACGCGGCTACGGAGACACGAAAGATTCGTGCTGAGGCGGTTACCGTTGATGCTGCGGCGGCCCCAACGATAACCGCTGTGGTGGCTCCCGCGCCCGATCCGGACTCACAAAGGGCGGCAGAACATCTAGTCCGGCACGCGCAGCAGTATTCGGAGACCATCGCTGCGGCGGCGGCGATTCTTGAGGAGTTTGCGCTCGCCTTGGACGCCGGTGCCGATCAGTATACGGCCACCGAGGCCGACAACGCCAAGACCATGAGCTAAACGAATCACCACAGTCATTACGAACCAGAAGGAACAACCAACAAACGATGCCGTATTTGTCACCGGAGATCATCGCCGACTACATGCGTGTCAGCCCAAATGTTGTCTCAATGGGGCGCGCCTCTCGCCAGTGGAGGTTGTTGCGTGAGGAGATCATGGACCTCGAGTCGAGGTTCAACCGCATGCTGGTCGGTCTAACAGCACAGTGGTCCGGTCCCGTGGGGCTGCAGATGATTGAGGCGGCCAAGCCATTTCTACGATGGCTGAATGACCTCAGCGTCAAGCTCTTTGAGACCAAGGAGCAGATCGCCCGCATCATCGGTGCCTATGCGCATGTATATCACACTGTGGTGCCCACGGCGCGGATCAACGCTAACCGTACGCGGAGGGCGCAGCTACTGGTCAATGACCCGCTCGGGCAAAACGCTGCCGAGATCGCGCAACTCGACGAACAATACCTGCGGTTCTGGGCCCACAACGGTCGGGCGTGGGAAAGGTATAGGTCTGAGTTGTCGGACGCGTTGTCGCAGATAACTCCGTTTCCGCTGCCGCCGCCGATCGCCAACAACACCGAGTCGGTCCAGCCGATTCGTACAGACACGTCGGTCTCTGATTCCTCGGCATCGTCAAGTGGCTGACCTAGCGCGGTACCGACAATTACACCAATACATAAGAAGGCTCAACGGTTCCCGTTCGCAAGATGACCAACCGACTGCCAATCTCGGCACGAAACCACAACCGCCTCAGCGGCATGAAAGACACACTCAGAAATCAGATTTAGCAATCAATCACCTACACACACTGTGCCACAACCATTTTCAAACAACGTTGTGACGCCACGAAGAGGACGAATCAACGGGACAATGACGCCATAAGGTGACAGCATGTACCGTTGGAAGTCGGGAATTTGCACTAGTTTCCCAGATTTGAACTCCTGTGTTTGCTCCCGAGCGCGATCTGGATTCGAAAGCGGCGGCGATTCTTGAGGAGTTTGCGCTCGCCTTGGACGTCAGTGCTGCTCAGTATGCGGCCACCGAGGCTGACAACGTCAAGGCCTTGAGCTAAACAGTCATCACAGTCGTTGCGAGCCAGAAGGAACAACGAACAAACGATGCCGAATCTGCCACCGGAGACCATCGCCAACTACCTGCGTGTCGGCCCGGGTCCTACCTCGATGGGGCGCGCCGCTTGCCAGTGGAGAGTGTTGCGTGCGGAGATCATCGACCTCGAGTCGAGGTTCAACCACATGCTGCTCTCTCTGACAGCACAGTGGTCGGGTCCCATAGCAACGCAGGTGATTGAGGCAGCCAAGGCACTTCTGCGATGGCTGAATGACCTCAGTGTCAAGCTATTTGAGATCAAGGAGCAGATCTTTCGCATCATCTGCGCCTATTTGAATGCGTATCACACTGTGGTGCCCACGGCGCGGATCAACGCTAACCGTACGCGGAGGGCGCAGCTACTGGTCAATGACCCGCTCGGGCAAAACGCTCACGAGATCGCGCAACTCGACGAACAATACCTGCGGTTCTGGGCCCACAACGGTCGGGTGTGGGAAAGGTATAGGTCTGAGTTGTCGGACGCGTTGTCGCAGATAACTCCGTTTCCGCTGCCGCCGCCGATCGCCAACAACACCGGGTTGGTCCAGCCGGTTCGCACGGACACGTCGGTCTTTGATTCGTCGGCATCGTCAAGCGGTTGACCTAGCGCGGTGCTGGCAATTGCACCAACGTATAAGAAGGCTCAACGGTTCCCGTTCGCAAGATGACCAACCGATTGCCAATCTCGGACGAAACCACAGCCGCCGCAGCAGCATGAAAGACGCACTCAGAAACCTGATTTAGCAACAAATCACCTACACCCACTGTGCCACAACTATTTTCAAACAACGTTGTGATGCCACGATGAGGGCGAATCAACGGAACAGTGGCGCCATCTGGTGGCAGCGTGTATTGTGAGAGGTCAGATTCGCAGTAGTTACGCGGATTTTATCTCTTGGGCCCCAACGTGTGTGGCCGATAGCGCAAACCATCGATAGGCGATTAGCCCGGTGCAGTTTGCGCGGATTCGTTAGTCACGAAGTGGAGTTGGTATGTCTTTTCTGACCACAGCCCCTCCGGTATTGACGGAAGCGGCTGCGTACGTGCGAAAAATTTGTGACGAGGCGGCGACCGTCGATGCTGGGGCGGCCCCAACGATAACCGCTGTGGTTGCTCCCGCGCCCGATCCGGACTCGCAAAAGGCGGCAGCGCATCTAGTCCGGTACGCGCAGGAGTTTCGGGAGACCCTCGCTGAGGCGGCGGTGATTCTTGCGGAGTTTGCGTCCGCCTTGGACGCCGCTGCTGCTCAGTATGCGACCGCCGAGGCCGACAGCGCCAAGACCATGGGCTAAACGAGTCATCACAGTTATTACGAGCCAGAAGGAACAACGAACAACAAATGCCGGATCTACGAGCGGAGACCATCACCAACTACACGCGTGTGGGCCCGGGTCCTGCCTCGATGCAGCGCGCCGCCGACGAGTGGGGGTCGTTGAGCGAGGAGCTACTGGACTTCAAGTCGTCATTCAACCAAATGCTCGTCAGTCTGACAGAAGAGTGGTCGGGTCCCGTGGCGATGCAGATGATTGAGGCAACCAAGCCGTTTCTAACGTGGCTGGATGACCTCGGTCAGCAGCTCGTTGAGACACAAAATCAGATCGAGCGCATCATCAGGGGCTATTGGCGTGCACATCGCGATGTGGTGCCCCCAACGGCAATCCGCGGTAACTTAACCCGGCGAGCGCAGCTGCTCAATAACCCGCTCGGGGTAAACACCTACGGAATCACGCTACTCGACCAGCAATACCAGCAGTTCTGCACCCATAACGGTCAGGTGTGGAACAGGTACAGGGCCAGGTTGGCGGATGCGTCGTCGAGGTTGGCTCCGTGGCCGTCGCCACCGTCGATCACCAACAACACCGAGTCGGTCCAGCCGGTTCGCACGGACACATCGGTTTCTGGTTCGTCGGCATCGTCAAGTGGTTGACTAGCGCGGCGCTTAGTTCCTGTTCGCTAGCCCTGCGACAATGCGGGCCGCCCAGCGGCCCGAGGAGGAACAGGGCAATCGAATTCAGCCCTGCGACAATGCGGGCCGCCTAGAAGCAGGGCAACAGGATTCAGCTTCAGCTTTCCGGTGAGGCGTCGGTCACGGCGTCGAACACGGTCTTCGTCGTTGCCGAGTCATCATCGGCTGCGCCCTGTTGCCACGGCCGCGCGGGCCACCAACTCGCCCGTCCCAGCAAAGCGGCCACCGCAGGCACGGTAATAGTGCGGACAATGAAAGTGTCGAGCAAGATTCCGGACCCGAGCACGAAGCCGGCCTGCACGACGGTTCCGATGCTGGCGAACAGCAGACCAAACATCGATGCGGCGAAGATAAGGCCCGCCGCGGTGATGACTCCACCGGTGGAACGTACGGTACGAATGACGCTGGCACGCACGCCGTGTGACGACTCGTCACGCAGCCGCGATGCGAGCAACATGTTGTAGTCCGCACCCACCGCGACCAGCACCACGAACGCCAATCCCGGCACACTCCAATGCAATTGCTGCCGCAATAGCACCTGGAACACCAAGACGCCGAGTCCGAGCGCCGACAGATACGAGACAATCACCGACCCGACGAGGTACAGCGGCGCGACTATCGAGCGCAGCAGTGCCATGAGGATCAAAAGCACAACGATGATCGTGACGATGACGATAAGTCGCAGATCTCGGTCGTAGTAGTCGCGGGTGTCTCGAAGCGTCACGGTATAGCCGGAGAGGTAGATCGACGCGTCGGACAGGGTGGTGTTTGGCTGGGCGCCCTTGGCAACGTTGAGGATCGTGTTGACCTGATCCATGGCCGCGCTGCTGAACGGGTTGAGGTCAGTTTGAATGAAGTACCGCACCGAATGGCCGTCCGGCGAGATGAAAGTCTTAGCGAGTTTTTTGAAATCTTCCGTGTTGAGCAGCTGCGGCGGCATATTGAATCCGGCCATGGACGGTTGTGACGCGTCTTGGCCCATCTCTGTCAAAAAGGCCGACGCCCGGCCCAGACTGGTGCCCATCGTCTTGGTTTGGTCGACGAGCACCGCTACACCGTCGGCGATCTGACGGCCGGCGCTCGCGAGGTCGTTGGTGCCGTTTTGCAAGCCGATCAACTTCGAGCGCATCGCACTCGGATTATCCAGCCCCAAGGAGCGCAGCGACCTATTAACGGCGGTCAGCGTTTTCTCCAGACCGTTGATCGTGGCGCCCACGGTCTGCGCGGACTGCGTGGACCCCAACTGCTTCCACAGGTTAGCGATATTGTCCAGGGTTCCGTCTTCGGATGCGGTGAGCAGCTTGTGGAACTGGGCGCGCGCATCGGCGCAGAGGGGGTTGGTGTCGCACAGCATGCTGGCATCGAGGGCGATGACCACGGCGCCGACCCAGTTGATGTTGTTCATCGAGGCTGAGAAGTTGATCCCCAGCGTGTTGCCCAGGGCACGCATGCTCGAGACAAGCTTGCCGGCGGTGTCGACCTCGCCCAACGTCTTACCGCCACCAAACATCTTCTGCACGGACGCCAGACTGTCGAGCAGCCCATTGATGCCGGCGACGGCCTGGCCGACTTGGGTGCGTACGTCGCCGAGCTTGTCTGCCAACAAGCCAGCGCCCGAGGCCAGTCGGTTCAAGTCTCCGGTGCTTTCGCTGATCATGTGGGACGCACTGCCTAGCTGTTTGCCGACCATGCCCGCCTGATACGTCGCGCTGGTCTCTTCAAGCGGCTTTCCGGTGGGCCGGGTGACCCCGCGGACCAGGGCGATACCCGGAATCTGGCTCACCCGTTGCGCCAGCTCAGCCATGTCGGCAAGGGCACGAGGCGTGCGCAGATCGTGCGGCGATTGGATCAGCAGGTATTCCGGAATCGTCTGGTTGACCGGGAAATGGCGTTCCAGGGCGGCATACCCGACAGAGCTCTGGTCCGAGGCCGGCAACTGCTTGCGATCGTCATAATTGAAGCGAACGAGGCTGGCGCACAGGGCCAGCGCAATCAAAATGACCATGCTCGCGCTTAAGTAGGCCACCGGGCGGCGCACGATCCGCACCCCGGTTCGCCGCCAGAATGCGCCGGCGCGGTCACGCCGCGGTGCGACCCAGCCACGCGGCCCGGCGAGCACCAGGATGGCCGGCATCAGGGTCACCGCGGCCAGGAACGCTACCGCGATCCCAATCGCCAGTGCCGGACCGACTGTGGAGAACACTCCGATTTTGGTAAAGCCCATCCCGAGGAACGTGATGCCTACGGTCGCCGCCGACGCGGCGATCACCTTGCCGAGGGATGTCAGTGCTTGTCGCACGGCGCGACCCGCATCCTGCGCCGAGCCAGAACCCAGCCGGACGTAGTCGTGATAGCGGCTGATGAGGAACACCGCGTAATCGGTTCCCGCACCGGCGATCATCGCAGACAGCAACACGATCATCTGGTTGGACACAGCCAGGCCAGTCAGCACTGAGACGCCGGATACCACGGCCTGCGCGGTCAGCAACGATGCGCCGATCGTGATCAGCGGCAACAACATGGTGATCGGGTTGCGATAGATGATGATCAGGATGATCAGCAACAAGACGGCAATCGCCAGCTCAATCGACGTGCGATCTCGCGCTCCGGCGTCGGTCAAGTCAGCGACGGTGGACGCTGGCCCCGTCAAGTTGGCCTGGAGTGACGATCCGGCTGCGCCTTCCAAGGCCTGTTTCACGATGGCCGCGACGTGTACATACGCCTGGTAGGACGTGGGCGTGCCGAGCTCGCCGGCCAGGCCGACCGGCAGAATCCACGCCTTGCCGTCCTTGCTGGCGAGCAGCTCATGCAACGGCGGCGTGCTGAGGAAGTCCTGCAGCATCACAACGCTTTTGGTGTCCCGCCGCAGCCGATCCACCAGCGTGCGGTACACGGTTTCGTCGGCCGGTCCCAACCCCTTGTCGTCGGTCAGCAGCACGATCAATACGTTTTCCGAGCCGGCCTCGTGGAACGCCTGGGAGATCTTTTTGGCTGCGACGCTCGACGGCGCGTCGGCGGGCAGAATCGCGACGGGATGACGCTGAGTCATCTCCGTCAACGACGGCACCGTCATCGGGAGCACCAGCGCAAGCAGGGCCCAGCAGCCGATCACAACCCACGGCCACCGTGCCACGATGTCGCCTAACCGACCGAAGATGAGTTCACCTCCAATAGCGCCGGCCAGGTGCGACGGGGATCATGCGACATTGCGCCAGTGCCCACTTTCGGCGACGCGCTCGAACACGGACTTCAACGTCTCCAGATAGCGGGCGACCGATTCTTGGGCCTCCGGGTTATCCGGGAACATCACCGCCACCGCGGTCTCCTGCTCAACCCGGATCACGTAGATCGACATCTGATACGAGTAACGACCATCGCTGTAGACACCGATATTGAGGCCGTCCAATCCCGCGGTGAGCAATACCGAAAGCGGCGCGGTGCCCGCGTCAAGGAAGTTGATCACTGGGAAGTTCGGCCGCGGCTTGTGCACCGTCGGCGCCAACTCCACCACCCGGTCATAGGGGACTTCGGCTAAGTCCACGTCGGTGTCGAAGGAACTCTGCGCGGCGCGCGCGGCGTCGCCGAACGATGAGCCAGCGATAGGGACCGTGATCGGAACCAGGCCGGTGAACCAGCCTTGGGTCAACATATCGGTCGGAGTGCGACGGGTGTCGCGCGGGGTGAGCCCGTAATAGGTGTCGGCACCGGTCAATTCGTACTCGGCCAGGCCGCAGCAAGCCAGCACACCACCGACAAAACGAGCGCCGGCGGCGGTACATGCCGCCTCGAATCGATCCGTCTGCTGCTCATTGAGCATGGTCACGGTGACGATGTCGGCCTCAGTGGGCTGCAACGGATCACCAAGTGGCAGCGGGAAATCGGGAAAACTGCCGTCGTTAGGCTCAGCGAACTGGGTCCACGAGCGAATCTGTGGGGACTCCGCAGTAAGCATGGAGGTGAATTGGTGCTGGCGACTGCAGAACTCGTCGTAGCTGCCCGCCTCCGGCAGCTCGAGGGGACCAGCGCCACTGACAAGTGCGCTGTACATCATGTGGAATTCCATCAGCGTCACACCGACGATCATCGCGTCCACGTGGACGTGGTCGATGCTGGCATAAAACGTGAAGTGCTCCTCGGCTTGGATCACCCCGAACTGGAAGCAGCCCCACTCCAGCGGATCTGGTGTGCTCACCGCAAGTTCGCGTATTTGGGCCAACGACAGCTCGCCGTGTTCGACGGGCACGAATTCGATGTCTGCGGGGTCGGATAGCGTGCGTCGGATGATTTCGCCGTCGTCGGTGTACTCGAACCAGCTACGGTAGGTGTCATGGCGGCGAAGGTGCGCGTTGACGATGTAGTTGACCGCACGGATATCACATTGGCCGGGCTGGTCGCAGCTGACAATCATCAGCCGTGAGTAGTCGAGCCCCTTCGCTTTCTGCTCGACATAACCGCGGATGTGCTGCGCCTGCATGTAGGCGACCGGCACCGAACTCACCGGTGCCTGCGACACCTTCTCGCAGGTGGCAGGTGTTGGTTGCCACGAGATGGTCTTACCCGCTCGGGGTGCCCAATCCAGCAGTGTTCCTAGTGTCAACGGCCCGACCCGCAACGTTTTCTCCTTGACTCGAACTCCCCGCTATGCCCCGGTTGGGGCGGCTATCATCCCCCGACGATGTAAGCGCCTGCTATCAACTGGCTGGTGACTCAGCTTCCATAGCTGCCAGCTCTTCGCACAGGTGCTCGGCGAGACCTCGAATTGTGGTGATCTTAGTGGGACTTATGCGTACCCCCGTCTCTGTCTCGATGCGGGTTCGTAATTCTAAATTCCCGAGCGAATCCAGACCATAGTCAGATAGCGGCCGATCGGGGTCAATGGTGCGCCGCAGCAGCAAGCTGATCTGCTCGGACACCAGCCGTCGAATCATGCTGGGCCATTCATCGCGAGGCAATACTTTCAATTCGGCCAGGAACTTGCTTTTGTCTTTTTGGCCTTGGGAAATGGACTGGAACGCCTCGGCGAAGCGGCTGCGTTGCGCAAAGGACGTCAACCACGGCGTTCCCATGATCGGCGCATAGCAGGAGTAGGGGCGGCTGTAGCACAGCAGCGTCTGGAAGACGCGAGCGCCCTCGGCGGGTGCGATCGCTGCGCCGGCCATTTCGGCCAAGGCGGTGGCGAGACCAATCTCACCCCATGCCCCCCAAGCGATCGCGGTGCTCGGAAGGCCCTGCGCCCGGCGCCAATGCGAGAAACCATCCAACCAGCTGTTGGCCGCCGCATATGCACCCTGCCCCGGCGAACCGACCAGCGCGGCGGCCGTCGAGAACGAGCAGAACCAATCCAGCGGCTGTGCGGCTTTTCCTTCTTGCAGGGCTACTTCTTTCAAAGCCACGTGCAGGTTCCACGCGCCGTAGACCTTGGGCGCCCAACAACGGTCGATGAGTTCATCGGTGACGTTGGTCAACGTAGCGTCCTCAACCACCCCCGCTGCATGTAGCACGCCGCGAACCGGCAGCCCCGATTGGGTCGCCACCGCCACCAAGCGGTCAGCAACCCCGGGCTCAGCGATATCACCACACTCCACCTGGATGTCGGCGCCTTTGGCGCGCAGCCGCTCGATTGTCTGCTGCGCTTGGGGATTGGGCGCCGAGCGGGAGTTGAGCACCACCCGTCCGCAGCCCGCGGCGGCCATCTCGGTGCCGAGGAACAGCCCCAGGCCGGTCAACCCGCCAGTGACGATATAGGCGCCGTCGGCCCGAAACGCACGAACCTGCTCCGGGGGCACCACGGCCACACTGGATCCGGTGTGCGGCACGTCCAGCAACACCTTGCCGGTGTGCCTGGCACCAGCGACCAAGCGGACGGCCCCAGCCGCGTCATGAATGGGATAGTGCGTGGTCTGCGGCACCGGCAACACCCCCTCGGCGGTGCGTTGGTACACGGTGGTCAGCAGGCGCCGAACGGTTTCCGGGTGGGTATGCGTCAACAACGCCAAGTCGACCGCGTACAACGACAGGTTGCGGCGGAATGGGAACAATCCGAGTCGAGTGTCTCCGTAGATGTCGCGTTTGCCAATCTCGACGAACCGCCCACCGAAGGCCAACAATTCGATTCCGGCGCGTTGCGCAGCGCCGGGCAGCGAGTTGAGCACGACGTCAACGCCGTACCCCTTGGTGTCACGACGGATCTGTTCGGCGAACTCGAGGCTGCGAGAGTCGTAGACATGCTCAATACCCATGTCGCGCAGCAGCTGTCGCCGCTGCGGACTACCCGCCGTCGCGAAGATCTCGCACCCGGCGGCGCGTGCGATCGCGATCGCCGCCTGTCCGACACCGCCGGTCCCCGAATGAATCAGCACCTTGTCGGTCGACGAGATCCGGGCCAGATCGTGCAGGCCGTACCACGCGGTCGCAGCCACGGTAGGCACGGCCGCGGCCTCTTCCAGCGGCACCTCGGGCGGCAGTGTGACCGCGTGGCGGGCGTCGCAGATCACAAATGTGGTCCAGCAACCGTTGCGGGACATACCGCCGACCCGGTCGCCGACCTTGTGCTCGGTGACACCGGGCCCGACGGCCGACACCACTCCGGCGAAGTCGATACCCAACAGCTGGCGGTAGCCCTCGAAAGTGGGGTACCGGCCGAAGGCGACCAAAACGTCGGCGAAGTTGATGGTGGAGGCGGTGACCGCGACCTCGATCTCTCCCGGTCCCGGCGGTACCCGATCGAAGGCAACGAACTCCAGCGATTCCAAGTCACCCGGGGTCCGAATCTCGAGACGCATGCCGTCTCGTTCGTGCTGCACGACGGCGGTTCGCCGTTCGGCCTGGCTCACCGGACCGGGTCGCAGTCGGGCGGTGTACCACTCGCCGTCCCGCCAGCCGGTCTCGTCCTCATCGGAGCCGCTGTGCAGTTGCCGGGCCACGTGGGTGGCGATCGTCGCGTGGTTGGTTCCGTCGACGTCGATCTGGGTGGCGCTCAAGTACGGGTGTTCGGAGTCAATCACCCGCATCAGCCCGCGCAGCCCGGCCTGTTCCAGGTTGGCCAGATCACCCGTCTTGATGCTGGCGGCGTTTCTGGTCACAACGAAAAGGCGGGGCCGCTCGCCGGGGAGTTCAGAGATCTCGCGGGCGATGGTGACAATGTGGGACACATAGTCCCGGCCGCGCCGCAATGCTGGCGATTCTGCCCCCGCTCCTGCCGCGGCGGCAGGAGGAGCGGTCACCACGACGACGCCGGTGAGCCCCTTGAGGGCCCCGTGACCATCGGCAGGGCTCACGCCGTCGCCGGACAGCAGCGAACGCAGCTGCGCAGTATCTATTTGTCCGAGCGGCAACGGCACCGCGGTGCAATACCCGCCATCGGCGTTTAGGGCATCACCGAGTTGCTTGGCCAACGGATCTTCTAACGTAGCGGGGTCGGATGCGCCGAGCACTAACCAGGACCCGCGCTCGCGCTGCGTCACCTCCGGCAGTTCGCGCGGCTCCCATTCGACGGTAAACAACCGCTCGTCAAGTACTCGATTGGCATGTTCGTGCTCCGAAGCGCCGCCGGCCAGGCGCAGCCCCTCGACCAGCAACAGCACCGTTCCGGACTGGTCCAGAACTTCCAGATCGACTTCACATTCACCGGCTCGCGACGCCGTGACCCGGGTGAGGCAATATTGCGCGTTGCGCATCGAGTGGTAGTTACGCAATCTGCGCACACCTACGGGCAGCAGCAGACCGCCGGCACCCGCCTTTTGCACCTCGGGCGCAACGATGACCGACTGGAAGCAGGCATCCAGCAACGCGGGGTGGCTGGTGTATGCCGATTGCTGCGAGCGAATGGCCCCGGGCAGCGCGACCTCGGCGAGCACCGTGGCGACTTCCACATTGGTCCCGTCGACAGTGTGTACGGCGGCGAGGCCCGAGAAGGCCGGGCCGTACTGAATGCCGACGGCGTCAAAGGCCGTCCGCAAATCGGCGCCTTCCATGCGCGACGGATGGCTGGCGATCAGCGCGTCGATGTTGTGTGCGGGCGGCTGCTGCAGATCCGCTCCAGCCTCTAGGGCGTGCAGGACCGCGCTTGCCCGCCGCACACGTTCGCCTTCCTCATGGGTTTCCACCGCGAACTCGAGGACGCCAGGCGCTGAAACCGTCGCCGCCGACGATGCCATCGTTTCGTCATCCAACAGCAGCGTCTGCTCGAACTTAATGTCGCGAACCTCTGACGCTTCGCCAAGAGTCGCGCGCGCGGCGGCCAAGGCCATCTCACAGTACGCAGCACCGGGAAGCGCGGCCACGTTGTGGATCTGGTGGTCGCCCAGCCATGGGTGTGCCTCGGTACCGACCCCGCCCTGCCACACGTGGCGCTCCGGTTCCTCGAACAGGTGCACATGCGCTCCGAGCAGCGGATGAACGGCCTGGACCGCGGCGCCGTGCGCCGGGTGGTCCGCCGACTCGCGGCTCAGCATCAGCTCCCGGTGGGTCCAGGTAGGCAATGGTGCATCCACCAGGCACCCATCGGGGTACTGGACGGAGAAATCGACCAGGGCGCCGGCGCTGTGCACATCGGCGACGAAGCCACGTAACCCGAACGGCAGCTCCTGCTCTCGGCGCATGGCGGCCAGCGCGCTAATCGGCATGTCGAGACTGGCGGCGTTTTGCTCAATCGCGTAGGTCAGCAGGGGATGCGGCGCCAGCTCCCCGAAGACTCGGAATCCATCCTTGAGTGCCGCCTGCACGGCCGCCGCGAATCGCACCGTGTAGCGCAGGTTTTCCGCCCAGTATTCGCCGGTGAACGACGGCCGCTCACGAGGGTTCCACAGGGTCGCGGAGTAGTACGGGATTTCCGGCTCAGTTGGTTTGAGATCGGCGAGGGCTTCGACCAAGTCGTCAAGGATCGGCTCGACCTGCGGCGTATGCGAAGCGACGTCGACAGCCACCTCACGCGCCATCACGTCCTGCTCCTGCCAGGCGGCCACCAGGTCGCGAATCGCCTGGGTGTCACCACCGACGACGGTCGATGTCGGTGAGGCTACGACGGCCAGCACAACATCCGAGAGCCCGCGAATAGAGAGTTCGGAAAGCACTTGTTGGCCCGGCAGCTCCACCGACGCCATGGCACCGCTACCCGCGACGCGCGACATCAGCCGCGAGCGACGGCAGATGACGCGCAAGCCGTCTTCGAACGACAGTGCGCCCGCAACGACGGCTGCCGCGGCCTCACCGAGCGAATGTCCGATGACAGCACCCGGATACACCCCGTAGGACTTCATCGCGGCGGCCAACGCCACCTGGATTGCGAAGATCGTCGGCTGGACCCGGTTAATACCGGTTACCTTCTCCGCCGCCGTCAGCGCCTCGGTTACCGAAAACCCTGATTCCTCGGCGATCACCGGTTCCATCGCCGCGATAGTCGCGGCGAAAACCGGCTCCTTGGCGAGCAGCTCAGCGCCCATCCCGGCCCACTGTGAACCCTGCCCGGAGAACACCCACACCGGCCCGCGGTCGTCTTGCCCCACGGCGGGCTGATACGGGATCTCACTGCCGGCGATTTCACGCAGTCCCCGGCTGAGCTCAGCAACGCTGCTCGCCGGGACCATCGTCCGCACCGGCCGGTAGCCACGGCGGCGCGACAGGGTGTAGCCCAAATCCCACAGCCCGGCGCGTTTAGTCCGGCTGCCGTGCTCGTCGACCCAATCCGCCAGTCGGGCAGCCGTCGCATGCAGCTGCTCGGCCGATGTGGCCGACACCGCAAACAACAGCGGGCCATCGCCTTTGGCTGCTGCCGGTGATTCCTTAGCTGAATCCCCGGAGGCCGCCGGTGCTTCTTCCAAGATCGCGTGCACGTTGGTGCCCGATATTCCATACGACGACACCGCGGCACGCCGGGGCTGCTCACCATCGACGGGCCAGGTCGTACTGTCTTGCGGCACAAAGAGTTCAGTCGTGATCTCGGCCAGCTGATCGGGCAGCCGGGTGAAGTACAGGTTCTTCGGAACCACGCCATGCTGCAGCGCCAGGATCGCCTTCATCATCCCCAGCGGCCCCGATGTCGACTGCATGTGGCCGAAGTTTGTCTTCACCGATGCCAACGCACAACGTCCCGCGGTCCCGTACACCGCGGCCAAGCTCGCGAATTCGATCGGGTCTCCCACCTGAGTCCCGGTGCCATGCGCTTCGACCAGGCCCACCGTAGCGGGGTCAACGCCAGCCACGGCCAACGCTTTTCGATACACCGCGACTTGCGCTTGCTCCGACGGCGCCGCGATGTTTGGGGTGCGGCCATCCTGGTTGGCCGCGGTGCCGCGCAGCACCGCCAGGATCCGGTCACCGTCACGCTCCGCGTCGGGCAACCGCTTGAGCAACAGCACCACGCAACCCTCGCCGGACACGAATCCGTCGGCCGCGACATCGAAGGCGTGGCAGCGACCGGTGGGCGACAGCATGCCCTGCAGCGAACCCGACACCGACTTCCGCGGTTCCAACGTCACGGCGACACCGCCGGCCAGGGCGAGATCGCTTTCGCCGCCATCCAGGCTGCCGCAGGCCTGGTGTATGGCCGTCAAGCCCGACGAGCACGCGGTGTCCACCGTGACCGCCGGACCATGCAGCCCCAGCGTGTAGGCGACTCGCCCGGACGCGAAGCTGTTACTGGTGGCGGTGAAGCCGTACGGTCCCTCCGCGGCGCCACAATCGGCGGACAGCAGCTCGTAGTCGCCGTGTGTCAGTCCGATAAAGACACCGGTCTGTGATCCAGCCAGCGTCGCCGGGTCAAGGCCCGCATGCTCGATGGCGTCCCACGACGTTTCCAGCAACAGGCGGTGCTGCGGGTCGATCGCGGTGGCCTCACGCTCAGTCATGCCGAAGAAGTCGCAGTCAAAGCCACCAACGTCGTCCAGGAAGGCACCCCATCGCGATACCGACCGGCCAGGCACCCCGGGTTCTGGGTCGTAATACAAATCCGCGTCCCAGCGTTCCTTGGGAATCTCGGTCACCAAGTCGTCGCCGCGCAACAACGCCTCCCACAGGCGTTGCGGAGAGTCGATCCCACCGGGGAGCCGGCAGGCCATACCAATGACAGCAACCGGCGTGACATTTGCGGATCGCAAAGTGCAGTCTCCTCTTAGATAGCCCAATTGGCGCTCGGCAGTCTAGCCACGTAAACACAGGAAAAGAGGCCCCGACACGACTGCGTACCACTATGTACGGCACGTTCGGGCTCAGGATCGACAGCTGTTGCGGGTGATAGTTTACCGGCTCACCGCGGTGCTTGGTGCACAAGTTGCGACAAACTTGCGCGGACCGTCCATCAGCACCGAGATCGAACACACCTTCGAGCTAGTGACGACACCGATGCGACGTGACAGATCCCACCGCGGACGAGCCTCCGACGGCGACCGCACCCGGGGCTACGCGACGGCCTGACGCGAGGCATATATCTCGGCAAGAAACTGCTCGACGGCCACCGCGGCATGCGCCGCCCGGGCCGACCCGAAGATGTCGAAAGCATGCTGCGCGCAAGGCAATTCGGCATAGACGACGGGCTGGCGGCTAACCTCGCGTAGTCGCGCGGTGAAGCTGCGCGCCTGTTCGACCGGGACCAACGAGTCGTTGCTGCCGTGTAGCACGAAAAACGCCGGTGCGTCTTGACCGATGTGCGCGATCGGCGACGCGACGCGAAAATCGTGCGGATGGTCGCTGCGCTTGCACTTGAACACGTACTTCTGCACCAGCGGCAGCATCATCGGATGCATCGAGTTGATCGGGCCAGTGAAGTCATAAACACCGTAGAACGGAACAGCCGCTTGCACCCGGGTGTCGGCCTTCTCGAAGCCCGGCTGAAACCGTGGATCGTTGGGGGTTAGCGCGGCAAGTGAAGAAAGATGCCCGCCGGCCGAGCCACCGGTGATCGCAATCCAGTCCGGGTCACCGCCGTAGGAGGCGATGTGCTCCTTTGTCCACGCGATCGCGCGCTTGACGTCGACGATCTGATCGGGCCAGGTGGAGCGTGGGCTGAGCCGGTAGTTGATCGCCACGCAAACCCAACCCAGCTCGGCCAAATGACTCATCAGCGGATGTGCCTGTCCACGTTTGTTTCCGACCATCCAGGCACCCCCGGGAACCTGCAGCAGCACCGGAGCCCGTCCGCCGCGGTCCAGGTCGGGACGTCGCCAGATGTCGAGATGGTTCCTGGAGCCGCACTGCCCGTAACTGACGTCGGCGTCGTGCGCGTAGTCACGGTAGATCCGTAGCATCCGCGCAACGCCGGGTTTCTTCGCGGTGGCGCCCCCGGGCGCGGGCGGCGTCCACAAGTCGCCCACGTCGGTGCGACGGCCGGGGCCCAACCCCGCGTCCAGTGCCGCGGTCAACGGCTCGTTGGCCCGGTGCCCGATGCGGCGCAGACCCAAGAGCCCCAGCCAAGACAGTGCCGATACCAGCCAGCTGAATCGACGTATCCGCACTGGCAGCCGGCGCGACACCGCCGTCAGCGCCGCTAGCTGGACACCGAACACCTGAGCGGGAAGCTCCGAGGCGAGCAAGCCGTAGCCGAACGCGTACGCCGAGCCGTAACCATGCCTCGTCAACGGCCGGTAACCATTAGCGGTGACCGCGAACCCCAGCATGGACACCAACACTGCTGCCAGCCGCTTCACCGTGTTTCCCCGCTTTGCCTGTTCTCCACTGGCTCCTCCATCACGTGATACGCCGGGTCGATCATCGATATGGGTCGGTTACCGCTCTGGCGGGCTTTGCCGGTGATCCGCAACAGCTGACCGGGCTGGATGTCGGCACCCCCACGCCCAGGATGGAACGTCACGCTGATCTCGCCGGTGCTGTCGCCGACGACGATCCACCGAAGCGTGCGTCTGCGTTGACTGATGTCCTCGACTTGACGGACCCGTCCTTCGACGGTGGCGCGTTGTCCGGGTACCAAGCCGGCCACGTTGACCACTGACGACGGCCGCTCGGCGGGTGCCGGGTGCTCGTAGGCGTCGATGTCGCGGTCCTCGCCCTGTGACACCCAGGCTTCGACCTTGCCGAGTTCGCGCGCGACCCGCTGCTCAAACCGTTCGGGGTAGGCCTCCTGGATCCGGGACTGCACGTCATAAGGCACGATGGTCGCCGCGGCGTCCGGGATCAGGCTGATGGCCCGCGCGATCTTGTCGGCGGTGCGGTCATGGAGCAGCCGCCCCAGCAGCGGCGCATAGGTGCGACGTGGCAACAACACCGTCACGTTGGTATCGGGATGTTCGTCGCGCGCCTTGGCGACCAGCAGCTGCGCGGCCCGGTTGATCCGCCGGTCTGGACAGTCCACCACCCGCAGCCGGGTGTCGAGTTCGTAGTGATCCCAACGCTTTCGCAACTGCGCGGCGTAGGTCTCGTCGACCATGAAATGCACCGCGATGAGATCGTCGGCCCGCAATCCTTTGCCGTACCGCAGCGCTTCGATCACCGCGAGGTCAACCGAGTTCACCAGGACAAACACCCGGTGTCGCGCGTACTTCACCAACTCGGGCCGGTCGGTACGAAACGTCTCGAGAATGGCGGCCTCGGCTCGATATTCCCGGTTGAGTCGCATCAGCACAAACACCAGCACCGGGAAGACCACGACCACCAGCCACGCGCCTTCGGTGAACTTCGCCACCGCGAAGATCCCCACAACGATCGTGGACAGGATCCCCGCGGAAAGGTTGATCGCCAGTCGGTGTCGCCAACCGGGTTCCCGGTGAGTCAGATGATGTTTGGTCATCCCGTAGCCGGCCATCGAGAATCCGGTGAACACGCCGATCGCGTAAAACGGGACCAGCGCGTTGACCGAGCCGCCGGTCGTCACCAGCAATGCCACCGACAGCGCAGTGAGCGCGATGATGCCGTTCGAAAACACTAGGCGGTGACCGCGTTTCATCAGCTGCCGCGGCAGGAAGCGGTCTTCGGCCACAAAGCTGGCCAGCGCCGGGAATCCGTTGAAACTGGTGTTGGCACCAGTGAACAAGATGGCAGCCGATGCCGCCTGAACGAGGATAAAGAGGATGGTGCCGATTACCCCGTTACCGAAGACCGCGCGGGCAACCTGCGACAAGACTGACGGATATTCATCGACATACGGCGTTGCGTGGGTCACAAACGCCAGGTACGCAACACCAGCCAGCAAGAATCCAAGAACCGCTGCCATGACAGTAAGCACGCGGCACGCGTTGGGGCCCTGCGGTTTTCGGAAGACGTCGACCGTATTGGAGATCGCCTCAACACCGGTCAGTGACGAACCCCCGTTGGCGAACGCACGCAACAAGGTCAGGATCGTCGCGCCCATCACCAGCCCGCTCCCCTGCTGCACCGGCACCGTTCCGGCCAGCTGATGCGGATCGTATGTCGGTAATTCCCCGACTATTTCGCGGATGACACCGACCATGATTGTCAAGGCGATCATGAAGATGAACGCATAGGTCGCCACCGCGAACGGCATCCCAGCGTCGCGGAGGCCACGCAGGTTCGCGTAGCAGATCAGCAGCACCACACCGACGGTGATCTCCAGGCTGTACGGGCCCAACACGGGGATCGCCGACACCACCGCAACCGTCCCAGCCGCCGACTGCACCGCCACCGTGACCACATAGTCGATCAGCAGAGCGGCCGCGGCGACCTGCGCCACTCGGGGCCCGAAGTTTTCCCGCGCGACGATATAGGACCCACCCGCTCGGGTGTAAGCCATGACGACCTGCCGATACGACGCGGCCACCAGCACCAGAATCAGCAAGATGACACCGGTGACGGGAAGTAACAAGACGAACGCCGCCAACCCGGCATGCGGCAGCAATTCGATCAGGATCTGCTCAGGACCGTAAGCGGTCGACGAAATCGCATCTGGTGAAAGTGCCCCCAGCGCAACCTGGTTCGATAATTTCTCGGATCGCAGTTCCTCGGTGATCAGTGGCTTGCCCAGCAAGACACGCTTGGCTATGTCACCAAACGACAGCGGGATGCGCAGCTTGCCAGCCGAACTACCAGCCGAAGATGTCACGACCACATTCCTTACCCAACAGTGAAGCGCTTAGCTGAGCCGCGCGACGGCGGCAGCGATCCGCTCGTCACTGGCGGTCAGCGCCACCCGCACATGCTGACAACCACCGGTGCCATAGAACTCGCCGGGCGCCACCAGGATTCCACGCGCAGCGAACCACACGACGCTGTCCCGACAAGGCTCGCCGCGGCTGGCCCACAAGTACAAGCCGGCCTCGGAATGGTCGACGGTAAAACCGGCTGATGCGACCGCGGGCAGCAACGCATCCCTTCGGCGCGCGTAGCGATCTCGCTGCTCGTGTTCATGAGCGTCGTCCTCGAGGGCGGCGACCATGGCCGCCTGCACCGGCGTCGGCACCATCATCCCGGCGTGTTTGCGCACCGCCAGTAGTTCAGCGACCAGACCCGGATCTCCGGCGACAAAGCCTGCCCGATACCCGGCCAGCGACGAGCTCTTTGACAGCGAGTGCACCGCCAGCAGCCCGGCATGGTTGCCGTCACAGACCAACGGATGCAGCACCGATAACGGCTCGGCGTCCCAACCTAAACCCAGGTAGCACTCGTCAGAAACCACCACGACACCACGATTGCGTGCCCATCCCACCACCTTGCGCAGGTGGTCCACGCCGAGTACTCGACCGGTCGGGTTGCTCGGGGAGTTGAGGTAGAGCAGCGCCGGGGACTGCGGGCCCAGCTGGGTCAGCGAGTCCGCGCGTAGCACCTGTGCTCCAGCCAGCCGGGCGCCAACGTCATACGTCGGATACGCCAGTTCCGGCACCACAACCACGTCGCCGGCGCGCAGGCCCAGCAGGGTCGGCAACCAGGCGATCAGTTCCTTGGTGCCGATCACGGGCAGCACGGCCGTCTCAGTGAGTCCGGTGATGCCGTAGCGGCGGTCCAACGCGGCCACGGCCGACTCACGCAGCCGCGCGGTGCCGGCGGTGGCGGGATATCCCGCTGCGGAGCTCGCGGCAGCAAGAGCCGCTTGGATCAGCGGCGCGACGGGATCGACCGGGGTGCCAACGGACAGGTCGACGATGCCGTCGGGATGGGTTGCGGCCACGGCTTTCGCGTCGGCCAAGGTGTCCCAGGGAAACACCGGCAGGGACGCCGACACTCGCCCGCGCAGGCGACGCACTCCCCCTGCTAGCTCATCGGCCACCGGCCGGTTCAGTTGCCTTCGCCCTGCGGCGCAAGGTCCTTGACCACTTGCGGATCGTTCTCGGTCATACCGACCTTCGCCGCGCCACCGGGCGATCCCAACTCAACGAAGAAATCGGCGTTGATCTGCGTGTACTGGCTCCACTGTTCGGGCACATCGTCTTCGTAGTAGATCGCTTCGACAGGGCAGACCGGTTCGCACGCCCCACAGTCGACGCATTCGTCAGGGTGGATGTACAGCATCCGAGCGCCCTCGTAGATGCAGTCGACCGGGCATTCCTCAATGCATGCCTTGTCCTTGATGTCGACGCAGGGTTCGGCGATCGTGTACGTCACAAACGTCTCCTCCGTGTACTGCTCAATGTGGGATGCTGTTCGCCTCGCCGCGGCGTCCGCGAGCCGCTCGCCGGACAAAGCGTTCGATTACTGATACTAGACGTTGCACATACACGTCAACCACTGGGCGCACCTGTCAAACGCTGAGGCATTATGCACCTAGTTGCATAGGGTCTAACGTTGCGGTTTATGCTGCCCCGGCTCCAGCGCGGTGAACGACTCCGCCATCAGTCCGTCACCGAGTGCGGGCCGAACCCTGGTGTCGCCCCGTCGGGGTTGCTGTTGGCGAGCCGGAGCGCGACGTCCAGGTAATAGGCGTTGTCCACTGTCGATCCTTACCCATACGCTGACGGCTGTCATGGGTGAACAAGGCTCTTGTACCTTACCGGGCCGGCGGGGTGTCGCGCCTCGCCGGCTGTTCGGGCTGGCCGTCCCGGCGCTCGGCGTGCTCGCGGCGGAACCGCTGTACCTGCTGGTCGACACCGCGGTCGTCGGCCATCTCGGCGGCACCCCGCTCGCCGCGCTCGCCGTCGGCGGGGTCGTGCTCGCCCAGCTGTCCACCCAGCTGACCTTCCTCGCCTACGGCACCACCGCGCGCGCCGCCCGCCAGCACGGCGCCGGCCAGCGAGCCGGCGCGGTGGCTGAGGGGGTGGCCGCCACCTGGCTCGCGCTGGCCGTCGGGCTCGTGCTGGTCGGGGTCGGGCAGCTGTTCGCGGGGCCGGTGGTCCGGCTGCTCGCCGGGCCGGGGCAGGTCGCCGACGCCGCCGTCGGCTGGCTGCGGATCGCGCTGCTCGGCGTGCCGCTGATCCTCGTCACCATGGCCGGCAACGGCTGGATGCGCGGCGTGCAGGAGACCGCGCGGCCGCTGCGCTACGTGTTGGCCGGCAATGGCATCTCCGCGGTGCTGTGCCCGCTGCTGGTGCACGTCGCCGGCATGGGCCTTACCGGCTCCGCGGTGGCCAACGTGGTCGCCCAGGCGATCTCCGCCGCGCTGTTCCTGCGGGCGCTCGCCGTCGAACGGGTGCTGCTGCGCCCGGAGCCGGCCCGGCTGCGTGCCCAGCTCACCGCCGGGCGGGACCTGGTGCTGCGCAGCCTCGCGTTCCAGGCGTGCTTCGTCTCCGCCATCGCCGTCGCCGCGAGGACCTCCGCAGCCGCGGTCGGCGCGCACCAGGTCGTGCTGCAGCTGTGGGTGTTCCTCTCGCTCGTGCTGGACTCGCTGGCCATCGCGGCGCAGGCGCTGGTCGGCGCGGCGCTCGGCGGCCGCGACGAGACGAGTGCCCGTGCGCTGGCCAGGCAGGTCACCGGCTACGGGCTGATCTTCGGCCTGCTGCTCGCCGCGGTGTTCTGCGTGCTGTACCCTGTGCTGCCCAAGGTGTTCACCTCCGACGCGGCGGTGCTCGGCGAGATTCCCAACGCCTGGTGGTTCTTCGTCGCGTTGCAGCCGGTGGCCGGCGTGGTGTTCGCGCTGGACGGCGTGCTGCTCGGTGCGGGCGACGCGGCGTTCCTGCGCACCGCGACGCTCACCGCGGCCCTGCTCGGCTTCCTGCCGATGGCGTGGCTCTCGCTCGCGCTCGACTGGGGACTGATGGGCATCTGGACAGGGCTCACCGCGTTCATGCTGATCCGGCTGGCCACCGTGCTCGGCCGCCTGCGCTCCGGTCGCTGGGCGGTACCCGGCATGATTTCCCCGTGACCTCAGCGGGGACCTCGAAGCGGGCGCGCACGCCGGTGCCGCCGGAGCTCGTCGTGATCGGCAACCACCGCCAGGCAATCGCGCTGATGGTCGACGACGGCCAGACGGCCCGCTCCGTCGCAGTGTTCGCCGTCCCGTGAGCCGGGCTAGGCTCGGGCTCGTGCAGCGGTGGCGTGGACTGGACAGCCTGCCGAGTGGCTGGAGTCGTTGCGTGGCGACCATCGGGGCGTTCGACGGGGTACACAGAGGACACCAGGAGCTGATCAACCGGGCGGTGCAGCTGGCCCGCGGCTGCGGCGTGCCGTGCGTGCTGCCGTTCACCCTGGAGCTGTCCAAGGTGACGCGCGATATCGCCGTCAAGCTGCGTGGTGCCGTTTATGGCTCCGAAGACGGGACCGTTGCGGCGCTGCGTACCCAAATCGCCGCGCTGCGGGCCAACCGCGTCGACACGCTCGCCAGCTATCGCGGGCACGAGAAACACACCTTCCCCGACCCGTCACTGCTGCGCGGCGGCATCCGAGCCGAGGAGAGCACGATCGACGGGCTCGACGAGGTCGCTGCGGCACTTCAGCAGACATCATGACGAGTTCATACCCAAACCTGTTGTCCCCGTTGGACCTTGGCTTTACCACGTTGCGCAATCGGGTGGTCATGGGTTCGATGCATACCGGACTGGAAGACCGAGCTCGCCATATCGATCGGCTCGCCGAATACTTCGCCGAACGCGCACGCGGAGGGGTCGGGCTGATCATTACGGGTGGCTACGCACCGAACCGCACCGGCTGGCTGCTGCCGTTCGCCTCGGAAATGGTTTCCGCCCCGCAAGCCCGCCGGCATCGTCGTGTCACCGGGGCCGTCCACGAATCGGGCGCCAAGATCCTGCTGCAGATCCTGCACGCGGGACGTTATGCGTACCACCCACTTTCGGTCAGCGCGTCGTCAATCAAGGCGCCGATCAACCCGTTCCGGCCGCGAGCGCTGTCGCCCCGGGGCGTCGAAGCAACGATCACCGATTTCACCCGCTGCGCGCAACTGGCTCGCGAGGCCGGCTACGACGGAGTCGAAATCATGGGCAGTGAGGGATACCTGCTCAACCAGTTCCTGGCACCGCGCACCAACAAACGCACCGATTCCTGGGGTGGCACACCGGCCAACCGCCGCCGGCTCCCGGTCGAGATCGTGCGCCGCATCCGCGCCGCCGTCGGATCCGATTTCATTATCTGTTACCGGATGTCGATGGCCGACTACGTCGAGGGCGGCCAAAGCTGGGACGAGATCGTCGCGTTGGCGACCGAGGTGCAGGCCGCGGGCGCGACCATCATCAACTCCGGCTTCGGTTGGCATGAGGCCCGGGTACCGACGATCGTCACCTCGGTGCCGAGCGGCGCCTTCGTCGACATCAGCGACGCTGTCGCCCAACACGTCAGCATCCCCGTGGTGGCGTCCAATCGGATTAACATGCCGCAAGCCGCCGAACAGATCCTGGCCAAGACCCGGGTGCAGCTGATATCGATGGCCCGACCGCTGCTGAGCGACCCGGAGTGGGTGCACAAGAGCGCGACGGACCGTTCCGAGGAGATCAATACCTGCATCGCCTGCAATCAAGCCTGCCTCGACCACGCATTCGCAAAGAAGATGGTGTCGTGCCTGCTCAACCCGCGGGCCGGGCGCGAGACGCAGCTGGTGTTGTCCCCGACCCGGCGCGCCCGCTCAGTGGCCGTCGTCGGGGCCGGTCCGGCCGGACTGGCCGCAGCCGTCAACGCCGCCCAGCGGGGCCACCAGGTGACCCTGTTTGAAGCCAATGATTTCATCGGCGGCCAGTTCGACTTGGCCCGCCGCATTCCCGGCAAAGAGGAATTTAACGAGACCATCCGGTACTTCACCACGATGCTGGACAAACACGGCGTCGTGGTGCGGCTGGGCACCCGAGTCACGGCCGACGAGTTGACCGGCTACGACGACGTTGTGCTGGCCACCGGTGTGGTGCCGCGAATTCCCACCATCCCAGGCATCGATCACCCGATGGTGCTGACGTACGCCGAGGCGATCACCGGCGTCAAGCCGATCGGGAAAACCGTGGCGGTTGTCGGCGCCGGCGGCGTCGGCTTCGACGTCAGTGAATTCCTGGTCACCGACGCTTCGCCGACGCATGAACCAAAGGACCTGAAAAAATGGAAGGCCGAATGGGGCGCCGCGGATCCACCAGAAGCACGCGGTGCACTGACCGCTCCGCTGCCGGCGCCGGCTGCGCGTGAGGTGTTTTTGCTGCAGCGCAGCACGGGCCCGCAGGGCAAAGGGCTGGGCCGGACGTCCGGGTGGGTGCACCGGGCGTCGTTGAAGGCCAAAGGGGTGCACCAACTCTGCGGGGTGAATTACGAGCGGATCAGCGACGACGGGCTGCACATTAGTTTCGGAGCGAACCGACAGCGCCCACGACTGCTCGCGGTTGACAATGTGGTGCTCTGTGCGGGCCAGGAGCCGGTCCGCGATCTGGAGAATGCGCTACGAGCTGCGGGTATTGACCCACACATCATCGGCGGGGCGGCCTTTGCCGCGGAGCTGGACGCAAAGCGCGCCATCAAGCAGGGCACCGAGCTGGCGGCCCGGCTCTAGCGGGTGCGCCCAATTTCGCTGACCACGAACCCGGAAGGCCTGGTAACCTCGACCGCAGACGGCAACCACCGGGTAGATGCCGTCGCCGTCTTGTTGGCGGTGCACTAACTGGGGAAGGTGTCCACATGGTTAGGTCTTTGGCCAAATTGGCTGCCACCCTGGGCGGTGTGGCGCTGGCGCTGGCCGCTGCGGCCGGGATCGCATCCGCAGATCCACTGGATGGGGTCATCAACACGAGCTGCAATTACGGGCAAGTGGTGGCAGCGCTCAACGCGACGGATCCGGGTGCTGCGGCGCAATTGAACGCATCGCCGATCGCGCAGTCTTATTTGCACCAGTTCCTCGCCGCTCCGCCACCGAGACGCGCACAGATGGCCGCGCAGTTGCAGGTAATGCCCGGGGCTGGGCAGTACCTCGGCCTGGTCGAGTCGGTTGCCGGCACCTGCAACAACTACTGAGCCGCGCAGCCGCGGGTTAGCTCCGCGGCGAGCGCGCACCTGAGGGTTACGCCGCTAGCGGAGCATAGGTGGTGGTGCGCTGGCGTGCGGGGCGGCCAATGCCCTCCGCGATCGCGATCAACTCGGCGACGGTCTTGGCGGAGCCGTATTCCGAACCGGCCATCCGCGAGATGGTTTCCTCCATCAACGTGCCGCCTAGGTCGTTGGCGCCCCCGTTGAGCATTACCTGCGTGCGCGCCACACCTAGCTTCACCCAGCTGGTTTGAATGTGAGAGATACGGCCGTGCAGCATGATTCGCGCCAGCGCATGCACGGCGCGGTTGTCGCGATGGGTGGGCCCGGGACGCGCCGCGCCGGCCAGGTACAACGGCGAATTCTGGTGCACGAAAGGCAATGGCACAAATTCGGTGAAGCCACCGGTGCGGTCCTGGATGTCGCGTAGGACCTGGAGGTGAGCTACCCAGTGTCGTGGACCGTCGACATGGCCGTACATCATGGTCGACGAAGAGCGCAGGCCCACCTCATGAGCCGTGGTGACGATCTCGACCCACATCGACGTCGGCAACTTGCCCTTGGTGAGCACCCAGCGCACTTCGTCGTCCAGGATTTCGGCTGCGGTGCCGGGAATGGTGTCCAGGCCAGCCTCGCGCAGGCTGATCAGCCACTCACGAATACTCAACCCGCTCTTGGTCACCCCGTTGGCGATCTCCATCGGGGAAAACGCGTGCACATGCATCGACGGGACCCGGGCCTTGACGGCGCGCACCAGATCGGCGTAGCCGGTGACCGGTAGCTCGGGGTCGATACCACCCTGCATACATACCTCGGTGGCACCGGCAACGTGTGCCTCCCACGCGCGATCGGCGACCTCCTCGCTGGACAACGAGTAGGCATCGGCATCACCCTTGCGTTGGGCGAACGCGCAGAACCGGCAACCGGTGTAACAGATGTTGGTGAAGTTGATGTTGCGGTTCACCACGAACGTCACGTCGTCACCCACCGCATCACGCCGCAACGAATCTGCCAGTGCAGCAACAGCTTCCAGTGCAGGACCGTCGGCGGTGGCCAACGCCAGATATTCGTCGTCGGTGCACCCGGCGGGATCGCGTTCAGCTGAGCGCAGCGCGGCAAGCACATCGGTGTCTAGGCGTTCTGGCGCTTTGGCGCCTTGCGAGGCCAGCTCGTGCACGTGGGCACGGATTGATTCCCAGTCGCCGAATGCGCTGTCGAGGTCGCTGCGGGCTTCGGTGATGCGGCCTTGCGTGTCGATCGCCGCACCCAGATCCACCCGACCGGCGGACTCCACGTCGTCGGGCTCCTGCCAGGGCATGCCCACTGGATTGACATCGCGAGCCATGCCGGTCACCGGATCCGCCAGTGCCGCCACATGACCGGCCACCCGTGGGTCGATCCATGCCGCGCCCGCCTGCACATATTTGGGTTGGGCGGTCAACCGCTGCACCAAGGCGTAACCAGCCTCCGCGGTGACAGCAGCTAATTCACGCAAAGCGGGCCAGGGCCGTTCCGGGTTGACGTGGTCGGGCGTCAGTGGTGAGACACCACCCCAATCGTCGACACCGGCAGCGACCAACGCGAGACACTCGTCGCGCGACACCAGGTTCGGCGGCGCCTGAATACGCATCCCTGGACCCAGCACCAGCCGCGCAACGGCCACGGTTGCCAGGTAATCCTCGATCCCGGCATCCGGCGCCGCGGCCATCGCAGTATGTTCCTTGGCCCGGAAATTCTGCACGATCACTTCCTGGATATGGCCGAACTCCTTGTGCGACTTGCGAATCGCGTGCAAGGTTTCGGCACGCTCAGCCAACGTCTCGCCGATGCCCACCAGTAGACCGGTAGTGAACGGAATAGACAACCGGCCCGCATCAGTCAGCACCCGCAACCGCACCGCCGGGTCTTTGTCTGGGCTGCCGTAGTGCGCAAGGCCTTTCGTTTCGAATAGCCGTCGTGACGTCGTCTCCAGCATCATGCCCATCGACGGCGCCACCGGTTTGAGTCGCGACAGCTCCGACCAACTCATCACGCCGGGATTCAAGTGCGGCAACAGCCCGGTCTCCTCCAACACGCGAATCGCCATCGCCCGCAGATAGGACAACGTGGAGTCATAACCCCGTTCGGCGAGCCACTCGCGCGCTTGCGCCCAGCGATCCTCAGGCCGGTCGCCGAGGGTGAATAGCGCTTCCTTGCAACCGAGTTCACCTCCGCGACGGGCGATGTCGAGGATCTCGTCGGGCTCCAGGTACATCCCGGCGCCTTGGGCGCGCAGCGTACCTGGGGCGGTGACGAAGGTGCAGTAGTGACAGCTGTCGCGGCACAGATGGGTGACGGGGATGAACACCTTCCGCGAATAGGTGATCGGCAACCGGCCGTCTGCGTCGCGTCGCCCAGCCGTCTCGAGACCCGCGTCGCGTACCCGCGCCGCGCTTGCGCAGAGGTCAGCCAGCTCCTCGCCACGTGCGGTCATCGCGACGGCCGCCTCGTCGATATTCAGCGCGACGCCGTCTCGAGCCCGCCGCAATACCCGCCGTAGCGCCGACGGATTGGGCTTGGGCGGAACGACAGGGCTAGAAAGAGCTGTGGGCTTCATGGGATCCTGGCCTTCAGTCAGCGGCACGTTGGTGTAACTTCCCCACACTCAAATTTCATCCGCGACGTCCCCAACATATTCGCAACACTAGCGCCAGACCATAGCTGGCACGCGGTCGAGTATCCCGGTGTCATCGCCGCGCGGCGAACGCTCGGCTAACCGTTTCGCGGACATCGCCGCTAATCAGCCGGGGATCGCGATACGATTCCTTCAATCGGTCACCACTAGGCGATAGCCGCGTTGTTGCGGACGCACGGGGGAGGTACGGGATGTCTTTCGTACTCGCCACGCCAGATGCGCTGGTTACCGCGGCCTCGGACTTGGCCGGTATTGGTTCCACGCTTAACGCCGCCAATGCAGCAGCGGCGGCCCCGACAACCGGAATACTGGCCGCCGCCGCGGATCAGGTGTCGACGCAGATCGCTGCGCTGTTTTCCCAGCATGCGCAGGGGTATCAGCGGCTGAGCGCGCAGCTGGCCGCGTTTCATGAGCAGTTCGTGCAGGCTATGAGCACCAGTGCCAGCACATATGCCGCGGCGGAGGCCAACGCCGTGCAGACGCTGGTCAATGCGGTGAACAGGCCCGCCGAGCTGCTGCTGGGGCACCCGTTGCTTGGCGGCGGCGCCCACGTGGGCGGTCACCCGGCGGCCGGCGGCGTCTGGTCGAACGTCGCGGGACGCATCGAGAGTGTGCTGTTGGGCAACAGTGGGGCCGGGCTGATCGGCAACGCGTTCGGTCTCCCCGGCGGTAGCGGAGCAGCCGCGAATCACACTGGCGCCAGCGTGTTGGGGCTCCGGCCTACCGGCGGTGCCAGGGGCCTCACCGCTGCCGCGAACGCCCTGCTGCAGCCGGCGAATCTGACCAACGCTGCGGCAGCGCCGGCGGCAGCCGGATCGATCGGCACCGCGATCGAGAATCTCTACCTCGCCGTTGAGCCATGGGTGCAGTACGGCTTCAATTTGCTGTCTTACGTGGTGGGTTGGGTGCCCTGGATCGGTATCTTGGCGCCGCAGATCAATTTCTTCTACTACCTGTTCGAGCCCATGGTGCAAAGCGCCCTGTTCAACACAATCGACTGGCTGGGCGGAACAATCACCTTCAGTCAAGGGCTGAGCAATTTCTGGGCGGCCACCACGGCGTCGGTCAACCAATTCATCCAGACCGAGGTCAACTGGGTGCTGAGTTTCCTCCCACCGCTGCCGCCACTCCCGT
Source organism: Mycobacterium haemophilum DSM 44634 (assembly GCF_000340435.2). Taxonomy (NCBI): domain Bacteria; kingdom Bacillati; phylum Actinomycetota; class Actinomycetes; order Mycobacteriales; family Mycobacteriaceae; genus Mycobacterium; species Mycobacterium haemophilum. Next base: position 3,187,302 of record NZ_CP011883.2, read on the forward strand.
AAAACCGATCCGTCAGCCGTAGCGGTTGCGCTGCCACAGCACCCACACCGGCGGCGAGACGCCCAACAAAATCAGCCACAGCGCTCCGTAGGCCATGACCCCCTTGCCCCCCAAAACGACATCATCGCCGGGACCGCCCAGACTGAGTAGCCCGACGGTGAGCAGCCATGTCCACAAGGGCAACGCAGCTAACCGCGGTGACCTCGTCCAGCGTCCGGCGGCCCACACCAGCGCCGCATTGACCAATCCGCTGATCAACCCGCTGATGGGAAACGGAACAGAGCCGATATAAAGAGGTAGCAGCATCGCCCCGCCCAATGCAGACAAAACCCCATCGACAGCCAAGAGCGCCAGGACAACGACGCGAATGGCGGGATCTGACGCGTCGCTGTCCTCAACCGACGCGGCGCGTGGCTTGGTTTCGGTCAGGTCGGGACACTGTCGATCTGCGAGAGCACCGATGCGATTTCCCACTGCAGGCTGTCGAGTCGGTCCTGCCAATGCTGCAGGTTAGGGTCCAGGTCGGGGTCCATACCAAGTTCCTTCCACCCGCTCTGCCAAGCTATCTGACTGGCAGCCTACCGCGCATCAGATCCATCCAGGCCCAGTCCCGCGAGCAGATCGGTTTCCCAACCACGCTCATCGCGATCCCCCGCGCAGCCGGCGGCGAGAACGTAGTGCTCTTGCGCGAGAATCGGCAGCGCCATGTTGTTCGACAGGGCGCAGGCCCGGCCGGTCGGGCCGACGACGACTTGGGTGGCGTGCGCGGCCAGCGCGGCCGCCTTGGCGGCGCATGCGTCTAGGGTTGCCTCGACGACGGCATCGATGTCTTCGTCGGAATATCCGAAGTCGAACTCTTCACGCGGCGGGATCGTCCACTCGGGCTGCAAATCGTTGCCCTGCAGCGCGTTCACCCCGGCCTCGAATGCGCTGAGGGCGAAGACGGACCAGTAGAACTTTGGTACTGTCCACGGCGCCCCCGGGTATTCGGTGCCTGAGCCAGCGGCGGCCACCGCGGCTGTGGTGACACGGTGGGTGTGGACGTGGTCGGGATGGCCGTATCCGCCGTGGGGATCGTAGGTCACCACGACGTGCGGACGCAGTTCACGGATGATCGCGACCAGGGCCCCGACGGCCTCGTGTTCGTCGGCGTCGATGAACCGCTGACGACGCCGCGGCGCGGTGCCGCGCATGCCCGAGTCGCGCCAGCGACCCGCGCCGCCGAGATAAATGGGTGCGCCGACCCCCAACGCCCGCAACGCCTCAGTGAGCTCAAAGATTCGGTAGCCGCCGAGTTGGTCCGCGTGATCGACGGCCAGCTCCGCCCAGCGGTCACCGATGACCTCGCCTTCCTCGCCGAGTGTGCATGTCACTACCTGCACCTGAGCCCCGCGCGAGGTGTAGTGCGCGATGGTGGCGCCGTTGCTGAGGCTCTCGTCGTCGGGATGGGCATGTACGAACAGCAGCCGCGGCGTCTCGGACATGGACGCACCCTACCGGAGCCAGCTACCATGTCGAGCGGTCCGCGCTGCGGGATCCGGCAACAGCAAATAGGAACGCCAGCGGCTACTATCGAAAAATGGCGCAGCCCACCCAAACGACCCCGAACGCCGGCCGGAGCCGCCGGCGAGGCGAGGTTCTTGAACATGCCCTCTACGAGGCCACGTTGGCCGAACTGGCTGAAACCGGGTATGGCGGGCTAACTATGGAGGGCATCGCGGTGCGCGCCCGCACCGGCAAGGCGGCGTTGTATCGTCGCTGGGCCAGCAAGCATGACCTGGTGCACGCCGCGCTGTGGCACGTTCTGCCGCCATTCCCCGAGCCGCGTGCCGGCCGGTCGGCTAGGGAGAACCTGCTGACGGTGTTGACCGCCCACCGCGACGTGCTGGCCGGCAAGACCGCCTTTCCCGGCTTGGAAACCATCCACCAGCTCCTTCACGAACCGGAGATGCGCGCCATCTTCGCCGACGCAGTGGTGGCGCCGCGCCTCAAGATCATCGATTCGATCTTGCAAACCGCCGTCCACTATGGCGACATCGATCCGGCCACCATCACCCCGCTGACGGCACGGATCGGGCCCGCGTTGATTAACCAGCACTTTCTGCTCACCGGGCTCCTGCCGAACCGACGCGAGCTGGCGCTTATCGTCGACACCGTGATCCCCGCCAAAGGCAGCCACAACCGCGGCACGGGCTAGCTGCTGTTTGCGCCGAGATTGCCGCTATGGTTGCGATCGGCGCTCGGGGCACAGCCTTGACGGCAATCTCGGCGCGTTTTAGGGCCCGGTTTTGGTCCATTGGCCGGCGTCGCCGACGATGCCGACCGGTACCGCTCCAGAAAGGCTGACGTTCTGCACGCTCGGGCCGGCCGCGACGATGGTGGTGTCCTGCAAGATCGGCAACACGGTCGACATGTTCCACAATCGCGGCTCGACCGCGGTAATCACGTCGTTGATGTTCTTGCTGCCATTGAGGGCGGCATCAATATTCGACTGGATGCTGCGATCGCAGATGCCGGTGAGATTCGACGGCGCCCGAACCAGCGCGCCGGGCTCGGGCGAGCGGCTGTTCGGGGTCGGTGGCTGCGCCTGACCGCCAGGCGGTGTCGGCCCAGCAGGCGGCGGAGGCCCGGCAGGGCCAGCGGGACTGGCCGTCGGAGCATTGGGGGTCGATACCTCCGTCGCCTGCAATGCGGGGCAGCCGTACCGCGAGGCCAACAGCGTCGCCAGGTTTCCGCCGGCCTGATGCCAGCCGACGATCGCATCCACCCGGTTATCGTTCAACGCGTCGCGATAAAGCACCACCGGATCCAGCGCCAGCACCGTCGCGGCGATACCGACATTGCGTAACTGGTCGGCGGCCGTGTTAGCCACGGCCACGGAGGTCGGGTCGTTCGACGCGACGCCGATGACCAGCGAAAGCTGTTGGCCGTCCTTGCTGATCCGGCCGCGAATGACTTCCGGCGGTCTGGTGCTCACCGATGCCGTCGAATTGGGCAGTGTCGTGGAATTGGGCGGCACCGGCGAAGCCGACATGGTGGGATCGACCTGGAATCCGGACGCGGTCAGCAACGCCATCGCCGCCGGAGTGGTCATCGCCGGTGGCGCGGTCGGCTCATAGTTGGGGTCACTTGGCGATCGGATCTGGGCCTGGTCCAGCGTCACGGTATTGTCGCTGCCGGCACCCACAGCGGCCAGCAGGTCAACGTCGAGCAATCCCAAAATCGCCTTGCGAACCCTGGTGTCGGCCAGCTTGGGCACGTTGGCGCGCAACGTGAACTGCATGACCCGCGGCGTCACAATCCGGGCAGTCCGCACCCCGGGAATTGCGGACAACTGGGCGAAGGCGGCGGAGCCGCCATGCACCTGGGCCAGCTGGGTGTCGCCGTTGCGCACCGAATCGGCCAGCGTGGCCGGCGCGCCAGCACGGCGGAAAAGAATGAGCCCGGGTTTGGCGGGCGGTCCCCAGTAGCGGTCATTGCGGGCGATCAGGATTTCGTCGCGCTGCGGGTCGATGTTCTCCACCCGAAACTGTCCGCCAGTGACCGGCAGCGCCCGAGCCAACCCGGCCGCGAAACCGCCCGGCACGTCCTTGACGATGTGCGCCGGCAGGATGTTACTGAATAACTCCCGCCAAGCCGGATACGGTTGCGCGAAGGTGACGACGGCCTGCTTACCACCCTCGAGCGACTGCACACCAGTGATCAGGTCGTATCCGGCCGGATCGACGACGCCGGGCTGACTGACCATCTGCCGCCACAGGTACCAGAAGTCGTCCGCCGCGATCGGGGCATTGTCAGTCCACTGCGCCTCGGGCCGAATCTTGTAGGTCACCGTGAACGGAGTTTGGTTGGTGACCTCCGCGGACACCAGCAGGTTCGGGTCCATGTCCCAGCGTGAGCCGGTGGGCGAGCTGGGATCGGGCGCCGGCCGAAATGCGCTCGGCAACACCAGCGCGCTGATCGCCGCATTCACCGCCGACAGATCGGACAGCAGATGCGGGTTGAAACCGGCGCCGATCGAGTCAATGCCCATGATGATCTGGGTGATCCGCGGCGGCGGCGGTGAGCTTCGCGACGTTTCGGTGCTTTGCGGCGCCGGTGGCGGGCTGACGGTGCACGCCGACACCACCAGCGCCACGAGCGTAACGCCACGGCGAAATCTGGCCCGGTTTTTCGCCGTGGCGTTACGCTCGCGGGCCGACACCGAATTAGCCCCGGGCCTTGGCTCGTGCCCGGCTGCGGGCCCGAGCGGTGGCGTCCAGCTCGACCTTACGCACCCGCACAATCTCGGGCGTCACCTCAACACATTCGTCGGACGCGCAGAATTCCATCGCCCGCTCCAGGTCCAGCTCCAGCGGTTTGGCCAACGTCTCGATGACATCCGCGGTCGATGACCGCATGTTGGTCAGCTTCTTCTCGCGGGTGACATTGATATCGAGATCTTCCGGGCGCGGGTTGATTCCGACGACCATGCCCGCGTAGGTGTCCTGGCCGGGCTCGACAAAGAACTGGCCCCGATCGGCGAGCTGCAGCAGCGCGAACGGCGTAATGGTGCCGGTCCGGTCGGAGACCAGCGACCCGGTATGCCGGGCTCGGATTTCCCCGGCCCACGGCCGATAACCGTCGAACACAGCGTTGGCGATGCCGGTGCCGCGAGTCAGCGTGAGGAAGTCGGTACGGAAGCCAATCAAGCCACGGCTGGGCACCACGAAGTCCATCCGCACCCAGCCCGCAGCATGGTTGGCCATCTCCTCCATGCGGCCCTTGCGGCCGGCCATCAACTGGGTGATCGCGCCGACGAACTCCTCGGGACAGTCAATCGTCATCGCCTCGAACGGCTCGTGCAGCTTGCCATCGATCGTGCGGGTGACCACCTGCGGCTTGCCGACCGTGAGCTCGAACCCTTCCCGACGCATCGTCTCAACCAGCACCGCCAACGCAAGCTCGCCTCGGCCCTGCACCTCCCACGCGTCGGGCCGGCCGATGTCCACCACGCGGATCGACACGTTGCCGACCAACTCGGCGTCCAGCCGGTTGCGGACCATCCGTGCGGTCAGCTTGTGGCCCGACACCTTGCCTGCCAGCGGCGAGGTGTTGGTGCCGATTGTCACCGAGATGGCCGGCTCGTCGACGGTGATGCGCGGCAACGCATGGGCATGCTCGGGATCGGCCAGCGTGTCGCCGATCATGATCTCGGGCAGCCCGGCGACGGCCACGATGTCCCCTGCCGCCGCTTCCTCCGTGGCGCTGCGCTCGACGCCTTCTGTCGCAAGCAACTCGGTGATCTTGGCGTTGGTGATGACGGGCAGCCCATCTACCTCACGCATCCACGCCACCTGCTGACCCTTGCGCAGCTTGCCGTTGTAGATGCGGACCAACGCGAGCCGGCCGAGGAAGGCCGAGGCGTCCAGGTTGGTCACCAACGCCTGCAGCGGCGCCTCCGGGTCGCCCTTCGGCCGCGGGATGTGTTCCATCAGCACGTCGAACAACGGGTCGAGGTTGTCGCCCGCGGGCACCGCACCGTCAGCGGGCTGCTCGGTGCTGGCGATGCCGGCACGCCCGGACGCATACAACGTCGGCAGGCCCAGCGCACGCTCGGCGGCCGCGGCCGCTTCGTCGTCAAGATCGGACGCGACGTCAAGCAACAGGTCGTGGCTGGCCTCCACCACCTCGGCGATGCGTGCGTCGGGCCGGTCTGTCTTGTTGACCACCAGGATCACCGGCAGATGCGCGGCCAGCGCCTTGCGCAGCACGAACCGCGTCTGCGGCAACGGACCCTCGGAGGCGTCGACCAGCAGCAACACTCCGTCCACCATGGACAGCCCACGCTCCACCTCACCGCCGAAGTCGGCGTGGCCGGGCGTGTCGATCACGTTGATCACCGTCACCGTGCCGTCCGAATTATGGCGGTGGACGGCCGTGTTTTTAGCCAGGATCGTGATGCCCTTTTCCCGTTCCAGGTCACCGGTATCCATCACACGCTCCTGAACTTCACCGCGTTCGTGTAGCGCGCCGGACTGCCGCAGCATCGCGTCAACCAGCGTGGTTTTACCGTGGTCGACGTGCGCGACGATGGCGACATTGCGGAATGGCACGTCGGTGATTGTGGCAGGTCTGACCAGCAGACGCAGAATCGCACTGTGCGAGCCTTCCGCGTGCGATTCTGCGACCGCTCGCCAGCGCTAGCCGCGGCGCCGGTTACCAGCCGCGACGACGTGGCGCTGAACCGATTAATTCATGCTTTTGCGCCACCTCGCGACTGCGGTACACGATATAAGGCCGAAACAGGTAGCCGATCGGCGCGCTGAACGCGTGCACCAGCCGGGTAAACGGCCACAGCGCGAACAAGGCGAGAGCGATCAGCACGTGCACGTGGAAGTACCACGGCGCCTGCGCCATCAGATCACCGCGTGGGTCCAGGATCCAAATCGACCGGAACCAGATCGACACCGTCTGGCGGTAGTCGTGCACCTCGCCATAGTGTGTGGCACCCATCAGGGTGCAGCCCAAACCCGCCACCAGCGCGCACACCAGCACCAGGTACATCAACTTGTCGTTGCGGGTGGTGGCCATGAACACCGCGCCACGGGTGCGGCGCCGATAGATCAGCAACGCAATACCGGTCAGGGCAGCAAGCCCGGCGGGCGCGCCGAGCAGCAGCGACTGCAGGTGGTAGAGGTGATCGCTCATCCCAAGCGCCTCGGTCCACGACTCTGGAATAAACAGACCCACGACGTGGCCCATGATCACCATCAGGCTGCCGAAGTGAAACATCGGGCTGCCGATCGACAGCAACTTCGACTCATACAGCTGCGACGAACGGGTGGTCCAGCCGAACTTGTCGTAGCGATACCGCCACCAGGTGCCGACCGCTGCGATCGCCAGCACAACGTAGGGCACGTCGTCCCAGAAGATCTCCAGTAACTTCATGTGCACCAACGTCGGCCCCCTAGCCGCGCTTCGGCGGCACGGTCAAGGTAAACGGTTGCAACCCAACGGCTTCCGCAGGTGGTCCAACCTGTGCTAGCCGCTCCGCGCGGCGCACCTCCTGATCGGTTGCGGCCGGCAAGGTCTCGCAGACCGCTGCCACGGTGTGTTCGTAGGGCGAGTTAGCGTCGGCCAAAGCGCCCCGCAGCACGTCGATCGGGACTCGGTGCTCGGTGAGTAACCGGCGCCCGACGTCGGGGTCGACAGTGGCGGCGAATTCCAGCACGACGGGCAGGTGATCCGGCGCCTCGGCCTGCGGCGGCTCGACACCCGCATCCCGGTAAGCGGTGGCAAACCTCAACATCTCGCGACCTCGGTTGCGGGTGTCCCCGGCGGTCCAGTACGTCAGGTACATGGTGGCGCGCCGTCGCAGGTCAAAGGTCGTGACGTAGTCGATCGCCGCGGCCATTGGCCGGTGGGCACGCAACGCGTCGAGGGTCCGTCCGAGCAATTCGGCTGCGGGCCCGCTGATATGACCCAGCAGCTCCTCGACGATGTCGAGCCGCTGCGTCAGCCCGTCGTCTGGGTAGGACAACAGCAGTGAGGCCGACTGCCACACCAGCCGATCCCGCATCACGCGGGTATTCGAGCGCTCCCGGACGCTGGGCAGCAGCTTCATCATTTGACCGCTTCGGTGTCGGGCTCGGGAAACAGGCCCGCGGGCAGGCCATTGCCGTCCCAGTTGAGCAGGTTCACCCGGGAGCGACCGCCCCCACCGTGCCCCGCTGCCGCTTCGGCTTCGCCGATCTGACGTTGTTGCAAGGCATGAAAGGTCTCCACGGCGACCGGCACCGGGGCGCCGCTACCCTCGCCGAAGGGACCGGATTCATACATTCCCGGCCCGCCATCAAACGATAACGAGCACCCCATTTCGTCGACCCTGGAAAGGCCAGCGGCGGCCGGAACCTCTGCCGCGTACGACGTCGGAATAACATAGCGCTCTTCATATTTCGCTATGGCCAGCAGCCGGTACATCTCATATATCTGTTCTTCGGACATACCAACGGAGTGCGGGATGTGCGGTTGGGTTTCGCGGCCCAGGTTGATGTCACGCATGTAAGACCGCATCGCCGCCAACCGCTTCAGCACTCCTGCAACGACTTCGGTGTCGCCTGCGGCAAACAGTTCGGCCAGGTAGGCCATCGGGATGCGCAGTGCGTCCAGCGCGCCGAACAGGTTACCTAGATCCTCCCCATCATGCCCGTCGCGGCTGACCGCATCGACCACCGGTGACAGCGGCGGGATGTACCAGACCATCGGCATGGTCCGGTACTCCGGGTGCAGTGGCAGCGCCACCCGGTAGGTGTTGATCAGCGCGTACACCGGTGACCGCTGCGCAGCCTCGACCCACTCATCGGAGATCCCTTCGGCACGCGCACCGGCAATTACCTCGGGATCGCGCGGGTCCAACAGGATCTGTCGTTGCGCCTCATACAGGTCGGCGTCGTTTTCCACCGACGCCGCCGCAAGCACCTTCTCGACGTCATAGAGCACCAGTCCGAGGTAACGCAGCCGTCCCACGCACGTCTCCGAGCACACCGTCGGCAACCCGACCTCGATGCGCGGATAGCACAACGTACACTTTTCGGCCTTGCCGGTCTTGTGGTTGAAATACACCTTCTTGTAAGGACATCCGGACACGCACATCCGCCAGCCGCGGCAACGGTCCTGGTCGACGAGCACGATGCCGTCCTCGGTGCGCTTGTACATCGCCCCCGACGGACACGAGGCCACGCACGACGGGTTCAGGCAGTGCTCGCAAATCCGCGGCAGGTAAAACATGAAGGTCTCTTCGAGCTTCAGCTTCACGTCTTGGCTGACTTGGTTGAGTTTCTTCAGGATCGGGTCGTTGGGCACGATCTCCGGCGATCCCGCGAGGTTGTCGTCCCAGTTCGAGCCCCACGACACCTTCATCGGCTTGCCGGTGATCAGGCTGCGCGGCGCCGCCGTCGGGAAGGTGTCCCCGGCCGGTGCCTGGGTCAGGTTTTCGTAGTCATAGGTCCACGGCTCGTAGTAGTCCCCGATGGTGGGCAAGTTAGGGTTGGCGAAGATCCGCAACAGCTTGGCCAAGCGGCCGCCGTCGCGCAGTCGCAGCCGGCCCTTCTTGTCGCGTACCCATCCCCCGCCCCACCGGTCCTGGTCCTCGTAGGTGCGCGGATAGCCGACGCCCGGCCGGGTTTCGACGTTGTTGAACCACACATACTCGGTACCGGAGCGATTGGTCCACGCCTGCTTGCAGGTTACCGAGCAGGTATGGCAGCCAATGCATTTGTCGAGGTTCATCACCATCGCCATCTGCGCCATGACCTTCATCGTCTCGCTCCGCAAGCGTCGCTCGGGCCCTTCATGGTCAGTAGGTCACCTCCTGGCTGCGACGACGCACCACGGTCACCTCATCGCGCTGGTTGCCAGTCGGGCCTAAGTAGTTGAACCCGAACGCATGCTGGCCGTAGCCACCGGCCAGGTGGCTGGGCTTAATTCGCACCCGAGTCAACGCGTTGTTGTTGCCGCCGCGCTTGTTGTTGGTCTCAGTGCGCGGCGTGTCGATGGTGCGTTCGGCCACGTGGTAGACGAACACCACACCGTCCGGCATGCGGTGGCTGATGACCGCCCGGCACACATAGATGCCGTTGGCGTTGACCGCCTCAACCCAATCGTTATCACGCACTTTGATTTTCGCCGCATCCGAAGGGCTCATCCACATTGTCGGGCCGCCGCGAGACAACGACAGCATGTACAGGTTGTCCTGGTAGGTGGAGTGGAACGACCACTTCGAATGCGGCGTCAGGTATCGCACCGTGAGCCCGATGCCATCATCGCTTGGCCCCAGCTGGGGCTGATCGTATAGCCGCGCCATATCCAGCGGCGGCCGATAGACGGGCAGCTGTTCGCCAAGCTCCTCAATCCAGTCATGGGCGAGGTAGAAGTGCATGCGTCCGGTCAACGTGTGGAACGGCTTAAGGTGCTCAATGTTGATTGTGAACGGGGCGTAGCGACGGCCACCGGTCTCGCTGCCGGACCACTCCGGGCTGGTGACCACCGGAACCGGACGCGCCTGGGTGTCAGCGTAGGTGATACGTCTTTCCTCACTGCCCTCGGCCAGCTGAGCCAGCCGCTGCCCGGTGCGCTTCTCGAGTTCCAGAAAGCCCTCGACGGCCAGTCGGCCGTTACACGTCCCGGACAAGGCCAGTATCACGTCCGCCATCCGCGCGGCCGTGGTGATCGCCGGACGACCAGCGGCCGCACCGGAATTCATCACTCCGAACTTGGCGGCCAATTCGCTGATCTCACGGAAGGGATGGACGGTGTAGCCCTTGACGGTCATCCCGAACTGGTCGATGAGCGGTCCCAACGTCACCCACTTGTCGTAAGTCGCGGCATAGTCACGCTCCACGACGGTAAGCTTGCTCATCGTTTTTCCTGGCACTGGCACCTGTCCGGTATGCAGCCAATCGCGTTCGGTGCCATCCGGATACGCCATCGCGTCCGGGGTGTCATGCAACAGCGCGGTCAGCACGACATCGCGACGAGTACCAAGATGACGCTTGGCCATCGCGCTGAAAGCACGGGCGATGGTAGCGAATGCGTCGAAGTCCGAACGGGTTTCCCACGGCGGGTCAATCGCCGGGGTGAACGCGTGCACGTAGGGGTGCATGTCGGTGCTGGACAGGTCGTTCTTCTCGTACCAGGTCGCGGCGGGCAGTACCACGTCGGACACCAACGTCGTCGACGTCATCCGGAAGTCGATCGACATCATCAGGTCGAGCTTGCCCTCCGGAATCTCGGAGTCCCACACCACGTCCTGCGGGTGGACGCCGTCGGCCGGGGGTTGCGCTTGCACGTTGGAGTCGGTGCCCAGCAGGTGCCGCAGAAAATACTCGCCGCCTTTGCCTGACGAGCCGATCAAGTTGGCCCGCCAGACGGTGAGCACCCGCGGCCAGTTCACCGGGTTGTCGGGATCGGTGATCGCGAGCTTGAGTTTGCGCTGGGCGAGTTGTTCGGTGACGTAGTCGGCGACATCACGCCCCACGGCCTGTGCCTCGTCGGCGACGTCAAGACTGGAGCGGTCGAACTGCGGATAGAACGGGCTCCAGCCCATCGCCGTCGCCGAGGTGAGCAGATCCATCGTGTGCTTTCCGGTGAACCTGCCGCGGCCCACCGGGCTGGCCAGCTTATCGGCGCCGAAAGCGTCGTAACGCCACTGGCCGGTGTGCGCATACCAGTACGAGGCGCCAGGTACCTGCCGCGGTGGCCGCACCCAGTCGGTGGCATTGGCCATGGTCTGCCATCCAGTCAGCGGACGCACCTTCTCCTGACCGACGTAGTGGGCCCATCCGCCGCCGTTGCGTCCCATCGAGCCGGTCAACAGCAGCAGCGTCAGCACCGAGCGGTAGATGACGTCGCTGTGAAACCAGTGGCAGATGCCGCCACCCATGATGACCATGGATCGCCCGCCGGATTCGGCTGCGTTGCAGGCGAATTCCTTAGCGATCCGGATGGCCTGCGCGGCCGGGACCCCAGTGATGGGTTCCTGCCAGGCTGGGGTGTTCTGCTGGGTGGGATCACCGTAACCGGTGGGCCACTCGCCGGGTAATCCCGGGCGCGCCACCCCGTAATGAGCCAGCATGAGATCGAGCACCGTGCACACCAGATGCTTACCGACCCGACGCACCGGCACGCCACGTGACACGGACTCACCATGACCGTCGACGGTGTCGAAGCTGGGCAGGTCAACCAGTTCGGTTTCATCCGTGCCGGTCACACTCAGCGCGGGTACCACCGGACCTAGGTCCAGGTTCCACTTCCCGACACCGTCCTCGCCGAAGCGAAATCCCAGTGAGCCCTGCGGTACCACGATGGTGTCGGTAACCTCATCTAGCAATACCGGTTTGAATGCCGAGTTCTCGACTTCCTCACCGATGTCGGCCGCGGTCAAAAACTTTCCAGGTACCAACGAGTCATCGCGCTTTTCCAACTTGATCAAGAACGGCAGGTCGGTGTAGCGGCGAACATAGTCAACGAAGAACGGAACCTGTTTGTTTACATAGTATTCCGATAGGATCACGTGGCCCATTGCCATGGCCAACGCCGCATCTGTACCAGCAGCGCACCGCATCCACTCGTCGGCGAACTTGGTATTGTCGGCGTAATCCGGGCTGACCACAACGACTTTGGCGCCGCGGTAGCGGGCTTCAGCCATCCAGTGCGCGTCGGGCGTCCGAGTGATCGGGACGTTGGAGCCCCACATGACCAAATACGAAGCGTCCCACCAATCTCCGGATTCGGGAACGTCGGTCTGGTCGCCGAACACCTGCGGCGAGGCCACCGGCAGGTCGGCGTACCAGTCGTAGAACGACGTCATCACGCCGCCGATCAGCTCAACGAACCGCGACCCCGCGGCATGGCTGACCATCGACATCGCCGGGATCGGCGAGAATCCAGCGACCCGGTCCGGGCCGTAGGTCTTGATGGTGTGCACGTGGGCCGCGGCGATCAGCTCGCTGGCCTCGGCCCAGCTCACCCGAACCAGCCCGCCCTTACCCCGGGCCTGCTGATAGCGGCGACGGCGCTCGGGATCGGCTTGGATGTCGGCCCATGCCAGCACCGGGTCTTTGAGCCGGGCTTTGGCGTCACGGAACATCTCGACCAGCACGCCGCGGGCATACGGGTAGCGCACCCGGGTGGGCGAGTAGCTATACCAGGAGAACGACGCACCGCGGGGGCAGCCACGCGGCTCGTATTCAGGCCGGTCTGGACCCACAGACGGATAGTCGGTCTGCTGGGTTTCCCAGGTGATGATCCCGTCCTTGACGTAGATCTTCCACGAGCACGATCCGGTGCAGTTGACCCCGTGGGTGGACCGGACCACTTTGTCGTGACTCCACCGGTCGCGGTAAAACACGTCACCTTCACGGCCACCGCGCCGAGTGACGGTGCGCAGATCGGCGGAGAACTCACCGGGGGTAAAGAAGCGCCCGCTGCGTTCCAGGAGTTCTTCGAGCCTTCCACCAACGTGCGGTGTGACAGTCAACGGATGACCCTCCTAGTCACTCGCGTCGTGCCTCGAACTGGTTGACTGCTCGGCAATGGCCCGGGACCCAATGGTCCACCAGCATAGGTCGCGGTGCCCGGCCGACCGCGCCCGCGACGCGCAGCCCGTTAACAGAATCCCGTGTCATCAACATTGGGTTTCCGCATGTAGATACGCCGATACCCGGCGCGGAAGCCGTTGACCACGCCGTCCAGACAACCATCGGAATCGCTACCGGCATGCAAACCCAGGTTAAGGTTCTGTGACGTTATTACTGTCTAGTTCACGCCGGTTAGCTTCAATAGCGCTGTGCGTTAGCTGAATAGTGACTGTTGACTTTCCCGATGCTCGCTCAAAGGACCCGAGACAAGTCGAATAGCCAGCCCCGATCGGCCGGCACCCAGTCCACATCGCCCAGTTCCGCCGCCGTCACCCACCGCAATGCGCGGTGGTCCCGCGGGTGCGGTTCGCCGCGAATCAGACGCACACGATAGGCCCGCAGCGTCGTGTCATTCACCGCAATGTCGCCACCTAGCCGGTCACCTATCGCGACGTCGGTGACCTCAAGGCCCAGCTCCTCGGCCAGCTCGCGAGCCAACGCCGCAGGCTCGGTTTCGCCGGCCGCGACCTTACCGCCAGGCAGTTCCCAGCGGCCCGCCAGCTCCGGCGGCCGCACCCGCTGGGCCACCAACACCGCCCCGCCGCAGATGATCGCCCCGGCAACAACGATCTGGTTCGACATCGCCAGTGACGGTATACCGTCGGTTTATGGCTGTGTTAACGGATGAGCAAGTAGACGCGGCACTGCCCGACCTCAACGGCTGGAAACGTGCCGACGGCGCACTGCGCCGGTCGATCAAATTTCCGACGTTTCTCGCCGGCATCGACGCCGTGCGCCGGGTGGCCGAGCACGCCGAAACCAAGGATCATCATCCAGATATCGATATCCGTTGGCGGACAGTAACTTTCGCTCTAGTGACACATTCTGCCGGCGGTATCACCAACAATGACATCGCGATGGCGCACGATATCGACGGGATTATCGGAAACTAGGCCGCGATCGCCGCTACCTGTCGCAACCCTGACGCAATTGCCTGAATCCGACAAATCCGCTGGCCAGCGGGGCTAGGCTCCAGCCCTGGGGGCGGAGCGTGTTGGAGGCAAGAGATGTCGTTTGTGACGACTGCCCCGGCGGCGATGGCGGCGGCGGCAACGGATCTGGCCAACATCGGCTCGACAATCAGTGCAGCGAATTTCGCCGTGGCAAACTCAACGACGGCGGTGCTGGCCGCGGGCGCCGACGAGGTCTCGGCGGCCGTGACGGCGCTGTTCAGCAGCTACGCCCAGTCCTATCAGGCGCTGAGCGCCCAGGCCGCGGCGTTTCATAACCAGTTTGTGCAGGCTCTGCAAGCCGGAGCCGGATCGTATGCCAGCGCCGAGGCCGTCAACGTTCAGCAGGCTCTGCTCGACGCCATCAATGCGCCGACCGAGACCCTGTTCAACCGTCTGCTGATCGGCGACGGCACCAACGCGACGGCCCCAGGCGGTAACGGCGGGGCCGGCGGCATCCTGTTCGGCAACGGCGGTAACGGCGCGCCGGGCGGGGCGGGCCAGGCTGGGGGCAGCGGCGGACCCGCCGGGCTGATCGGCAACGGCGGTAACGGCGCGACCGGCGGCGCGGGCGCTCCGGGAGGTAACGGCGGCACCGGCGGCTGGTTGTTCGGCAATGGCGGCGCCGGTGGAACAGGTGGAGCGGGCGTGCTCGACGGCGGAACCGACAGCAACGGCGGAACCGGGGGAGCAGGCGGCAGCGGCGGCGGCGCCGGACTCTGGGGTACTGGCGGTACCGGCGGAGTCGGCGGGATGGGCGGGACCTTCGACATGTCCCCCGGCCAGGGCGGACCCGGCGGGGGTGGCGGAGCCGGTGGCGCCGGCGGGCTGCTGTACGGAAACGGCGGGGCCGGCGGCACCGGCGGGCCGGCGGCACCTTAACTGGAGCCATCGGGCTCGGCGGTGACGGTGGCGCCGGCGGGCCGGGGTGCGGCCTGGCTGTTCGGCGCCGGCGGGGCCGGAGGAGCCGGCGGGACCGCGGCCACAGGCGCCATCAGCGCATCGGCGGCATCGGCGGTCACGGCGGTCACGGCGGTGGCGGCGGGTTCCTGTATGGCGATGGCGGTGCGGGCGGGCCGGCGGCGACACGATCGGCCTGCTCGGCGGGATCGGCGGTGACGGCGGCAGCGCCTCGCTGATCGGCGCCGGCGGGCCGGCGGGCACGGCGGCAATGCCGACGCTTCAGCTCCCGCCGGCGCTTACGGCGGGCACGGCGGTAACGCCGGCAACGGGGGCCTGCTGTACGGCAATGGTGGAGCCGGCGGGGCCGGCGGAAACGGCGGCACTGCCACCGATGACAACGGCGGGGGCGGCGGCGCAGGTGGTCGCGGCGGTATCGCCGGGCTGATCGGCAACGGTGGAGCCGGCGGGGCGGGCGGAAACGGCGCGGCCAGCTCGGCCTCGTTCGGGACCGGCGGGCCCGGTGGCAACGGCGGGGCCGGCGGCGACGCCACGCTGATCGGCGACGGCGGGGCCGGCGGCGCCGGCGGAACCGGCGACCAAGCCGGGCCCAACGGAATCGGCGGTAGGGGAGGTAACGGCGGGGCCGGCGGTCACGGCGGCGGACTGTTTGGCAATGGTGGATTCGGCGGGGCGGGTGCCGCCGCCGGCGCCGGCGGCACCGGTGGGGCGGGCGGTCACGGCGGCATCGGCGGCGACGGCGGCGACGCCGGTGGGCTGATCGGCAACGGCGGTAACGGCGGGGCCGGCGGCGCCGGTGGGCCCGGCAGTCCCAATGGTGCCGGCGGCAACGGCGGCAACGGCGGTCGCCGCGGACAGCTGTTCGGTACGCCCGGCGTACCCGGTCCGCACGGCTGACGCCCCTGCACACCGAATCCCCGCTGCGCTAGCGTGGGTGCGGTCTAATCGAAAACCACGCGGGAGCGCACGCCCGGTAATGCCGGCATAGGGAGATGACAATGACCGATGTCCTTTCCCAAACTGTCGAACCTTCCGTTACCACCGGGCCCACCGCGGGCAGCAGCAAGGTCTATCGCGAATTCGAGGCGCCCGGCACCAGGGCTACCGCAGCGGGGCGTTTCCCGATGACAGCAATCCAGCTCAAGGTCGCCAGCGCCGCCACGATATAGACCAGCCCGCCCCAGGCCAGGTACCACGGTCGGCCCAGTTGCCAGATGGTCGGTTGGGCAAAGCTGAGCAGCCACGGCACGCCGACCAGGCTCAGCGCCAACCAACCCCAACCCACAATCCGCGCACCGGGGCGCTTGCCCAGTGGCCCGTGAATCAGCCAAATCATCAGCGGCACCAGCCACACCCAGTGATGAGTCCAAGAAATCGGCGAAAGCAGCAGCCCGAACAACTCGACCACCAGCAGCTTGCCCAGCCGGTCGGGCTGATCGAGCGCTCGCCAGGCACCAACCGCCACTACCGCCGTGACGGCAATCGCGGCGAGGACCAACAGTCCCAAGCCGGCGTCATGGCCCAGGATCCGTGAGAGGCCGCCACGCCACGATTGATTGAACGAGGTCGCGATGGGACCAACTCGGTGCGCGTCACCCAGCAGCTCCGTGAAGTAGTAGCGGGCCTGATCGCCAACGACGAGAGCCGACCCCGCAACGGTGGCACCAAACACGGCCGCCGACAACGCGGCGGCGCGAATGCGTCGAGCGCCGAGGAAATAGACACCCGCGATCGCCGGCGTCAACTTGATTCCGGCCGCCACGCCGACCAGCAGTCCCGATAGCCAGCTACGCGTGGTGTAAACCGCCCACAGCACCCCCAGCATCAGCAGCACATTGATCTGCCCATAGTCGAAGGTGCTGCGCAGCGGCTCGATCCAGATGGCAATCGCCGTCCACAACAGCGCACCGCGGTGACCGGTATCGGCAGAAACCCCCAGTAAGCGCTGACTGATCCGAACCGCGCCATACAACGCGACGATCGTGGCAAGCTGCCAAAAAAATGCCACCAGACCAAACGGCAATAGATGCAGCGGGTAGAAGACGACCGCTGCAAACGGCGGATAGGTAAACGGGAGTGGGAAGTCCGGCGTCTGGTCGGCGTACACGTAGCTGTACAGGGTGCCGGGATGGTCGATGGCGGCCGCGCCGCCCAGGTAAACGTGCAGGTCGACAAAGTTTGCACCGTTGGGCGCCAGGTAGGTCCAGGCCAGTCGCGCCGCGACGCTCAGGGCCAACAACAACGGCGCGACAGCATTCAACTGGCTCGCCAGCCGTCGGGCGAGGGGTGCCGGCGCGGCGGCTGCGGTGTTGGTGATGGTGTCTATCTGCCCGACTCTAGCGACCGCAGTGGGGGCTTTTGCCATGGTCACTGCCACCACTCATCTGGGTAACGATCGAATAAATGCCACACGTGTCACTTGAGTCACATCCGTATCAAAGTAGCTTCGGGCCCGGACCTGTCGTCGATCACCAGGAGAGTCATGACAACCATCTGGACCTACTTGCGCGCAACCGCCGTCGTCGTCGGTTCATCCGCCGCACTATTGACCGGCGGTATCGCCCACGCCGACACCATGCCGGCACCGGCGCCGATACCTGCGCCTGCACTGAACATTCCGCAGCAGCTGATCAGTTCGGCGGCCAACGCGCCTCAGATTCTGCAGAACCTGGCGACGGCCCTCGGCGCCACCCCGCCGGTCACCGCGCCGTCCGCACCCGGGATCAGCTTTCCCGGACTGGCCCCGGCCGCGGCGACCGTACCCACCTCCCCCGCGGCGACACTCCCGTCGTCCTTTCCCGGGATCATGGCACCAGCGGCCACCAACGCCAGCCCGGCGACCGCCCCCACCATTCCCGGCCTGAGCGCTCTGATTCCGGGACTCACCGCACCGGCACCTGCAACACCAGCCACCCCGGCGATCCCGGGATTGCCGGCGTCCATCCCCGGCGTCACCGGCCCGGCTACTCCTGCCGCCGCCGTGCCGGCGTCCACCCCGGGGGTCCCACAAGCCAAGGTGGATATGCCGGCGATGCCGTTCTTGCCGGTGAATGTGCCACCGCAAATTTCGCTGCCAAGTGACCTGCAGGCGCTCGCCTCGGGCGCACCAGCGGTAGCCGCGCCGGTCTCGGCTCCGACGCTGCTGTCCGCCCTGCCGTAAGCAATCGATGAGACGGCTAACCCATCACTGAGGACCGGAGGACACCGTGGCAAGCGCTTGGAGCCTGGCCAAAGGTTTGGTTGCCGTCGTCACGGCGTCGGCTGCCGGGTTCGGGCTGTGCCCGCACGCGGCAGCCGACCCGACCACCCCCTATGACCCCGCTGGCGCACCGCCGAACCCCACCCAACAGCTGCCGGGCCTGCCAGCGTTGGCTCAGTTGAGTCCGATAATCCAGCAAGCGGCCAGCAACCCTGCGCAAGCGACACAGCTGCTCATGGCGGCGGCGTCAGCGTTCACCCGGAATCCGACTGCGCCCACCGAAGCCAAGAACCTGGCCGCATCGGTAAACCAGTTCGTGCAGGAGCCGACCAATACGAATCCCGGGCCGCCGCCGGACGCCGTCCTAGTGCCTCACCTGCCACCGGCAGATATGGCGCCTGGCGCCCAGGCGCACCTGCCGACGGGTATTGATCCAGCTCACGCGGCCGGCCCGGCGACCGCTGCGGCGCCGGCACCCGGGACCCCCGCTACCCAGCCCGCTGCCCAGCCCGCGCCGGTACCAGCACCCGCAGCTGTCACTCCGGCGCCGACCGCGGCGGCCCCGGGTTTCGGACCCGACGCCCCGCCGACGCAGGACTTCATCTACCCCTCGATCGGCACCAATTGCCTTGCAGACGGCAGTAGCTCGATTGCGACAGCGCTGTCGGTGGCGGGGCCGGCGAAGATCCCGCTGCCCGGTCCCGGTCCCGGTCAGACCGCCTATGTGTTTACCGCTGTCGGCACGCCTGGGCCCGCCGATGTCCAGAAGTTGCCATTGAACGTCACCTGGGTGAACCTGACGACCGGCAAGTCCGGGAGCGCCACGCTCAAGCCGCGCCCAGACATCAATCCAGACGGGCCAACGACGTTGACGGTAATCGCCGACACCGGTTCGGGCAGCATCATGTCGACGATCTTCGGGCAGGTCACCACCACGGAAAAGCAGTGCCAGTTCATGCCCACGATCGGCTCCACGGTGGTGCCGTAACGTTCTGAGCCGCGAGCGCGCGTAAATGTACGCCTCTTACGGCGTGTCGCTGTACCGACACGCGCCCTCGCGGCAATGCAGTTAGTAGGCCATGAACAAAATTGCGTCGCGGTCGTACTCCAGGCCCGGATGCACGCTGGCCAAGTGGGCCTGGGTGAGTTCGACCAGCTCGTCTTCGTCCTTACCGACGATGGCTTCACCGCATGGGCACGTTATATGGGTCTTCACGTTGCCGCCTTTCCCTTCGCTTTCCCAGTCGCAGATGCTTTCATCTGCTTCTTATGCGATCGCACCTGACCGAGCGAACGGGCGTCGACGATATCGGCGACAGATATATGCGTACCGGGCTGGCCGAACTCTCCGGCCGCCGCCCGCCAGCCTTTCGGCGTCACGCCGTACTGCTTGCCAAGCAACGCCAGAAAGATCTGCGCTTTCTGTTCACCAAAGCCGGGTAGCCCCGTGAGCCGCCGTAGCAGCTCGCTTCCATCGGGTTCACCGGCCGTCCACAAAGCGGCCGCATCGCCGTCGTAGCGGTCCACGATGATCTGCGCGAGGGCCTGGATACGCTTGGCCATTGATCCTGGAAACCGATGTATTGCAGGTTTTTCTGAACACAGCGCGGCGAACTTGTCCGGGTCATGGTCGGCGATGTCGCGGGCGTCGAAACCGCCCATCCGATCCGCGATCTTCTTGGGTCCCGCGAAGGCGGTTTCCATCGGCACTTGCTGATCGAGCAGCATCCCGACCAGCAACGCGAAGGGGTTGGCGCCCAGCAACGCGTCGGCGGCCGGATCTTGGACAAGCTGCAGTTTCGGCACCCAGGTATTTTAGAGCCGTAGGCACAGCACCCCGGAATCGGGGGCGGACGACATCCCTAATTCGAGATGGCTCAGCAAGTTAGACGAATTCGGCGTTGTGGCCCCACTTTTCGCCGACTCAGCTAGCACGCCAGCCGACAACCGGACGAAATGCGTCGTCCGCCAATAACTATGATCAGACGCTGCGACGGGTTAGCCGCTCTTGCGCCGGAATTCCCGACGGTTCTCCACCGGACCATGAGCCCGCGACCGCTTGCCGCCGCCGTCCTTGTGATCGGATCCGCTTGACGATTTCGTCATCTTACGGTCGAGGGCTTCACGGAACTTGCGCTTGGTGTCGTCGTCTGACCCGGAAGACCCCGAAGACTCAGAAGACTTTGTATCTTGCGGAGAGTTCGATTCAGCCATACGAGCAGACTAACCGCTACCGCATTCCTGGGGGCAGACCGTATATGTGCGAGATCGGCAGCGTCAGCAACACCCGCCGATCGGTCACCATCGCCTGCCGGTATTCGTCCCAGTCCGGATGTTCACCGGCGATGTTGCGATATAAGGCAATCAACGCCTCGACGGTGTCATCATCGGGTGCGGCAGCGGGCGGGGTCAGCGCCGCCGTGCCCTCCGCGACGGCATAGGACCATCCGTCGTCGGCGTCGACCAGGATCGAAGCCCGTGGGTCCCGACGCAGGTTACGCGTCTTGGCCCGCGGCTCGGTGATCGAGACCCGAACCGCCACGTCACGCGGGTCGAAGTGATACTGCACGTTCGACAGCTGGGGACGCCCGTCGCGTTTGATGGTGGCCAGCACCCCGATGGAGTTCCCACTGATCACGGCCAGCAGCTTGTCGTCGAAGACTTGGCGTCCCATGCCGAAAGCCTACGTCGCACACACAGCAGGACGGCCCCGAATCGCGTCGCTCCCCGGCGGCCTGATGAAATTGCAGATCATGGCCCAGTTCGCGGCATTCCTTCGCGGTGTCAACGTCGGCGGCGTCAATCTGAAAATGGCCGAGGTGGCCACCGCGCTGACGACCGCCGGATTTGCCCAGGTGCGCACCATCCTGGCCAGCGGCAACGTGCTGCTGCAGTCGTCTCTCGGTGTTGCCGCGGTGCGAAAGAAGGCCGAAGCCGCGTTGCGCCAGCAGTTCGGTTACCAAGCCTGGGTGTTGGTCTACGACATCGATACCGTGCGGACCATTTTCGAGGCTTACCCTTTCGAGCGCGAGGTCGACGGGTATCAGTCCTACGTCACGTTCGTCGCCGACGAAGCGGCGCTCCATGAGTTAGCCGCACTCGCCGACAACAATACGAGCCCGGACCAGAAAATTAGCCGCGGTGACGGCGTCATCTACTGGCAGGTCCCCAAGGGCAGCACCCTGGACAGCACCATCGGCAAGACGATGGGCAACCCGCGTTACAAGTCGTCGACCACGACTCGTAATCTGCGCACGCTAGCTAAAGTGTTGCAGGCCAGGCCGGGCTAGGTACCCGTTGAATCACAGTCGACCTGCTACCGACTGCTGATGAAACCCACAGTCCGAGCAGTCGCTCGTTCGAGCTGATTCCCCAGTGCGCCAAGAGATTTCCCGGCAGCTAACCGATCTGACACGGATCTCAGTCATCGGGCACGTTGGTGAGATAGCGGATGGCGTCGGACTTGGCCAGTCCCAGAGCTCGGGCCACTTCGATATATTCGCGGGCAGCAGCCGCCATCGCAGCGTCGGTCGGATCGAAGCGGGAAATGAACGTGCCGAAACGCCCCCGAGTTTCAACGATCGCCGCCGACTCCAGCTCACGGTAGGCACGGGCCACGGTGTTGGCCGCGACGCCGAGCTGACCGGCCAGGTCACGCACCGTCGGCAGGCGGGTGCCGGGCGGCAATGCACCAGCCCGGACTCCGTCGATCACCTGGTTTCTGAGCTGGTCGAATAACGGTTTGCCCGCCTTCACGTCGACCCGCAACCAGTCCCGCAGCTCCACTCACCCAGTATCGCCCACACCCGGCTATCTTTGTGGCATGCGAGTGGCGGTGCTGAGCGGCGCGGGGATCTCCGCGGAGAGCGGCGTGCCGACATTCCGCGACGACAAGAATGGATTGTGGGCACGCTTCGACCCTTACGAGCTGTCCAGCACACAAGGCTGGCAGCGCAACCCCGAACGGGTCTGGGGGTGGTATTTGTGGCGGCACTACCTCGTGGCCAACGTCGAACCCAATGACGGGCACCGCGCTATCGCCGCCTGGCAGGAGCAGATCGAGGTCAGCGTTATCACGCAAAACGTGGACGATTTGCACGAGCGCGCCGGCAGCACGCCGGTGCACCACCTGCACGGCAGCCTTTTCGAATTCCGTTGTGCGCGATGCAGTGTGGCCTACACCGGTGCGCTGCCCGAGATGCCCGAACCCGCACTGGAGGTGGACCCGCCGGTCTGTCACTGCGGCGGTCTGGTCCGGCCCGACATCGTGTGGTTCGGTGAGCCGTTACCCGATGAGCCGTGGCGACGCGCGGTGGAGGCAGCCGAAACCGCCGACGTCATGGTGGTGGTGGGGACATCGGCGATCGTCTTCCCGGCGGCCGGGCTACCCGAGCTGGCGCTGTCGCGTGGCGCGGTCGTGATCGAAGTCAATCCCGAGCCCACACCGCTTACCAAGAACGCCACGATCAGCATTCGCGAAACAGCGAGTCAGGCACTGCCAGGGCTGCTGCAGCGGCTGCCCGCCCTGTTGAAGTAGGCGGCTCGGCGACCGCGCTAGGGCTGGATTGTCCGGCTCCTTGCTCGCGCCGTTGCGGCGCTCGCCGTCGCCGACTCTAGGGCTGGATTGTCCGGCTCCTTGCTCGCGCCGTTGCGGCGCTCGCCGTCGCCGACTCTAGGGCTGGATTGTCCGGCTCCTTGCTCGCGCCGTTGCGGCGCTCGCCGTCGCCGGACTAAGGCCTATGCGCCCGGCCCAGCACTAACTCCGACACCGGCAGGGGCACCCAGACCGGCAACGTCCACTCCCGCCGCGAAGTGTCCACCTCGAACCCGGCGTTAACGATCGAGCGCTCGGTGTCGCGATGGGTGTGACAGTTCCCCAGCAGCCTCGGCCAGAACGTCGCGTCGGCAAACCGTTGCAACCGGCCCCAGGCGCCGGGGCTGGCCACATGTTCGAGATAGCGCAGCTGCCCGCCCGGCCGAAGCAACAAACGCAGCCGGTGCAGCACCCCGTCGGGGTCGCGAACCGAGCAGAGCACGAGCGAGCACACCACCGCGTCAAACGGCTGCTTGCCGCTGAATTCCTCCACCATCGTGCCGATCACGACAACCCGAACCGGCGCACCAGCGGCCGCAGCGCGGGCGCGGGCGGCCAGGCGCGGCTCGGGCTCGAGGGCGATGACCTGTTCGACGGCCGCCGGGTAGAAAGCAAAGTTTGTGCCTATACCCGCACCGACTTCTAGCACCCGGCCTGACAAGCCAATCAGGTTCTCCCGGCGAAGGACCCGTACCGCGGTGGCTTCGTGGGCCGCGGCGATAGGCCAGACGCGGGCGAAGAAGGGGTTGTCGACCTTTGCCGACGAAGCCGACGAAGCCGCCGCAGCCGACGTCATGCCCGCGACTCTTCCGGCGGGCGATGCGCCGAGGCACACATGTGCTTGAACGCCGAGCTATCCAGGGCGATATCGACGTTGTTTCCCGACCGCCAGCGCAGCCGATCCCCCGACCCGCGGGGGGCACGGGCGCGGGGCAGGCCCTCCATCGACGCGCTAACCAATGTGTGTCACCGACTCTCGGATCGGACGCTCGTTGTGCTGCACCGACACCTTGGCCGGCTGCACGGATGGGAACGGAGGTTCTGCTGGTCCCTCGCTGATACCGAACCGATCATGCAACCACGCCAGGGGCCTGGGCGCCCACCAATTCCACCGGCCCATCACATGCATGAACGCCGGAACCAGAACCATCCGCACCAGGGTGGCGTCCGCGGCCACGGCCAATGTCAGGCCGAGACCGAACATCCGCATGAACGACACGTGGGCGGCGATCAGCGCAGCGAACGACATCGACATCACCAATGCAGCCGCGGTGATCACCCGGCCGGTACGGGCCACGCCTAGCGCCACACTCTCGTCGTTAGCGGCGTGGGCCTGGGCTGCGCTGGGTCGCCCCGGTCGAGCGGCCCCCGAAGCCAGCCAGTACTCACGAATCCGAGCCACTAAGAACACCTCGTAATCCATGGATAACCCAAACGCGATGCAGAACAACAGCACCGGCATGTTGGCCACCAGCGTCCCGCTCGGGGTTGTTCCCAGCGCGCCGAGATGGCCGTCCTGGAAGATCCACACCAGCGCGCCAAACGCTGCGGTTAGCGACAGGACATTGCACATCAACGATTTCACCGGCAGCAGCACGCTGCCGGTGAGGCCGAACAGCAACACGAAGGTAATGGCGGCCATGAGCCCCAACACCAACGGAAGTCGGTTCGTCACCGCGTCGACGCTGTCGCGGTTGACCTGCGCGACACCGGCCATCTCAACGGACCGACCGGCCGGTCCGGCCACCGCGTGCAGCCGCTGGAGCTGAGTGTCGGAGGCTTGCGAAAACAGCGGCGCCGAGCTGTCCACAGTCAAGAATGCACTGCCGTGGGCCAACCCGGTGGCGGCCGCCGGTGGTCCCACCCGGTTTCCACCCACAAACGTCCCACCCGGGGCGCTTACCGCCGACACCTCCGCAACCCGCG
Organism: Mycobacterium haemophilum DSM 44634; assembly: GCF_000340435.2. Taxonomy (NCBI): domain Bacteria; kingdom Bacillati; phylum Actinomycetota; class Actinomycetes; order Mycobacteriales; family Mycobacteriaceae; genus Mycobacterium; species Mycobacterium haemophilum. Next base: position 3,212,070 of record NZ_CP011883.2, read on the forward strand.
ACAAGGCGGCGGCATAGGTGTCGAGATCCGCTGGGTTCAGGCCGCGGGCATCGGGGACAACTACCGGCACCGCCGTCGCAGTATCGTGCGCGAAACCGGTGCGCAATCGGTCACCGACTTGATGCGACGACGCCGAACGCGGCAGCACCCGGTCGTCTGGGAAACCCCAATTCACGCCAGTGAACGGGAATCCGAGCAGCGCCAGCAGCGCGATTACAGCCAGACCGATCGGCACCCAGCGGCGCATCACGAATTTGCTCGACCGGTACCAAAACAGCTGCTCGACAGGCTTATGCACCGGATCGGGGCGGCGTAACACCCGACGCACCAAGCGGCGGACGTCGAGTGCGTCCAGCCGCGGGCCCAGCAGCACGATCGCGGCCGGGGTTAGCACGATGGACGACGTCGCGACGAAGGCCACGCTGGCCACACCGGCGTAGGCGAACGACTTCAGGAAGTACATCGGGAAGGCCACCGTCGCCGACATCGACAACGCCACGGTGACCGCGGAGAACAGCACGGTGCGACCGGACGTGACCATGGTCCGGATCAGTGCCTCATCGCGGTCACTGCCCTCGGCCAACTCGTCGCGATAGCGGCTGACAATCAACAGCGTGTAGTCGATGGCCAACGCCAGGCTCATCGCTGTGCTCAGGTTGAGCGCGAAGATCGACACTTCGGTCGTGAAGGTAACGAGCCGCAGCACCGACATGGAGCCGACGACGGCTAATGCACCGAGGGTCATCGGCAAAGCCGCCGCCAGCAGCCCACCGAATACCCAGACCAGCACCAGGAAGCTCAGTGGAATCGCGATCATCTCCATGACCAGCAGGTCGTCCTGATTCTGCTTGTTGATCTGCGCGTACTGCATCGCCGGGCCGCCAGCGCGTACCGTGACGCCGTCACGGTCGTGGACGAGTTCGTCGGACAGGGTTTGGGCGTTGTCCTGTGCGTGGGTTTCACCGCCTTTGAGGTTGACCACGATCAACCCCGACTTGCCGTCGATGCTGACCAGATCGTTTGGGGCCTCGGGTGCCTCGGAGCGAGGCCGAGTCCACGCCGACGTGACGTTGTATACCAATGACGACCGTTGTAACTGGTCAACGAGGTCGGTGCCCACCCTGCGGGCTTGTTCGCTGGTGGCACCCGCGGATGCGGTTACCACGATGAGCATCTGCTGACCGCTCTGCCCAAACTTGTCGGTCAACACCTGGATTGCGCGCGCCGACTCCGAGTTCGGCTCTTGGAAACCGCCGGGAGACAGGCTTTTAGCGACGGGGATGCCGAAGATCGCCGCAGCGATGAAGACGAAAACTCCAACTGCCATGATTCGTCGCGGTGCTGCAATGGCCAGTCGAGCGATCCTCTGCAGCATGGCCGCGTCCTTCCACCGCCGGCGCCGGTCACGCTAGCCCCGGCACCTGTTCGCGGTAACTTATCAACGATAAGTTACAGGCGTCTAACAACACCTGCCCTAGGCACGGATGCGGATGCTGGGATGGTTCACTGCGCTGCCGATCTCGGCACCGTTGCTGCCGGCGGGCAGGCGAAGCGCCCAACGCCGGGCGCCAACCTACCCGCTGGTAAGAATTGCCACCATTTTCCGAATCGTGACTCAACATTTCCTTAATGGCGACCCATAGGCTCAGTGCCATGTGGATCGACGACTCAAGTGCGGACGTCATCAAGGCTGACTTTGAGGCCCTCTACCACGGCGACATGCTGGTGGAAGGCGAGACCTCAGAACAGTTCGAAGACTGGCAACCGCTGCCTACGGCAAGCTGACCGCGGCTTATGAGCGTGCTCGCACGGCTACTCATGGCCGAACCCGCTATCACTCGATGGTTCCGTCGCTAAATTCGTTTCTGGTATCCCAAGTCAGCCCCTCGCAACGCGAGGGGCTTTCTTTGTTCTCTGGGTTATCCGGGTTATCGGGTCGGAATCCGGATGGCTCAACGTGGCGCCATGCGGATGGCGCCGTCCAGACGGATGACCTCTCCGTTAAGCATCGGGTTTTCGACGATGTGCACGGCCAGTGCCCCATACTCATCCGGGTTGCCTAGCCGCGCCGGATGCGGCACCTGCTTACCCAACGACGCCTTGGCCTCCTCAGGCAAGGACGCCAGCAACGGCGTGTTGAACAGGCCGGGCGCGATTGTGACCACCCGGATGCGGTGGCTAGCCAGGTCCCGTGCGATCGGCAGCGTCATGCCCACCACGCCCCCTTTGGACGCGGAGTAGGCAGCTTGGCCGATCTGACCGTCGAAGGCCGCCACCGAAGCGGTATTAATAATGACGCCACGTTCCTCTCCATCTGGGCCGATGGGTTCGGTCTTGGCGATCCGCTCGGCACCTAGCCGCAGCACGTTGAAGGTGCCGACCAGGTTGATGTCGATGATCTTGCGGAAGGCAGCTAGCGGGAACACGCCGTCGCGGCTCAGCACCCGGATAGCGTTGCCGGTGCCGGCGCAATTGACCACGATGCGCAGCGGGCCCAACGTCTCCGCCGTGTCCAGCGCGCTCGATACGGCGGCCTCGTCGGTGACATCGGCCGGCGCGAAATGCGCACGACCGCCGAGCTCGCGAACTATCTCGTCGCCTTTGATGTCCAGCACCACGACCTGCGCCCCGGCATCCAGCAGCCGCTTGGTGGTCGCCAGGCCCAGACCTGATGCACCGCCAGTGACTGCTGCGACGGCGTCTCTGATCTCCATGCGAACCTTCCCTAATCGTCCCAACTATTGAGTACCGCTTCGATGTCGGCTACCGGCGCGCCCGGGGGGCAGGGCCGGTCCGGCGCGGTGCGGGAGAACCGCGGTGCGGGCATCGGCTGCAGACCGCCGTTCACCTCATAGAAGGTGCACCGCTCGGTGATATGCGCCTCGGTGCGCACCTCGCCGAACGCCAACACCGGCGTCACACAAGCGTCAGAACCAGCGAACACCTTGGTCCAATGATCGCGGTCGTGACTAGCGAACGCCGCGGTCAAGCGTGCCCGCACTTCGGGCCAGCGGGTGCGGTCGTTTTGCGGCGGCAGCTCGGCGGCGTCCAGACCCAGCCCGGCCAGCATGGCCGCGTAGAACTGCGGCTCGATGGCGCCGACGGCGACATAGCGGCCATCAGCGCACTCGTAGGTGTCGTAGTAGGGCGCGCCACCGTCGAGCATGTTGCTGCCGCGCGTGTCGGACCACATGCCCGACGCACGCATCGCCCACATCATCTGCACCAGCACGCTGGAGCCGTCGACCATCGCGGCGTCAACGACCTGACCTTTGCCGGAGGTCTGCCGCTCCCACAACGCCGCCAGAATACCGACCAGCAAAAACATCGAGCCGCCGCCGAAGTCACCCACCAAGTTCAGTGGAGGAACCGGTCGCTCGCCCGCCCGGCCGATGGCGTGCAGGACGCCGTTCAAAGAGATGTAGTTGATGTCATGACCTGCCTGCTGGCTGCGGGGTCCGGTTTGGCCCCAGCCAGTCATTCGGGCGTAGACCAGCCGGTCGTTAACCTCGGCGCAGTGCTCGGGGCCGAGGCCAAGTCGTTCGGTGACGCCGGGACGGTAGCCCTCGATCAACACGTCGGCTCTGGCGACGAGTTTGAGCACCAGCTCGCGTCCCGCGTCGGATTTGAGGTCGGCGATCACCACGCGCCGGTTACGCAGCATCGCGTCCTGAACGACTCCCCCGGCACCAGACGACGGGCGATCGACGCGCACCACGTCGGCGCCGAGGTCCCCCAAGATCATCGCGGCGTGCGGGCCCGGCCCGATGCCGGCCAGCTCAACAACACGCACCCCGTGCAGCGGTCCCGCCATGATTGACCGACCTCTCGTCAACCCGGACGCCGTCGGCCCACGCCGAAGCGAACAATCCGGTCCTTGACATCTTCGCCATCTTCGCAGCCACCGTTGACCGCTCTGCACCGGCCTCCCAAGGATTAGACGGCGAACAACGGGGGAAGCGTGAGAACCATGATCAGGCCCCACACGACGTGGGTCAGGATCGATGCCAGCACCCCACCGGTCGCTCGGCGCTCCAACGCGCATACGGTCCCGAGAACGATCGCCGCACCGGTGAGCATCAGGTTCCCACCGGCCATGATCGCGGCGGCGTACAGGACGGTCGAAATCGGCACCGGCCGGTGGCGGCCCAGCGCGGTATAGAGCGCGCCGCGGAAAAACAGCTCCTCGGCGACAGCGTTGACCACGGTGATCAGCACGATCAGCAAAAACGATCCGTGGTCGGCGAACTGCAGCACGCGGGTGATCAAGCCCGAAACACCCGGAGCTTGCTTGCCGACCAGCCCGCCCAGCAGGAAAATGCCGCCGAGCAGTAGACCGATGGTCGTCCCCGTGATGACCGGACGCTGGTTGCGGCCGCGCCAGCAGATGCCGCCGAGATGCAGCGGCCCCGAGACGACCGCACCGGTGATCCACACAACCGCGAGGATCAATGTCAGCCAATAGAAGCTCGACTCACCCGGTGCGCGTCGCAGCGACAACCCCAACACCGCCGCGCCAACCACTAATGTAACGCCGACGACGATGCGTCGTCGGCGTACGACTGAGGGTGGTTCATGGTGTGGCACAGCGATATTGGTGATCGCGCGACGCAGCTCAGCGCGCATGTCGGTCCGGGAGGAAGTGCTGGGCTGATTCATGCAGGATGTACTTTCGGAATCAAGGTGATCAGGATGACGAGGCCGGTACGCAGCGCACCGGTGATCGGGCCGGAGACGATGTTCACCAGCCCCACTGCGAGCCGCCGAATGCGCAGCGCGTTCGGCGAGGCGGTCAAGATCGGACAGCGCGTCGTTATTGGACACCAATCCACCCAGGTAGATGACCCGTGGTGTCTGCTGCAAGGGAAGACGGCGCCCGCGCCAACGCCGGATCAGACGCGTCAGAAATGACCGGTGCGACACGGTTGGACCAGTCGAAATGCTTGAGAAGACCCGGGTTTCGGGTGGCTGCCAGCACCTGGCGGCGGCTCGCAAACAGCGCCGCGACCAGGCGCGAACTCACATTGCCGGTAGCACCGGTCAGCAGAATCCGCACAGCATCCAACCTAATCGGAAGATCCGCAGTCGAATAGAGCAAATCGCTGGGGCGTGTCGGCTCAGTGCGTTGAGGCGCGGTGGGCGGTGGCCAACACGCCAACCGTTTGAACCCTTCCAGCGGTACCAACGTGACTTCCTGTATAAATCAGACCACAGGGGGGGTTCAATGCGCCTAGCTTTGAAAACACCAACAGCCGTCGCAGATCCGTCGATTGCGGGTGTTGCCGTGAAATTCCCACCAAACCGGTACACGCAGGACGAAGCCATCAGTGCACTGACCGAGTTCGCCGGTCCGGAATTTCGCCGCTTTGCTCTCAGCAGCGGGGTCGAGTTTCGAAACACCGCGCTGCCGCTGTCGCGGTACGGCCAGCTGAGCAGCTTTACCGAGGCGAACGATGCCTTCCTCGAAATCGCCCTCGATCTGGCCGAACAGGCGCTGCTCGCGGCGCTTGACCAGGCCAAGGTCCGGCCGTCGGAGATCGATATCGTCTTTTCGACAACGGTTACCGGGCTTACTGTTCCGTCGTTGGAAGGGCGGCTAGCCACGCGGGTCGGACTGCGCCAAGATGTCAAACGTGTGCCCCTGTTTGGTTTGGGCTGTGTCGCTGGCGCAGCCGGGCTGGCGCGTGTCCATGACTACCTGCGCGGCTTCCCCGACCAGGTGGCCGCCTTGCTAGCGGTCGAGCTGTGCTCGCTGACCGTTCAGCGCGACGACCATTCGATGGCCAATCTCGTCGCCTCCAGCCTTTTTGGTGACGGCGCCGGCGTCGTCGTCGCTGCCGGAGCCGACCGGGCACCGAACGGACCAAAGCTGCTGGCTACCCGCAGCCGGACCTACCCGGACACCGAAGACGTGTTGGGCTGGGACATCGGCAGCAACGGGTTTCAGATCGTCCTGTCCGTCGAGGTCTCGACCATCGTCGAGAAATACCTGGGCGACGACGTCCGCAGCTTCCTTGCCGACCACGGGCTGACCACAGCGGACGTCTCAACGTGGCTGTTGCACGCCGCCGGCCCCAAGGTGATCGACGCGGTCGAAGATGTGCTGGATCTGCCGGCAGATGCCCTCGACCGCACCAGGAACTCATTGCGTGACAACGGAAACCTGTCGTCGGTCTCGGTACTTGACATCCTCAACAGCACCGTGGCCGACCCACCGCCGCCGGGTTCGATCGGGCTGATGATCGCCATGGGCCCGGGCTTCTCCGCCGAACTGGTCCTGCTCCGCTGGTAACGCTATGTATTACTTGCTGATCCTGGCGGTAGGTGTCGAACGGCTGGTCGAACTGATCGTGGCCAAGCGAAACGCGCGATGGGCCTTTGCCAACGGCGGCAAGGAGTTTGGACACTCGCACTATCCGGTGATGGTCGGCCTGCACACTGCCCTGCTGCTCGGTTGCATCGTCGAACCGTGGGCCCTGCACCGGCCGTTCATCGGCTGGCTGGGCTGGCCAATGCTCGGAGTCGCAGGGCTCAGCCAGGTGCTGCGCTGGTGGTGCATCACGACGCTGGGCCGACGGTGGAACACTCGGGTGATCGTGTTACCGGATGCTCCGTTGGTACGACTCGGGCCCTACCGATGGCTGCACCATCCGAACTATGTTGCAGTGGTGGCCGAGGGTTTGGCGTTGCCGCTAATGCACACCGCGTGGCTGACGGCGCTCGGTTTCACCCTGGCTAACGCGTTGTTGTTGAGCGTGCGAATTCGGGTGGAGAACTCCGCGTTGGGCTACACATGACGACCACCTATGACACCGACCTGCTGATCGTTGGCGGCGGCCCCGGAGGCCTCGCCACCGCGTTACACGCTCGCAGCCAAGGGCTTTCGGTGATCGTGGCCGAGCCGCGTGAGGATCCCATCGACAAGGCCTGCGGCGAGGGGCTGATGCCCGGCGGCCTGGCCGAACTGACGTCGCTCGGCGTCGAACCGGCCGGCATCCCGCTGCACGGGATCGCCTATTTGAGCGACCATCGCCGGGTGCAGGCACGGTTTCACACCGGGCCGGGGCGGGGTGTGCGGCGCACTACGTTGCACGCCGCGCTGGCAGCACGCGCCAAAGAGCAAGATACGGAATGGATCCGAGCGCGAGTAACCGCTGTCCAGCAAGACGCGCATGGTGTGACGGCCGCGGGTGTCCGCGCCAAATGGTTGGTGGCGGCCGACGGACTACATTCCACGGTACGACGTGCCGTCGGAATCAGCGCAACACCCGGAACGCCGCGGCGCTACGGCGTGCGCTGGCATTACCGGGTACCGGCGTGGTCGGAATTCGTCGAAGTGCATTGGTCCCGTTGGGGTGAGGCGTACGTGACGCCGGTCGAGCCGGACCTCGTCGGCGTCGCGATCTTGTCCCGCAGCAAACCGGAGCTTGCCTGGTTCCCATGGCTGGCAAGCCATCTGCGCAATGCCAGCCGCGGGCCGGCACGCGGCAGCGGCCCGATGCGACAGGTTGTCTCGCGTCGCGTCGCCGGACGGGTCCTGTTGGTGGGCGACGCGGCCGGATATGAGGACGCCCTGACAGGTGAGGGCGTCAGCCTCGCCGTTAAGCAAGCCGGTGCCGCGGTCCACGCCATCGTCGATGATGCACCGTCGTCGTATGAGGCTGCGTGGCATCGGGTTACCCGCGATTACCGGTTGCTTACCCGCGCGTTAGTGGTAGCCACCACACCACGCGCGACGCGCCGTGCCCTAGTCCCAGCATGTGCGTTACTGCCCGGCGTGTTTGGCCAGGCGGTGAACATCCTGGGGCACTGAGGTGCCCAGCGAGAAGCGCGATGCGCGTTTGCGCAACGCCCCCGCGGTGGCCTTGGGCCTGCGCAGCAGGCGATCCAGATTCGCGGTGTCACGGACCCGAGCGTCGAGGAGATTGTCACCCCGGTAATTTATGACTAGCTTGCCGGCTCCATATCGAACGCCACAGATAAGTTTTCAATCGCCGAGGTTACCAACGCCGCACAGATATAGCTGCAGACGACACCAGCACGGCAGATATCGGTACCAACCGATAAGGAACACGATGCTGGCCGCCGCCCGCAACTGGTCTCAATTGGCGAGTGACCTGGGTGCAGCAACGGAGAATATCGGTGCAGTGCTCGAGGCGCTGACGGAGGTGTGGCAGGGCCCGGCGGCGATACGGATGGCCGAGGCCGCCCTGTCGTATCGGGCTTGGCTGGTGGAGGTCTCAAATCTTGCCGAGGCGACAGCCAAGCTGACCAGGCGCACGCGCGTGCCTATCAGACGGCACATTTTCTATAGTGCCCTCAGCGGTGATCGCCGATAACGTTGCCAAAAGAGCGTGGCTGATCCAGACGAACCTACTCGGAAACAACGCTCCAACGATCGCGGCCTTGGATGCCAAATATATGCGGTACTGGGCCCAGAATGCCCGGGCGATGAACGTCTATGCAGGTGAAGCATTGGATGAATGTCGCTGCTGACCCCGTTTGCGGAGGCGCCGCAGATCACTAACGAGCCCGGGTTGGCACAGGGGGGCCACGCCTAGTCGCCTTCGTCGTCGTCCCTATCGTCGTCTCCGGTGCGGAGGAGTTTTTCGGGGTGCCAGAAGGTGTTGGTGCGGGGTTGGCCGTGGTCGAGGTGTGGGGGCGGGATCCACTCGGTGTCGCCGTGGGTGTTTTTGCGGGTGGTCCAGCCGCCGGGTTGCAGGAGGCGGTGTTGGGGGCCGCAGCCGAAGGTGAGGTTGTTGATGTCGGTACTGCGGCATTGAGCGTAATCGGTGACATGATGCACTTCGCAGTAGTACCCAGGCACCGTGCAGCCGGGCGCGGAGCAGCCACGTTCCTTGGCGTACAACACGATTCGCTGCCCGGGAGAGGCGAGCCGTTTGGTGTGGTAGAGCGCCAGCGCCTTGCCTTTGTCGAAAATCGCCAGATAGTGCCGGGCATGCCGCGCTAGGCGGATCACATCACTCATCGGCAGAATGCTGCCACCGCCGGTGAGGCCCGTGCCGGCGGTGGCCTCGAGCTCGGCCAGGGTGGTGGACACGATGATGGAGGCCGGTAGCCCATTGTGCTGACCCAGCTTTCCCGACGCCAGCAGGGCGCGCAACGCGGCAGTGAGGGCGTCATAGTTGCGTTGGGCGGGGCTGCGGGTATCCCGCTCGATCGCGTCTTGGCTGGGTGCGCCGTCCACACATGCGGTGTCATCGGTGGGGTTACACATGCCGGGCGCGGCCAGTTTGGCCAGCACAGCCTCCAGCGTGGCGCGGGCCTCGGGGGTCAGCCAGCCGTGCAGCGCCGTCATGCCGTCGGTCTGCTGGTTGCCTAAGGTTACGCCGCGCCGCCGGCCGCGGTCGGTGTCGCTGTAGGTGCCGTCGGGATTGAGGCAGTCGGCGAGCCGATCGGCCAGCCCGGCCAATTGTTCGGGCCGAAACTGGGAGCCCAGTTTCGCAAGATGCGCTTCGGCGTGTTCGCGGGTTGCCGTATCGACCCAGCCGGGCAACCCGTGGCAGAACTTCCGAATCACCGCCACCTGACCGGCGCCGAGCTTCCCGGCGCGTTGTGCTGCGGCGGTCGCGGCCAAGACGGGTGGCAACGGTTCACCGGTCAAGCCCCGACGCGGCCCCAGATCGGCGGCCTCCCGGATACGCTTGGCGGCCTCGGCGCGGCTGATCAGCGTCCACTCAGCAATCGCATGCGAAAGCGTGCCGCCCAACTCTTCGGGGGTCGCTTGGCGGGCAAGCTGATTGATCATCGGGTGTTCGACGGCAGGTATCCTGCGGCGCACCCGCTCACAGCGCTCCAACAACACCAACCACTCCCGGGCGCACAGCGCATCAAAATCCAGCGCGGCCACACCATCAACCGCAGCATCCAACGCATCAAAGGCCGCCGTGATCGCCTCCCGATCCACGACCGCGCCACAACCCATGCCCCCGAAACTATCGGAGGCCACCGACAGAATCCCCGCCCGTGACCACTGATACCGAAGTGACACAAGTGATTTCATTCTGTGTCCGATGGACACGTCGGTGAGCGTTCAGCCGATCGAGGTAAATCCCATGTGCAGCTCGGTGAGCCCGCACAGCTGCCAGGTCGCGTCATAGTTGCCGCGACGGGCGTCCGGTGGGCCGTGCATCACCTCGAGAATGGCGATGTCTGACATCCGATCGAGGATGCGGTAAAGCGAAATTCGCCCCTCTGCTCGAGCCAGCGGCGCACCGGGGCAGGAACGGTTGCCCCGCCCAAACGCTACATGTTCGCGAACGTTGGCGCGGTCAACGCGAAACTCGTTGGGTTGCTGAAATTTACGCGCATCCCGGTTGCTCGCGCCGGGCAGCAGCAGCATCACCGTGCTTCCGGGCGGAATCTGCACGTCACCGATCGACGTCGAGGTGCGTGCCATGCGGAAGTGGCACTTGACCGGGCTTTCGGTCCGCAGTATCTCCTCAGCAAAGCCCGGTGTTCGGCCGCGTCCTCTCGGAACAGCAGGTTCAGCGCCACCCGCATCTCTCCGTCACAATGTGGAACGGCCGGAGTACCAACTCGATGTGTGCCGCCTACACTGTGTGAAACTGGATGTTCGCTGAGATTGAGTCGGTTAATCGAGCCGTTCGAGCAAGCTCTCCATAGTCTGGAAGAGCAGTGGTCAGGCACGTCAGCGATACGGATGACCGAGGTGGCCGTGAAGTTTCGCGATTGGCTGGATACCCTCATCCGCCAGATCCTTGCGACTCACGAACAGATCGAGTGCCTCGTGGACGCCTTTTCGTGTGCGCGTGAGATGACGGTGCATCCGGAAAGGATGTACCGCAACCGTACGGCGAAGGTGCAGCAGATATTGACGAACGTGGCCGGGCAAAACGCTGCGGACATCGCCGACCTTGAGGACCAATACAGCAAGTACTGCGCCAAGAACCAAGAAGCGATGATGACTTATGCCGCTCAGGTGTCCGATGAGTTGTCGAAGCTGCCTTCGTGGGAGCCGCCGCCGATCGCCAGCGCGGCCGGGTTGTTCAAGGACGCCGCCACGGTCTAGTGGTCCAGCAACAATGCCATGCTCAACCAAGCCGACCAAGCGAGGAGCAACACGACACCAGCGACCAGGACAGCGTTGGCGCGTCTACGGCGCCTATCTTGGGCACGAGGCCGGGACCGACCAGCCCCGTGAATTGGTCCGTGCGAGCTGCACCCGTATCGTAGGTCGAATGTGCGTCGGCAAATTGGTCGACGACTGCGGTCCGGTGAGGCAGTCGCTGACGTTGCCCTTAAGACGGAGATCGCCTTAGCTTCGACGTTTCATGTCATTGGGTTTTGACTGCGGGTAATGCACGGAAGTTCCTGTCCTGCAGGGGATTCTTGGACTGCTGAAATCTCAAGATCTGCGCGTTGGAAGACACTCTGTCTGTCGGTCGGTCGCCAGGCTGCGTCCAGCGCTGTCGAGAGCGGTGCCATGGTGGTCAAGGCGGGCTCGCCATGACCCTGGCAAGATGCTGCTCGATGTGGTGTATCGCGGTCGCCCTCGGTGGTGACTGTTTGCCCGATGCGGCCACAGTCCGTGCGCAGCGCGACTGCACCACAACACGACAGCACCGGCGATCATCGCCAACACGCCTAACAACAACGACGAGATCGCCGAATCACTCAGCGCCGTAATCGAACTCGACAACGCAGACCCTGCCAATAACATGCAGCGCCAGTAAACCCTTGCTTCGGCCGAAGCATTGTTGTATCGCCCGAAGCGCCGTTCTTCCCGTACCCGTAAGCCAAGGCGGCCGCGAATGCCCATCTACGCGCCAGCGAACTAAAGTGGACCATAGCTGCGGCACTAGACGGTGACTCGACCATCTGTCGAACCATCGATTTCGCACGCCAAGCGCGCAGGGTAGCCTGGATGATGCAGCTGGTCTGCTGTCGCCGCACCACGCGGCGCCAGCATCGAGTGATGTTAGCGAAGCATCGCGAGAGGGAACCCGGTGAGAATCCGGGACTGTCCCGCAGCGGTATGCAGGAACGACCGCCGTCTAGAAGCACTGGTCTTAGGAAATCCGAGACTGGGAAGCGACGGCCTTTAGGAGCACCTACCGGTGCGCGCCTGCGAGTCCGAAGACCTGCCGGCTGTGTCGGGCGCGCCGCGTCCGACGGCTCACCGCCTCGTGGAATGGGCGTTTGGCCGGAGCCGTTAGCGGTAGTACCTCTAAATAGATTAGGTGCTGCCGCATCGGATCGGCTGTGCGTCCGCTGGCGGTGACCACCCTGCTAATTAAAGGACGAACTCGTGACCGCTCAACCATTCACCGCAACAGTTACTGGCTCCCCACGCATCGGTCCGCGCCGCGAACTCAAACGAGCGACCGAGGGCTATTGGGCCCGACGTATCAGCAGATCAGAACTAGAGTCCATTGCCGCGTCGTTGCGCCGCGACATGTGGTCGGACTTGGCCGCCGCCGGCCTGGACTCGGTACCGGTGAACACCTTCTCCTACTACGACCAGATGCTCGACACCGCGGTCATGCTGGGCGCGCTGCCGGCCCGGGCAACAAAAGTCCCCGACGACCTGGATCGGTACTTCGCGCTCGCGCGCGGCAACGACGACATCGAGCCGCTGGAGATGACGAAGTGGTTCGACACCAACTACCACTACCTGGTTCCCGAGATCGAGCCCGCGACCACGTTCACACTGAACCCGGACAAGGTGCTTTCTGAGCTGAAAGAAGCACTTGCGCAAGGGATTCCGGCCCGCCCGGTCGTTATCGGGCCGGTCACCTTTCTGTTGCTGAGCAAGGGCATCAATGGCGGGGGCGCACCGGTCGAGCGGCTGCAGGAGCTGGTGGGAATCTACTCCGAGCTGCTGTCGCTACTCGCCGAGAATGGCGCGCAATGGGTGCAATTCGATGAGCCGGCGCTGGTGGCTGATCTGTCCCCCGATGCGCCGGCCTTGGCGGAGGCGGTGTACAACGCGCTCGGCTCAGTGAGCAACCGACCCGCCATCTACGTAGCCACTTACTTCGGTGATCCCGGTGCTTCCTTGGCGGGGCTGGCCCGCACACCCATCGAGGCGATTGGCATCGACCTGGTCGCCGGTGCGCAGACCGCGGTGGCCGCCGTGCCCGAGCTGTCTACCAAGACTCTGGTCGCCGGCATCGTCGACGGACGCAATATCTGGCGCACCGACCTGGAATCTGCGTTGGGCAAGCTGGCGACCCTGCTGGGTTCGGCAGCCACCGTTACTGTTTCGACGTCGTGCTCCACGCTGCACGTGCCGTATTCGCTGGAACTAGAAACCGACCTGGACGACAACTTGCGCAGCTGGCTGGCGTTCGGTGCGGAAAAGGTGGCCGAAGTCGTCGTGCTGGCACGCGCACTTCGCGACGGGCGCGACGCGGTCGCCGATGAAATCGCGGCGTCCAATGCCGCCGTTGCCTCGCGGCGCAGCGATCCGCGGCTGCACAACGGGCAGGTCCGTGCGCGTATCGACTCGATCGTCTCGTCCGGTGCGCACCGCGGCGAGGCCGCGCAGCGCCGCGCCAGCCAGGACGCGCGCCTACACCTGCCGCCGCTGCCGACCACGACGATCGGCTCCTACCCGCAGACATCGACGATCCGCAAGGCGCGCGCGGCGCTGCGGGCCGCTGAGATCGACGAGGCCGAGTACATCAGCAGGATGAAAAAAGAAGTCGCCGAAGTCATTAAGCTGCAGGAGCAACTCGGGCTCGATGTACTGGTCCATGGCGAGCCGGAGCGCAACGACATGGTGCAGTACTTCGCCGAGCAGCTGGAGGGCTTCGTCGCCACACAGCACGGCTGGGTGCAGTCCTACGGCAGCCGTTGCGTACGTCCGCCGATCCTCTACGGCGACGTGTCCCGGCCCCACCCGATGACAATCGAGTGGATCACCTACGCACAGTCCCTGACCGACAAACCGGTGAAGGGCATGTTGACCGGACCGGTCACGATCTTGGCCTGGTCGTTCGTTCGCGACGACCAGCCGCTGGCCGACACCGCGAACCAAGTGGCACTGGCGATTCGCGATGAGACCGTGGATCTACAGTCCGCCGGGATCGCGATCATCCAGGTCGACGAGCCCGCCCTACGTGAGCTGCTGCCACTGCGCCGCGCTGATCAAGACCAGTACTTACGTTGGGCGGTAAGGGCTTTCCGCCTAGCGACCTCGGGGGTTGCCGACTCGACGCAGATCCACACTCATCTGTGCTACTCAGAGTTCGGCGAGGTGATTGGAGCTATCGCCGACCTGGACGCCGACGTCACATCCATCGAGGCGGCGCGCTCACACATGGAGGTATTGGACGACCTGAACGCGGTCGGCTTCGCCAACAGCGTAGGCCCGGGCGTCTATGACATCCACTCGCCGCGGGTACCAAGCACCGACGAGATGGCCAAGTCGCTGCACGCAGCATTGAAAGCTATACCGATGCAACGACTTTGGGTTAACCCTGACTGCGGGCTGAAGACCCGATCGGTCGAAGAGGTGGGCGCGTCGCTGCAGAACATGGTTGCGGCAGCGCACCAGGTGCGGGCCGGGGCCTAAGTCACCTCGGACTCGTCGGCTGGCTCGGACAGCACCTGGACCGGCACATCGTCGGCCCAGGGCTGCCGAGTCACCATGTCGGCCACCCTGACCACACCGCGCTCGAATTCGCCTGTCGCCGCGTCCACCAGCCGGTACGCCTGGGTTTGTTTGTGGATCGGCTGCGCGTCGAGTAGCACGATACGCACCTCGCCGGGTGCGAAGTGGCAGCGCTGCTGCATCGCGGTGATCAGTTGCTCGTTGTGCATGTGGCCGTCGCCAAAATTCCACCCGACGGCGGTACTGCAGATCCGTTCTCCGTCGGTGATGACATAGTCATCTTCGTTGTGGCCAGCCATCGCCCGATGCGCCAGGGTGAACAGCGCCCTGCCGTGGGTGTTCATGGCGCGGAACGCATATCCGAGGTACATCGGAATTTGCGCCCGCTCCTTGCCGTAAAAGCGCTCCAGCTGAGCCTGCGGCATGCTCGCGATCGCCACGATGCCCCTCTTGATCTTCTCGTCGGCCGAGGGTTTAACGCACCACAGCGTGGTGTCCCAGTTGCCGGCGTAATAGCGCATGCCGGCCAGAAACGAGATCTTGCGCGGGAACACGTTACCCGCGACGACGATTCCCGCGACCAGAGCGATCAGAATCGCCACCGGCACCGGATTTCTCAGGTCACTCAGACCCAGCTGAGCATGGCCGACAAAGAGCGACAGCACACCGAAGATCATGAAGACATTCCACTCCAGCGGCACGCCCATCGGGATCGCCGTCAGGATCCCCAGGTGGAAGCACACCATTACCGTCGCGGCCACCACGGTTGGCCAGCCACCGTGAGCGAAAAACAGCACAATAGGCACACACATCTCGATGAACGTGCTGACGTAGGCGAAGATCCGTGACAATCGTCCGGGCCGCAGGTCGTCGGGAAACCTCTCGAAGAACATCCGTTTGACAAACCGCGGCCGCAGCAGCGGGTTGTTAGACATCATCGTCGAGATCACGAACGGGAAGTGCCGGTTGAGCTTTGACGTCGCTGCGCCCATCCAGATCACCAGGAACACCAGCTTGGCCGCGACGATCATGTCTGTGGCGTTCGAGCCGCCGAACAAGAAGGTCACCGTCAGCGTCGCGTAAATCTCGCCGCGGGCGGCCAGGAAGATCACTTTGTCGCGAAGCCCAAGCATCGCAAGGATTACCAGAATAAGCACGATCTCCCACACCGGCAGCACCCCCACGGTGGTGCCCAACTCTCGAATCGGGCCGGTGCCATCGGAAAACAACGCCCCCAACGTCATCGCCAACAGCGCCGCATACAGCACGACATCCACCGGCTTGCGCGCAGTGCCCTTCGTCAACGGGACGCGATCCGGCCACGGTGGCAGCCGGATGGTGCCGAACCGCATCCAGTAGAGGATCGAGCCCATCGGCGGAAAGAACCGGTTGTTGAGCGGCCCGAAGCCACAGCCCAGCCCGATCACCTCGAACAGCATCGTGTAGAGCACGACCTTCTGGAACACGATCGGCTCCGAATACCACGACAGGACACTGGCGAACCCATTGATGCCAGTGGTGGTCAGCACAATCAGCCAGGCCACCAGGATGTAGAGCAGGATTTTGACCACGTAGAACAAGTGCACTGCGACCGGCGTCCCAAAACCCACTTCGGCCCAGTGCCTGGCCATCGGGCGGATCTTTTCGCTGCGCGTGCCCTTGCTCCACTCGACCATGTCGACCTGCGGTAGGTCGGGTGTGAGAAATCCCATGGTGTTACACCCTAGAACCCGCGCTCGGGCTCGCCCCGGCGAATCCTTTGCCAGCCGGCCTGGAGGCGGAATACCGCGGAATTAAGCTGTGGTGTCGACCATCCTGGGCGCCGATTCGAAGGCGGATTGCGAGGCGGTGCGCCACCGTAGAGTGCCGGCCGAGATATGCCCGACACCTTCCCTAGGTTGGCGGCCGTGTCATGGTCGACGAGAAGTAGGGCAGCAGTTTGGCCTATTCGTGCACTGGCCAACCGGATTGAATCGCCGCAGAAATCCGCCGGAACCGGATTTGCGGGTCTTCGACCCGTGTAGTTTGCTGCTGGGACGCGGCACCACTGCAAACTACGGGAGCCAGTCATGGCGGAGTTCGACTATTGCGTCGTTGGAGCGGGATTCGCTGGTTTGACTGCCGCGCTGCGGCTCAAACAAGCGGGCCGTTCGGTGGCCTTGTTGGAGGCACGTGACCGGGTCGGTGGCCGCACCTTCACCGAAACTCGCCAGGACGGGGTTTGGATTGACCGTGGCGGCGCATGGATCGGGCCGGGCCAGGATCGGATTTACGCGCTGATGGAGGAGTTCGGCGTGCCGGAATACAAGCAGTACAGCGACGGCGAAGCGATGATGATCGTCGACGGCAAGAAGCACCGATACGGCGGCACCATCCCATGGACAATGAGCAAGTGGGCAGTCACCAACCTTGGTCTGGGTTTGCTCGCGGTGGAGAGGATGTGCAAATCTGTTCCGCGCGAAGCCCCGTGGGAGGCCAAGGAGGCCGCCGAATGGGACCGCATCAGCCTGGCGGAATGGCTCGATAGGAGCACGTTGTCCAAGCCGGCCCGGCAGATGCTGGACATGGCACTAGCCGGCCCGTACACGTCGGCGGCGTCGGAGGTGTCTTTGCTGTGGATGCTGCTGCAGATGGGGTCGGCCGGCGGTCCCAACTTTGTCATTTCCGGTGAGGGCGGCGCTCAGGATGCTCGGCCGGTGGGCGGGATGGGCGCCATTTATCGACCGATAGCCGCCGAACTCGGTGATGCGCTGCAGGTGTCGCAGCCGGTCCGGCACATCGAACAGGACCGCGACGGCGTCACGGTGCGCGCCGATGAGTTGACAGTGCGGGCGCGCCGAGTCATCGTGGCGATTCCACTGGCAATCGCCACCTCGATCGGCTACGAGCCGACGCTGCCGCTGGATCGAGCTTTGCTGCATCAGCGCATGCCAAGCGGCGCCGTCTTTAAGATCTCGGTCTGCTATGACGAGCCGTTCTGGCGTGCCGATGGGTTGTGCGGCCAGTCCGCCTCGCCGGGATCGCCGGCCACCTTGACCATCGACGCGTGCACGGACACCGCCGTGCCGGGGATCATGTGCGTCATCACCGAGGGACCCGCCGCGCGTCGGCTAGCGAAACTCGACCATGCCGACCGCAAAGCGGTGATCGTCGGCGAACTGGTCGATCGGTTCGGCACCAAGGCGAGCCTGCCCATCGAGTACCACGAGCAGAACTGGTCTACCGAACGCTATTCCGGTGGCGGGATGATCAGCCACGCCCCACCCGGGGTGCTGACCGAATTCGGCTACACGCTGCGTGAGCCGTGCGGTCGCATCCATTGGGCCGGAACGGAAAGCTCGGCCATCATGTGCGGATGGGTCGATGGAGCCGTTCGCTCCGGAGAGCGCGCCGCGGCCGAAGTGCTAGCACACGAGGCGCCGCCGGCTACTGGGTTTGTTTGACCGGCGGCCGGTAGAAGATCAGCAACTGGCCAAGCGCCCCGGCGAGACCCAGCAGCGCCGAGATCAGCAACCCATTCCAACCCTCGAACCAATTCTTGCCAAAGATCAGCCAATCTAGGCTGAACCGCCCGGCACCCAACGTGGCAACCACGACCGCGCTGGTCGCCAGCACCAGGTTGTACTCCCAGCCTTCCTTGACGATGAAAAAGCCGTTGGGTCGGTGCACCGTCCAGGCAGCAACCAACATCAGCGAGACGAAGCCCGCCGCCGGGATCGGTGTCAGCAAGCCAGCGGCCAAACCCAGCCCGGCGGACATCTCGGTCGTCGCGGCCACGACAGCGTGAAACCTCCCCGGCTTCATGCCGATGCTCTCGAACCACCGCGCCGTTCCCGGTATCCGACCGCCGCCGAAAAACTTGTTGTAGCCATGCGCGGCGAGTGTCAACCCCAGCACCAGCCGCAGGATCAATAACCCAACGTCATAGGGAGTCATAGAGTCAAACCTAGACCTGCGGACGGGTTTGCCGACCGTCAACCTGGCGACCCGTCACTAGCCAGGCTGCTCGAGCCCTCCGCACTGCTGCGCATCCACGTGGCGATACGCTGCGGGTTCGGCACGACTGGCTCGGGCCCATCAGGACACACCGCAGTACGAGGGGGTGCATATCACGACGTCAAGCGACCACGCAGGCGCGACCACCGAGCACTCCGTAGTGTTGCTGAACGGCGACGCGCATCAACCGCGGGAAATCCTGGGCGGCAAGGGCCATGGCATCAACGCGATGTGCCGACACCAATTGCCGGTACCCCCGGCGTTCTGCATCACCACCGAGGTCGGCCGCCGGTATTTGGCCGACCCTGGGCCCACGATGGAGGCGATCTGGGACGATGTGCTGGATCGGATGCGGTGGCTGGAAGCCGAAACCTCACGCACGTTTGGGCGGGGGCCGCGGCCATTGCTGGTCAGCGTTCGCTCCGGGTCGGTCCAGTCAATGCCCGGCATGATGGACACGATTCTGGACTTGGGCATGAATGATCCCGTCGAGCAGGCGCTGGCCACGTCCAGCACCTCGCCGAGCGCCCAAACCTTCGCCCGCGACACCCGCTTGCGGTTCACTCGCAGGTATCGGCGCGTCGTGGGTGAGTCAGCTCCCCCACCCGCCGATCCCTATGCCCAGTTACGCGCGGGCATCGAGTCCGTTTTCGCCTCATGGAATTCGCCTCGTGCAGTTGCTTACCGCGCTCACTACGGCATGGACGATCAGAGTGGTACCGCTGTGATTGTGCAGGCGATGGTATTTGGCAACCAAGGCGCCAACTCCGGAGCCGGAGCGTTATTTTCCCGCAATCCTATAACCGGCGCCAGTGAACCGTTCGGCGAGTGGCTGCCCGGCGGCCAAGGTGATGACGTGGTGTCGGGATTGGTTGATGTACAGCCGATTACGGACCTGCGCGACGAGCAACCGGCTGTCTACGACGAGCTGGTGGATGCCGCTGGCTGCTTGGAGCGGCTCGGATCTGACGTGCAAGAGATCGAGTTCACCGTCGAGGACGGCAAGTTGTGGCTACTGCAGACGCGGGCCGCAGAGCGCTCGGCGCAGGCGGCAGTGCGCCTGGCGCTGCAACTGCGGCGTGAGGGGCTCATCGACGACACCGAGGCACTGCGCCGGGTGACCCCGGCGCACGTCAAGACCGTGCTGCTACCCGCACTGCAGCCGGAAATACGGTTAGCTGCACCACTTTTAGCCAAAGGTCTGCCCGCTTGCCCGGGCGTGGTATCAGGCAAGGCGTACACCGAAGTTGATGAGGCGCTAGACGCCGCCGAGGCCGGCGAGCAGGTCATCCTGGTGCGCGACCACACCAAGCCCGAAGACGTCCTCGGCATGCTGGCCGCACAGGGCGTTGTCACCGAGGTCGGCGGCGCCGCCAGCCATGCGGCAGTGGTCAGCCGCGAACTCGGTCGGGTCGCCGTGGTGGGCTGCGGCCAGGGAATCGCCGCATCGCTGGCTGGCAAACAGATCACCGTCGACGGCGACGAAGGCGAGGTGCGCCAGGGCAATCTGACACTGTCCGCGTGGTCAGAGAACGACACGCCGGAGCTGCGCGAGCTGGCTGACATCGCGCGACGCATCAGCCCGCTGCGTGCGCACGCGACTGGAGACCACCCGAAGCTGGATGACTCCTCCGATGCCGCGGTGCGCGCAGCCATGGACACCGGGCACACCGACGTGGTGTCAGCCGCCCCGCTGATCATTATGATGACCGCGCTGCGGCTGCAAGGCTCAACGGATTCAAGAGCCAAGCCGTGACCGAATTGACAGTGCTGCAGGCGGTTCGACTGAAGGGCCGGGTAAGCCCTGCCGGCTTGGCCGCGACTTTGGACGACGATCATGTCGAGCTCGCCAAAATCGTCGAACAACTAACCGCCGCCGGCCTACTGGTCGAGGGAACGACGTTGAGGATCAGCCCCACGGGCCGCGCCAGGCTGAACGCGTTGCTCGACAAGGAGCGCAAGGGTATCGACGTAGCCGCGCTGGCCGCTATCTATCGCGAATTCCGTTCCGTTAACCTTGATTTCAAAGCCCTGGCCACGGACTGGCAGGTCAAAGACGGCATTCCCAACACCCACGAGGACCCTGAATACGACGCCGGGATAGTGTCGCGCCTCGATGCAGTGCACGAGCGGGTGGTACCGATCATCGAGGCGGCTGCGACGCGGCTGCCACGGTTGAATGCTTACCTGACGAAACTGCGTGCGGCGCTGGACAACGTCCATGCTGGACAGATCGCCTGGCTGACTAAGCCGCTCATCGACTCTTACCACACGGTGTGGTTCGAACTGCACGAGGAGCTGATCCTCGCTGCTGGCCTTACCCGCGAGGAAGCCGCGAGATCCGGTGATGCGCAGTAATTTCCGTAGACTCCAACCCAACCCCGATACCGCGCAGCAAACTCAGGTGCATTACCGGAATCAGATGGCGACGACGCGGATCAGTTCCTCGAGGCCGGTAAAGTCATCCGCGTTGCGACTGTAGAGGTCTAAGCGGTTGGCGTGCGCCGTCGCAGCGATCAATAGATCAGCGAACCTGCTTCGCGGCTTTCTTCCTTCGCGCACCACGGCTGCCACAATTAGTCCGTAACTACGTACCGCGGCCCCGTCGAAAGGGATTGGCTCCAAGGTCGATTCGATCTCTTGCAACCGGGCCTGCCGTTTAGCCGCCTCCATCGGTGTCGTGGCCAACAACGGACCGGCCGCCAGCTCAGCAGCCGTAATGGCCGAGATCGCCATCTCGTCGGGCAGTGCGGCTACCACCGCCGGATCGTGCCAGTCGACCACGACCGACGTATCCAGAAGGCCGGGCATCATCCTAAAGATCTTGGTCGATCGACTGGTCAAGGTCGGCGCGGAACTGCCGATGGTCAATGCGCACCGCGACACCGGCCAGCGTCGCAACTTCTTCGCGCGTGATGAAGGTGCGGCGACCGACTCGTATCGGGCGAAGCTCGGCTACCGGCTCGCCGTTGCGAGTAACGACGAATGTCTCGCCTGCGCTGACAGCGTCGATCACCTTCGCATTCTCATTGCGCAAGTCGCGCTGCGGGATCGTCCTAGCCACCACCCAACCGTAGCGTATTACGCTACGGTTTGCTACAGAACTGCCGTCACAGCGCCGCGTCCAGCAGCTGCAGATAGGCGTCGATATCGGCCACCGCCGACGCTGCCGCGTGCACACTGATCGTGACGATGTCGCCGATACCGTGTACGCCATGGGTCAGGCCCATCGCAGGCGACAGTGCCGGGTAGCCGGCCGTCAGCACCACCGGCGCAGCCCCGAAGCTCAGGTCCGCTGCTCCGCGGTGCACGCTGGACACCACCGTGTTCCCGGCCACCAAAGCTGGCCGGGAACACGGGTCGAACAGCGAGATACCCCAACGCAACAGCGCCGCCGGCATCGCGGCAAAAGCCCGATCGGCTGCGCGCATAGCCGGATGCTGGAAGCGGCGCCTGCCGTTGGCCAGGTCGGTCGCGATCCGCTGCATCCGAGCATCGTGGCCAAGCTGCGGGTATAGCCCCACAACGACGTTACCGAAATGGTTATGCGCATGTGGCACACCGGGTTTGGACATGGGCACCTCAGCGCCTAGGCTGTCGGACGACCCACCCAACATTTCGGACATTGCCCTGGACACCGCGGCCAGCACCGCGACGGTGACCGTGCGACCAGGCAGCTGCGCGCGGTGCCGTACCAGCGTGCGCAGCACGCGGGTACCCGCCGGGCGGGCGTTGGTCGGTAGCGGCGGCCGCGAGCCTAGCGGCGCTACCAGCAGCCCGGCGCGGGTATCGCGCACCATCCGGCGGTGCGTGCGGGCCGCATCGATCGCTCGGCACGGCACAAAGCCTGCCGGCAGCCGTGCCACCCTGGGCACCGGGGCCGGCCGACCGAGAAGCCAGGCAGCCATTGCCGAAGCGCGGGCTCCGTCGGCCAGCGCATGCGCGACCTGCATGACCGCAACGGCGCCCCGACCGGTGGTCCCCGGGATGCCGAGCACCGGCGTGAAAACGTGGAGCCGCCACGGCATCTGGCGAATATCTAACTGCTCGTCGGCAAGACCAACCACCGCGGCCAGACAACCGCGCCACGAGCGATCGGCGAGCTCATGCTCAACCAGCTGCGCGGGCTCGACGGCCGCCGAGACCCACCGTGGGTAGGTCAGGGCAGATCCGTCGTCGAGGCGCATCGCCAGGTCCGGGCAGGCTCGGGCGCGGCGGCGGACCTCGTCGATGGCGCGATCGAGCCGAGCGGGTTGGCCGTCGAAGGCGTAGAGCAGGAACTGGTCGTTGGGGACTTTGGCTGACATCCAGTAGAACTGCGCGTCGACGGCCGCCATCCGGTGCGCCGTCATGGCTTTAGCCGGGCGAACCGATGAACGCCAGGATCAACTCGCCAACCTTGTCCGGTTGTTCGAGTTGCAGGAAATGCCCAGCATGCTCCACGATTGCCACCTTGCTGCCCGGCGGCAGCACCTTTTCCACCCAATGTGCGAAAGCCGGTGTGGCGCATCCATCGTCGCGACCATGCAGATACAAGCTCGGCAGGATGGGCACCTCGACCCACAGCCGGTTCAATTCGGCATACCGCGCCGGTGGTCGCGTGTTGCGGATCATGGCCCGGTACGGTCCCAACGCGGCCCGCCAGCCCTCCGGTGTCCCAATCGCGGCGTCGACGTGGCGGAGATCCTCCTCTGCGCGGTAGGCCGGTGACCACCGCCGCCACAGCAACGGCAGCACCCAGGAAGCGGAATACTCAGGCAGCCAAGGCAATTGAAAGTAGAGAAGGTACCAACTGCGCAGCAGCTGATGCGGTAGCGCCAGCGCCAGCCGGCCGCGGTCGGTTAGCCGGCCCGGCGAGCGAAACGCCGCCGCCGGGGGTACCGACATGATCACCGCCTTGGCGAACGGGCTGTCGGGCATCGCGGCCAGGCCGGTGGCAGCCATGGCACCCCAATCGTGACCGATCACCACATCGTGTTCGGTGCCGCCCGCCGCTAGGCGCACGCGCAAGGCATCATCCATCAACGCACCAACGTGGTAACTGCCGTCGGTCGGTATCGACGACGGCGCGTACCCACGCATGAAGGGGGCGACGACCCGCCAACCCGACTCGGCCAGCCGGGAAGCGATCTTGCGCCAACCGTAGGCGGTGTCAGGGAAGCCGTGCAGACACAACGCGATCGGGGCACCGGGCGGCCCCCAGGTCAGGGCCTTGAGGTCCCCAGCGGGACCTGGCACGTCGATCCAGCGCGGCTCAGTCATGTTTACTCCTGTTCGGCGCGTCCGGCTGGCTTGCCCGACGGGACGCGCACCCGAACAACGTAACGCGGGCCCGTCGATCCCGACCGGTGCGGTCTCGGCTGGACAATGCCAGGCCCGACTAGCGGCGCGGCGTACCCGTTAGCGTTTAGGTATGGCGACCTCCGCGCGGACCCGCCGCTGGGCCAAGACCGGCGCCACCCAGCGGCGGATCCTCGACGCAGCAATCGAGGTATTTGCGACCAGTGGCTTCACCGCGGCAACGATGGCCGACGTGGTGGCCGGCTCTGGCGCCAGCATCGGCAGCATCTACCACCACTTCGGGGGCAAGCGCGAGCTGTTTCTGGCGATCTTCGAGCAAATGGCCGACGCCGTCGACCGCCGCATCGACGCGGCGATGCGGCAAGCGGACCAGTCCGTCCCAGCGGAGATCGACCGGCGGCGGGTATTCGAGGTCCACGTACGGGCCTACCTCGAGGCGATGTGGGAGAACCGCCGCCTGGCCAGGGTGCTGTCGTCTGGCGACACACCGGCCGGCTTCGGGATCACCCGTCGCGACCGCATGATGGCCGCGTTCTGCAGTTGGATGGCGGTGCTGGAGCTGGACACGTCGCTACGCGGCCAACTGCTGACCCGCGTGCTAGTGGCGACCATGGCGGAGGCGTCGCTGATGGTGGCCGGATGTGACAACCCGGACGATGTGCCGGCGATCATCGACGCGACGATCGACTGGATCGACCGGCTCACCGAGTGAGCTCACCCTTCGACACACCGGTGGGCAACCGCCCGTTCCAGCTCGGCGACGACGATCTTGCGCATACCGAGCATCGCCTTGGTGGCCGCCGTCGCGCGGGCCGGATCCGGATCGCTGATCAGTTCATAGAGCTGGTCCGGGATGATTTGCCAACTCAGGCCGAAACGGTCTTTACACCACCCGCACTGCGATTCCTCTCCGCCGTCGGTTAACCGGTCCCAGTAGTAGTCAACCTCGTCCTGGTCCTTGCAGTTGACCATGAACGAGACCGCCTCGGTGAACCGGAATTGGGGACCGCCGTTGATCCCGATGAAGCGAACGCCGTTCAGTACGAAGGTGCCGCTCACCACCTGGCCCGGTTCACCCGGGCCCGCTTCGGTGTACCGGTTAAATCCCTCGATCTGTGAGTTCGGGAACACCGTGGTGTAAAACTGGGCCGCCTCTTCCAGGTTGTCGTCGAACCAAAGTGCCGGCGTGATCGCTGGCCGGGGTGAGCACACGTGGGTCTCCTAGTGGTTGGCATCGTTGGCCTTTTGACATGGATAGACCACGGCGACAGCGGAAAATCACCGCACCGCCGATGCCGCCCACGGCGGCCGACGCGGTGTCGACAACGTTGACAGTATTAGAACACAATTCTAATATCTGGACTCATGGCCGCGCCCCTCAAACTATGGGCTAACTCGGGCGACTCTCATTTCATCGAACCTGCCGACCTGTGGCGCTCACGGCTGCCCACGCGGCTGGCCGACTTGGTGCCGCGCAGCGTGCAGGATCCCGACGGTCAGTGGGAGACCATCTGCGTCGACGGCCAGGTGTTCCGCCGCCGGTTGCCCACCGCCGCGCAACAGCAGTTTCTGCAGGCTACGGCGGCCGCGCCGGGCGCCCGCGACGTCGAAAAGCGGCTTGCCGATCTCGACGGCGAGGGCATCTGGTCGGAATTGGTGTTCCCGTCATTGGGCATGTGGTCCGGCTCGTTTCGCACGCCGGAGCTGTTGCGCGAGGCTATGCGGGCATCCAACGATTGGTCCAAAGACACAATTATGGACTACTCGCCGCGGCTGATTCCCACCGCGCAAGTGTCGACACTGGATATCGACGATGCGGTAAGCGAGCTTAAGCGTTGCGGCGCAATGGGTTTCAAGGCGGTGTTTCTTCCCGTCACGCCGCACCCCACGCAGCGCGACTATAACCGCGACCAGTGGGAGCCGTTCTGGGCCGCTGCTGAAGACATCGGTATGGTGATCGCGTTCCACATCGGCACCGAGCCAATCGATTTCGCCGCCGGCGGCTCGATCGGAGTGACCTATCATGGCCCGGGCGGTGCGGTACTCAACTACACCGAGACATCATTCGGTGGCCAGCGCGCGGTGGCCAAGCTCGTCGCCTCGGGGGCATTGGATCGGCACCCGAAGCTCAAGGTTCTGGTGTCCGAGGGCGGCGCGACCTGGGTCCCGTTCATCGCCGACCGGATGCAGGAGGGCTACCGCCAGCACGCAATGGTAGTGCGGCCCAAGCTCAATCGCGGTCCACGTGAGATCATCTACTCGCAGGTGTACGCGTCGTTCCAACACGACTCGTCGGCAGTCGCGGCGATGAGCGCGATGGGCTACAACAATGTGCTCTGGGGTAGCGACTACCCGCATATGGAGGGCACCTTCGGCCACACCCAGGAAACGCTGCACCAGCTGTTCGACGGCGTCGACGAGACGACCAGGAACCGAGTTCTATACGGCAGCTTCGCCGAGCTATTTCCTGATGCGCCGTTACCTCCGGCCGGTTAGCTCGACGGGCCCGCTGCGCCTGCGCTGCCCCCGACGCCGGAGCTGCCGTCGGCGCCGGTAACACCAGCGGTTGACCCGGCGCCGCCGCTGCCGCCGACACCAGGGCCGCCGCCGGTGCCGGCAGCGCCGCCGGCGCCCGCGAAACCTGTGACGACACCGTTATCCAAGATGCCGTTGCCGCCGGCACCGCCGTTGCCACCGGCGCCGCCAGTACCACCGGCGCCCCCGGCGCCGCCCACGCCGGTAAGGCCGTCGGAGCCGGAGAAGCCGAGGAATCCGCCCTGGCCGGCTGTGCCGGGAGCGCCGCCCGCACCGCCGGTGCCACCGTGGCCGCCTTGGCCACCAGTACCGCCTTGACCGCCGTGGCCGCCGAAAGCCGTCGTCGTGGGTGAGTTAGTGAAGCCGGATTGGCCCCAATAGCCGACGCCGCCAGTGCCACCGACACCGCCAGTGCCACCGACACCACCTTCACCACCGACACCGCCGTTGCCAGCGGCGCCGCCGTTGCCGATCAGCAGCCCCCCACGGCCGCCGGTGCCCCCAACACCGCCAGTCCCACCCGTCCCGCCGGTACCGCCGGTACCGCCTGTTCCGCCGCCCCCTCCGGTGCCTCCGGCAGCAATTTGGGTGCCGTCCGAAGTGAAGCCGAAGCCCCCGGTGCCGCCGACACCACCCGCCGCGGCGGTGCCACCGGCACCACCGATCCCGCCGGTGCCACCGGCACCACCAGCGCCACCATTCCCAATGAGCAGCCCACCGTTGCCGCCGAGACCCCCGGCACCACCGACTCCGCCGGCGTTGGCCGCAGCGGCGTTGGTGCCGCCGCCCCCATGGCCGCCGCCGCCGCCGGTGCCACCGGTGGCCGTTTGCCCCGAGCCGGTGCTGGCGTTAACGTCCCAGCCGCCGGCGCCGCCGGTACCGCCAACCCGGCCGACGGTGGCGCTCGCGTCCCCACCCATAGCGCCCGTTCCTCCTGGGCCAGCGTCCGTGTGATTCGCGCCGACGGTACCGGTGGCGGCCGTACCGTTGCTGGGGGTGGTGGCGTTCGTCCCGGCAAGCCCGGTGCCGCCGTGCCCGCCCTCGCCACCATTGCCGAACCACACGGCGCTGCCGCCAGCGCCGCCGGCGCCGGGATTGCCGGCGTTGAAGGCCGCGTTGGCGGCCCCGCCACTTCCGCCGGCCCCGCCGCTGCCATACAGGAGGCCGCCGGCGCCGCCGGAGCCACCGTTCGCGCCGTATCCCCCGCCACCGCCAGCCCCGCCGTTGCCAATCAGCCCGGCGCTTCCGCCGTTACCGCCGGCTAGGCCGGAGGCGCTTGCTTGGGTGTAGCCGTTGCCGCCGTTGCCGAGCAAAAGCCCGCCAGCTCCACCATTGGGATTAACAGCCGTCCCAGCGGCGCCGTTGCCGATCAGCGGGCGTCCGAAAATCGCCTGGGTGGGCGCATTGATCGCACTCAGCACGTCCTGCTCGAGGATTTGCAACGGCGACGCGTTGGCAGCCTCGGCGGACGCATACGCGTTCGCTGCGCCGGTGAGAGCCTGCACGAACTGCTGATGGAACGCGGCCGCCTGCGCGCTGAGCGCCTGGTAAGTCTGACCGTGGGCGCCGAACAGCGCCGCGATGGCCGCCGACACTTCGTCAGCCCCTGCGGCGAGCATCGCGGTCGTCGGACCCGACGCTATGGTTGTGGCCTCGGCGATAGTCGACCCAATATTGGTCAAATCGGCGGCCGCCGCGCTAACAAACTCCGGTACTGCGGATACGAATGACATCAGCGTTCCTAACGCAACAACGTGCTGACCGAACGGTTGGAGAATGCGTATTGCCCGCGCCTAAGCGGAGATTAACACCACCGTCAATTCGACGTCGGGCGTTTGCAAAGAACCTTTGAAGAGAATCTTCGAAAAGAATCATTGTCGAATCGTTGTCGCGCCAACCGTCCTGATGTTGCACGGTGGGGGCCAACACCGCTTTCTTGGAAAGCCACCGGCCAGATCCTCGCGGACCAGGGTTACCACGTCGTCGCGATCGACACGCGTGGACACGGTGACAGCGACCGTGCGCCAGACGCCGACTACGCCCTCGAAGTTGTCGAGTTGGTGTTGGTCGACGTGGTGCCGCGTTACGAGAAGGACAACAGCGCCCGCATCCGCGATTTCATGTTCAGCCACCCCAACGGTTTTGCCTCCCTTGGCGAGGCAGCCGCCGCCGTCGACCTGAAGATCCCGATCCTGTTGATCCGCGGCAAACTCTCCGACGTGGTCAGCCCCGAGAGCGTTCAGGGCTTCTCGTCGTGCCCGCCGAACTGCTTGCGCATCGCCGATAACACCTTGGCACCGAACTCAAAGAGCTGGCGCGAGGCGAAGCGGGCATACAGGGCGGTCGTCAACACTGGCGCCGGTACCCCCTCGTCGATCGCCGCAATAACGGTCCACCGGCCTTCCCCACTGTCGGACACCCGCCCGGCGAACTCGCTCAACGCGGGCGATTCGTGCAGCGCTGACGCGGTCAAATCCAGCAGCCACGAACTGATCACGCTGCCCCGTCGCCACACCTCGGCGACCGCTGGGATGTCGATGTCGTACTGGTAGAACTCCGGATTTTCTAGCGGCGCGGTTTCGGCGTCGCCGGTTTCGAGGCCTTTCTGCATGCGGGTACCGATGTCGGCGTTATGCAGGATGTTCAGCCCTTCGGCCAGCGAGGCCATCATCCCGTACTCAATGCCGTTGTGCACCATCTTGACGAAATGTCCCGCTCCACACGGGCCACAGTGCAAGTAGCCCTTCTCGGCTTGCGCGAGCTCGCCGTGTCGGCCCAGCGTGCGCGGTGCTGCGTCAACACCCGGCGCGATGGTAATGAAAAGTG
Organism: Mycobacterium haemophilum DSM 44634; assembly: GCF_000340435.2. NCBI lineage: Bacteria > Bacillati > Actinomycetota > Actinomycetes > Mycobacteriales > Mycobacteriaceae > Mycobacterium > Mycobacterium haemophilum. The sequence continues at coordinate 3,241,330 of NZ_CP011883.2, forward strand.
GTTCCGCGTGCGCGAAAGCGTAGTCGTCACCGCCGATCATCAGGCAGTAGCCACGCTCCCGGCCCCACACGCCGCCGCTGGTGCCGCAGTCCAATAGATGAATCCCCTTTTCGGACAAGATTTTTGCGTGTGCGATGTCATCGCGGTAGTAGGAGTTGCCGCCGTCAATCACGATGTCATCGGACTCCAGTGTGTCGGCCAGGTCCGTGATCACCGACGTGGTGATGTCCCCCGCGGGCACCATCACCCAGACCACTCGTGGGGCGCAGAGTTTGTCGCGTAGCTCGGCCAGCGACGACACCCCGGTCGTTCCTTGCTCATCGGCCAGCACCGTAACCGCATCAGGGTTGTGGTCGTACACCACGCACTCATGTCCGTCCTTGACTAAGCGGCGTACGATGTTGGCGCCCATCCGGCCCAGGCCGATCATCCCCATCTGCATCTTCTTCGGTCTCCTTACCGTGCTGTGGGCGTGCTCTGCGGGAACCAAGGTTCTTGCCAACTGCGGTGGCCCCGCAGCAGTGACTGCGCAGCCTCGGGTCCCCAGGACCCGCGGTCGTATGGGTGGATTGCGCCCGGGTTGTCTAGCAGCGGTGTCACGATGCGCCACGTCTCTTCGATGCCGTCTTCCCGGGCGAAAAGCTGCCGATCACCGGTCAATCCGGCGTAGAGAAGCCGTTCATAGGGCCGCACCGGTTCACCGAGGTCCACCGCGAATGAGGAGTCGAGGTGAACGTCGTGCCACGAGTCGCCAAGTTGGGCGGATAGCTGCAGACGCATACCCGGATCGGGATCGATGCGCAGCACGATCTGGTTGGGTTCAGCTGGTCGGCGGTTGCCCAGGAAAGCCAACCCGGGAACATGACGCAGAAAAAGCCGCACCTCGGTGACCTTCTCCGGCAACGCCTTTCCCGCGCGCAGGAAGATCGGCACTCCGGCCCACCGCCAGTTGTCAATCTCGGTCCGCAGTGCGACGTAAGTCTCGGTTTGTGAATCTTTTGCCACCCCAGCGACGTCGGTATAGCCGCGGTACTGACCACGTACGCAACGCTGTGGGTCCAGCGCCGGCATCGCGCGGAACACCTCGGTCTTCTTGTCGTTCAGGTCATCGGCGCTCGGGCCCACCGGAGGCTCCATCGCGATCAGTGCCAGCACCTGCAGCAGATGGTTTTGTACGACGTCACGCACAGCGCCGACCGCGTCGTAGAACTTGCCACGGGCCTCCACACCGAAGTCCTCGGCCATGGTGAGGTGGATCTCGGAAATGCTGTGGCGGTCCCACAGTTGCGCGAGCGCCTGGTTGGCGAACCGCAGGTACTCCACTTCGACAACGGGCTGTTTGCCTAAAAAGTGGTCCACCCGCAGGATCTGCTCTTCGTCGAGCACCGCACGCAGCCGAGCATTGAGTTCCCGCGCCGAGCCCAGGTCGTGGCCAAACGGCTTTTCCACCGCGACGCGTGCCCGCCGCAGCAGCCCTACCTTCCCGAGGTTCTCCACAATCGGTGCGAACAAGGCCGGCGGCATTTCCAAGTAGTACAGCGGTCGGTAGTCCGACCCGATCAGTTCGGCCAGCGAGTCATAGAGTTGGCTATCGGTAACGTCGCCGTACAGGTAGTCCAATCGGGCCGCCAGTCTGTCGAACACCGCGTCGTCGAACGTCTCACCGGACTCGCTGATGGCCTCCCGCGCACGCTCGACCAACTGCTCGATTGACATGTCATCACTGGCCACACCCAAAACTGGGCAATCCAGCAAGCCGCGCGACTCGAGCCGATACAACGCCCGGAACGTCATCTTGCGGGCCAGGTCGCCGGTAATTCCGAATATCACTAGCAGATCTGCGGAACTACCACCGTCGTCGGCCAAGGCCGCACCTCCCGAAAGTCACCTAGTCGGCTCACGTGAAACTCACTACCTGCGGTGGCCGAACTTAACCCTAGACATTGCCCCTAGGCCCGACAACCTGATGGCCCACATGCATTGAGGCGGCCTTGCCGCGGCGAGCCGGACATGTGACAAAGGATTACAGCGACAGATTCATGGTATCGACGTCCGCTACGCGCTCGATAACAAGACAAAGCGTAAGCAGTACAACGGAGTTCGAGTGCGAATCGGTAGCCGTGCGGCGCGCTTCCGGTGACTATCGCTTGTTTGCCGTCGAAACGGCGGCCGACCCCGATTTGGGTTGAGAACCCTCCGCCTCGGATTCAGCCAGCCGCTGATGCAGCCGAGCCCGGATTTCGTCGGCCGTGTAGGCACGTCGTTTCCGTTGATCGCGCACTACCAGCACGCCGCCAGCGACGACGCCGGCAACACCGGCCAGCCCGATCCACTTCCAAATGCTACGCATGACAACAGGCTAGCTGCGCCTATCGTGCTGATGTGGACTCGAGCACACTCACCCTGGACCAAGCGCTCAACGAAACCCGGACCGGGGACCTCTGGCTATTTCGAGGCAGTTCGCGGCCCGACCGTGCCATCCAGACATTGACGAATAGTCCGGTGAACCACGTCGGCATGGCGGTGGCCATTGACGACTTGCCGCCATTGATCTGGCATGCCGAACTGGGCGACAAGCTCGTCGACATGTGGACCGGAACCAACCACCGCGGCGTCCAGCTCAACGATCTGCGGCAAGCTGTCTTGCAGTGGACCCAGCGCTACCACCAGCGGTGCTGGCTGCGCCAGCTGACGCCATACGCCAGCCGTCAACAGGAAAATGAACTACTGCGCGTGATCGCGCGGATGGACGGCACCGCGTTTCCGACTACCGTACGGTTGACCGGCCGCTGGCTGCGCGGCCGGGTCCCAACCCTCAACGACTGGACGCGGGGACTTCCGTTGCTGGACGGGAAGATTCGGGCGAAGACGCAGCGGCGTCGGGACCAACGGCGCACCATAGGTCTAGAGACGGCATATTGCGCGGAAACCGTGGCGATCACCTATCAGGACATGGGATTGCTTGTCACGGACAAGGACTCGAACTGGTTCGACCCGGGCTCGTTCTGGAGCGGTGACACACTTCCGCTGGCACCGGGTTATCGGCTGGGTGATGAAATCGCGATTGTCAGCGGTTAATCGACCGACATCTCCCCCATTGCCGACCATCCCGTCGCCTCGATCGTCTGGCTGATGATCTTGGGCGTCGACGTCAGCGCCTGCGGCAACTCGCGCATCGCCTGCTTGAAGTGATCGCTGTTGACGTGGAGGCTGCCCGCATCACCGTCACGGAAAGCTTCCACCAGAATGTACTCTGCCGGGTTGTCCAGGCTGCGGGACCACTCGAACCACAGGTTGCCCGCTTCGGCACGGGTGGCAGCGGTGAATGACGCGACTACATCCGGCCAGCGGTCGCTCCACTCAGGTTTGGTTTCGAACTTGACGACGATGAAGATCATTGCCAGCCCCCGTTATGCTCGCAGCTCCCATTGCGCCCGCCTGCGCGATTATCTTTGCGGGCAGGACCAGGATACGTGGTTATCGGGTCAAATCTGCTACCGGGCAGTGTTCGTCGAATGTTCTCCTGCCTGCAGCAAATTTGTCGCGATGCCGTGTCAATCGGTTACCGACGCACGTGACGGCCAGAGTAATATGTCCCACAAATGGATCTAAGACGCCGCCAGGACTTCGGTTATCAGCCGTAAGCCGATGAGAAACCCCAATAATTGTGATCCAAGTCGCGGAAAGATTTGCTCGATATGTCAGATCACGGCATCAGATCGGGCGGCAACGCGCCGGCGCCCTGGTCGGGCGACATCGGCAGATACATGTGATGGGTGAACTGGGCCTGGTAGGCGCCGCCGCCACCGATATGTACACCGCCGTGTTCACCGCTGGATACTGCAGTCCCATCCGGCAAGGTCAGCGCGGTATGGCGACCATTCCAGCCAATCACCAAAGCGTTCGGAGCAGTTCCATAGTGAAAGCCCCGTTGTACCAAAGCGGCTTCCTCATTCCCGGTATTGAATCTATCTCCGAATATCGGCCGGTCAGTCGCTGCATTCGATATCCACGAAACCAGTCCCGAACAGTCGGTCCCGGCGGGAGAATCCCCACCCGGAATGTAGGGAGTCCCGGAGACCTGATTGATAAGCGACCACAGCGCAGCGAGAGCAATCATGCGCCGGGACGCTATCAACACTTTCCATAGGAAATCAAAATTTGTGTCCGGCGTCACAGTGAATTGCATAATGGCGTTTACCGGGGGGTACAGCAAAATAATCATGCATAGCGATAGACGTTGAAACGAATTTCATTCCAGTGTGTACAGCAAATGTTGCCAAATCGTTGTACCGCGCCTTCAGCGCCCCGCGTGTGCGGCTAACATGTCCGGCTGACCGTGGGCACAATCGGCTTTGACCAGCTTTGGAGACCCCTAGGTGCAGCGTGGTCTTGAGGTCCCACGCAAACAGCGCGCCCGATCACTCTTCCTCTTCCGGCAACACGTTGCGTGCAGTCTCCTCGGCCCGATAGACGACCGCCATAGGATCCTCGCCGGTCACTTCGGCAACGTGCTTGACGAGCATCCCGCAAAGGCCGTTGTAACCCGCGATGACGCCCTCGCTGCCGATCTGCCTTAGATACTCGTTGATCTTGGCGCCCGCGGCGTCTCGGTCCGCCTTGAAGAACGTCTTCACAATGTCGATCGCCGCGAGGGTGGCAACCCTTTGGGCTTCGGTCCACCGAGGTTCTGTGCTCACGCCAAGGGAGTGTTCCATGAAAGCCGGCAGTTGGCTTGCCGTACAGGAAAGCCGTCGGCTGCTATCTAGCGTCGACGACCGCGAGAACAGTCGCTGAACTGCGTCTTCACCCGTTGAATCGGGAGTTCGTCGTGGTCGGTTGCCGGTCGAGCCATACCAGGCAAGGTCGGAAAAACGTCCACTCCGACGTCCCAGCCGCGCTTGTTCCCGTTCGCCCAACGGCTGGCCCGCCCGGAACGGATCCTGAGCGAGCGGACCCTGGATAAACTCCCAGCAAGCAACCGCCACCGACTTGGGAAGCATTTCTGTCAGTGCTTTTACGAGCCGACCTGGTGAGTCGGATCTCGTACGTCACACGGGAAGCCGGCCGCGGGCCCGCATGTCCGCGGTGACGTCTTCCAGCGAGTACAACTCGCCCCGGTTCGCCTCGGTTTCAGCCTGTCGGAGGTCATCTACCAATGCCTGGTCGCCGAGTATCGCCAGAGTCTCGATGATCGAGTCATAGTCCTCAGCACTCAAGATGACTGCCACTCGTCGGCCTTGGCGAGTGACCTCGATCCGGGCGTGGGTCCGCACCGCTTCCTCCACGAGGCGCGACAGATTCGCACGAACCTCGGCAGGGGAAGATTATCCATATACAGAATTCTAGCGTTTCGCGTCGAAATCGCTCTGCCGTTGCTGGAGACATTGAAGCGCAATCGAGTTACACGTTGAACCGGAACTCCACCACGTCGCCGTCGGCCATCACGTAGTCCTTGCCTTCCATCCGGACCTTGCCGGCCGCCTTGGCAGCCGCCATGGACCCGGCGGCGATCAGGTCGTCATACGACACGATCTCGGCTTTGATGAAGCCCTTCTCAAAGTCGGTGTGGATCACCCCGGCGGCCTTCGGCGCGGTGTCGCCCTGATGGATGGTCCATGCCCGTGCCTCCTTGGGGCCCACCGTCAGAAAAGTCTGCAGCGCCAGCGTGTGGAAACCGGCCCGGGCCAGCGCATCGAGCCCCCGCTCGGTCTGCCCGATCGACTCCAGCAGCTCGGCGGCCGACTCGTCATCGAGTTCAGCCAGCTCGGACTCAATGGCGGCGTCCAAGAACACCGCATCCGCGGGCGCGACGAGCTGGCGCAGCTCAGCTACCCGCGCGGCGTCGGTCAGCACAGCCTCGTCGGCGTTGAAAACGTAGAGGAACGGTTTGCTGGTCAGCAGGTTCAGCTCCCGCAGCGCCGATCCGTCAAAACCGGCGGCGAATAACGTCGTCCCGCCATCTAATACCTGTTGTGCGCTGATTGCCGCGTCGTAGCTAGGTTTGCGTTCCTTGTTGTTGCGAGCTTCTTTCTCCAGCCGCGGCAGGGCCCGCTCCAGGGTTTGCAGGTCGGCCAGGATCAACTCGGTATCGATGACCTCGATATCGGATTGCGGATCCACCCGGCCGGTGACATGTGTGATGTCGTCGTCGGAGAACACCCGAACCACCTGGCAGATGGCGTCGCATTCGCGGATATGGGCCAGAAACTTGTTACCGAGCCCGGCCCCCTCGGACGCACCCTTGACCAGGCCGGCGATGTCGACGAAGGTCACCGGGGCCGCCACGATGCGCTCCGATCCGAACAGCTCAGCCAGTTTGGCCAGCCGCGGATCAGGCAGCGAAACGACGCCCTCGTTCGGTTCGATCGTTGCGAACGGATAGTTGGCAGCCACCACATTGTTCCGGGTCAACGCGTTGAACAATGTCGACTTGCCGACGTTGGGCAGACCCACGATTCCCAGACTCAAGCTCACAGGGAACCAAGTCTAGAGCTCAGCCGGATAATGGTCGGGGCCCCGGCCGAGATAGAACACCTGAGTGTGAAATGCGTGGCACACCAGGGGCCGCGACTAGGTATTTACGGGCCTTTCGGCCCATTGCCGGTACGGTCAACATGTGTCGACACAGCGGGCTCGGTCAACGGTGGAGCCTACCCACCGCTCGATCCTCCCCAATATCCCAGGTGTGCCGTGGTGGGCAGCCCTGCTTATCGCCACGGCCGCGTCGGCCATCGGGTACGCAATCGACGCGGGCAATACGGACCTGACTGCCGTCTTCGCCGGCTTCTACTTTACGGGGTGTGTTGCAGCAGTGCTGGCGGTGCGGCAGTCGGGCCTGTTCACCGCGGTCATTCAACCGCCGCTGATCCTGTTCTGCGCGGTGCCTGGCGCCTACTGGCTGTTCCACGGCGGCAAGATCGGCAGCCTCAAAGACCTCCTGATCAACTGCGGCTATCCCCTTATCGAGCGTTTCCCGCTGATGTTGGGTACCGCCGGCAGCGTGCTGCTGATCGGCCTGGCCAGGTGGTTCTTTGGGCTGACGCACCGGACGACCGCATCATCAAACAGCGACGACGACACGGCTGGCACCGTCAGCAAGCCAAACTCTTTGATCAGCGGCATCACTGCGGTACTGAACTCGATTCTCCGCATCGACTCCAACGACCAGGACTATCGAGCCGACGAGGACTCCGCCGGCTCGCAGCGGATGCATTCAGACCGTCCCCCCAGAACCCGGCGAGCGGCCCGGGAAGGTCGGTCCGCCCAGCGCCCCACCCGAACCCACTCCAGACATGCTCGACGTCCGGTGGAGGACACCGGCGACCCATCGGTCGAGCCGCGGCGACACTCAAGCCGCCGCGGCTCGGCGCAAGCCCGCGACTTTGACGCCGACCAGCCACCCCGTCGGTCGCGTCGCCGCCCCCCGCCACCAAGTGCTCGAGAGCTGCACGGCCAGCCGCCACGAGAAATCCGTCGAGACGCTTACGGGCGCCGTAGCAGCCCCTACGAGCGGCCGGCCAGCCGCAGCAGCCGCTTGGAGCCGTACGGGAGGTACGAGCAGCCCGGGCCACCCGAGCACTTCACTGGGTACGGGCAGCCGCCCTACGAACGCTACGAGCAGCCGCGCCGTCGGGCCACGCCGCCCGGGGCAGGCGGCGTCAACCCGACACATCACCCGATCTCGCAGGTCCGCTATCGCGGGTCAGCCGCTCGAGACGAACCTCGTGCCGACCGCCGGCGATCGCAGGCACCCCGCCGACCCGCGGCTGAATCCTGGGAATTCGACGTCTGAGTCCGGTCGCTTAGTGCGAGGACCGGATCTCCCGGGGCAGCGCAAACACCAGTGTCTCGTTGGCCGTCGTCACCGACTGAACCACGTCGTAGCCGCGTTCAGCCAGCCACGTCAGCACACCTTGCACCAGTATCTCGGGGACAGATGCCCCCGAGGTGACACCCACCGTCGTGACACCGGCCAGCCACGCCGGGTCGATATCGTCGGCCCAGTCGACCAGGTACGCGGCCCCGGCCCCGCCGCCCACTGCCACCTCGACCAGCCGCACCGAATTCGAGGAATTTCGAGACCCGACGACGATGACCAGCTCGCATTCGGGCGCCATCGCCTTGACCGCGACCTGCCGGTTCTGGGTCGCATAACAAATGTCGTCGCTGGGCGGGTCCTGCAGCTTCGGGAAGCGCTGTCGTAACCGCTCGACGATCTCCATGGTCTCGTCCACCGACAGCGTGGTCTGCGATAACCAGACCACCTTGTTCTCGTCGCGGACCGCTACCTGCTGCACGGCGGCCAGCCCGTCGACCAGCTGCACGTGCGTGGGCGCCTCCCCGGCGGTTCCGACGACTTCTTCGTGGCCCTCATGGCCGATCAGCAGGATGTCGTAGTCGTTACGCGCGAACCGCTTGACCTCGTTGTGCACCTTGGTGACGAGCGGACAGGTGGCGTCGATGGTCCGCAGGTTCCGTTCGGCCGCGGCCGCATACACCGTTGGTGCGACCCCGTGTGCGGAGAAAACCACGATGGCGCCCTCGGGAACGTGGTCGGTCTCCTCGACGAAAACCGCGCCGGCCTTTTCCAAGGTCTCGACCACGTGCCGGTTGTGCACGATCTCGTGGCGCACGTAGACGGGGGAGCCGTACTTCTGCAGTGCCCGCTCGACCGTTTCGACGGCACGATCCACCCCTGCGCAGTAGCCACGCGGTTCGGCCAGCAGTACCCGTTTGCGCGTTGGGTTTTCAACTACCGACCTCGAAGCACCGGGAATTCCCATGTTGACAGTCGGCGGCATGCCCTTCAGGGTACTTTCTGCCGACCTCGACGGCACCTAGGCCTGATGAGCGGCGACCCGCTGCACCCGGCCCCGCCGCGCTTGCGATCGCCACTGGCTTCATGAGTGGCGACCCGCAGCTTGGAGTTGGCCGTCGGTTGAGGCAATCTTGGACGTATGGCTACTGCACCGTATGGGGTTCGGCTTTTGGTCGGCGCGGCGACAGTCGCTGTCGAAGAGACATTGAAGTTGCCGCGAACCGTCCTGATGTGCCCCATGACGTTGGCCAGTCAGGCGGCACACATTGTGATGAGATTTCAGCAGAACCTGGCTGAGCTGGTGACTAAGGGCGACGGCACCCTAGAGACGCTGTTTCCACCGAAAAGCGAGCAACCGGAATGGGCAACGTTTGATGAGGACGTGACTGACACGGTCGACGCAACCCCCGCCCCATTGCCCGGAGTCGATGTCATCGACATCGATCGCCGATCCGAGGGACGATTCGCCTTGTACTCGGTGTCCGACTCATCTGAGCCTGAGGCCACCAATCCGTTGACCCAGTCGATGCCCACTAGGCAAGCGAAGAAGACGGCGGCTAAGCCGACAGTTCCCGCACCGGCGGTCGCAGCCGATCTCGACTATCCGGCGCTGACGCTGGCCCAGCTGCGGGCCAGGCTGCAATCGCTGGATCTCGACGAGCTCGAAGCCCTGCTGGCTTACGAGCAGGCCACCAAGGCCCGTGCTCCGTTCCAGACGCTGCTCGCCAACAGGATCACCCGCGCGACTGCGAAGTGACGGAAGCGGTGCCGGCTGACTCGGTGAACTCGAGGACCAGTTCGCAGGCAAACTCGGCTGAGAACCCGTTCCCGGTTCGCGCGGTGGCGATCCGGGTCGCGGGATGGATCGACAAGCTGGGCACCGTCTGGGTAGAGGGACAATTGGCGCAGATCACCATGCGGCCCGACACCAAGACCGTGTTCATGGTGTTGCGTGACCCGGCGGCCGACATGTCGCTGACCGTGACCTGTTCGCGCGACTTGGTGCTACGCGCGCCGGTGAAACTGGTCGAAGGCATTCAGGTAGTGGTATGCGGCAAGCCCTCGTTCTACACCGGGCGCGGCACATTTTCTTTGCGTCTCAGCGAGATTCGCGCAGTTGGCGTCGGAGAGCTGCTGGCACGCATCGATCGGCTACGCCGGCTGTTGGACGCTGAGGGGCTCTTTGACCCGCGACTTAAGCGGCCGATCCCCTTCCTGCCCAACGTGATCGGGCTCATCACTGGCCGGGCCAGCGCTGCCGAACGCGATGTGACGACCGTGGCCAGCGCGCGCTGGCCTGCGGTGCGTTTCGCTGTTCGCAACACCGCTGTCCAGGGGCCCAACGCTGTCGGCCAGATCGTCGAGGCGTTGCGCGAACTGGATCGCGACGTTGATGTCGAGGTGATCGTGGTGGCCCGCGGCGGCGGCAGCGTCGAGGACCTGCTGCCGTTTTCCGATGAGACGCTGTGCCGGGCGATCGCGGCGTGCCGCACGCCGGTGGTCAGCGCAGTCGGTCACGAACCCGACAACCCGCTGTGCGATCTGGTCGCCGATCTGCGCGCCGCCACACCCACCGACGCCGCCAAGAAGGTCGTCCCGGACACCGCTGCCGAGCAGCGGCTGATCGATGACTTACAGCGGCGCAGTGCGCAGGCACTCCGCAATTGGGTATCCCGCGAACAACGGGCGCTGGCCCAACTACGCAGCCGCCCAGCATTGGCCGACCCACTCAGGGCACTGACGACGCGCACCGAAGAAATACACCGCGCCCGCTCGGCGCTGCGTCGCGACATCACCCGACTGGTCACCGCCGAGGCCGAGCGGGTCGGTCATCTGACCGCCCGGCTGGCCACGCTGGGTCCGGCGGCCACATTGGCCCGCGGCTATGCCATTGTGCAAAGCCTCGAAGACGGGGCGCAGACCGGTCCTGCGGCAGTGCTGCGGTCGGTCGATGACGCACCCGCAGGCACCAGGCTGCGGGTGCGGGTTTCTGATGGCGCCATAGTGGCGATTAGTGAAGGACGGGCCGATGGTCCCTGAGGACGATAGCGGCAAGACCCGCTCAACTACACCCATTAGTCAACTTGGCTATGAAGCTTGCCGAGACGAGCTGATCGACGTTGTGCGACTCTTAGAGCAGGGTGGGCTGGATCTTGATGCGTCGCTGAAACTCTGGGAAAGGGGTGAACAACTCGCTAAAAGATGCGATGAACACTTAGCTGGCGCTCGCCAGCGAGTCGCCGACACCCTCGCCGCTAGCGAGGCCGAGGAAGCCTGATGACAACCGAAATAAGGACCAGTTTTCTTTCAACTGAAACACGTGTCAGTGATGCTTCGCGGCATGGGTGACGCATCGTTGACGACCGAACTCGGTCGCATCCTGGTCACCGGCGGTTCGGGCTTCGTCGGCGCCAATCTGGTGACCACCTTGCTAGACCGCGGATACCGGGTACGCTCCTTCGACCGCGCCCCGTCGCCGCTGCCGCAGCACCCGCAGCTGGAGGTACTGCACGGTGACATCACCGACGCGACGATCTGCACCACAGCGATGGACGGCATCGACACGGTCTTTCACACCGCGGCGATCATCGAGCTGATGGGCGGCGCTTCGGTGACCGACGAGTATCGACAGCGCAGCTACGCAGTCAACGTGGGCGGTACCGAAAACCTGGTCCGCGCGGGACAAAAGTCCGGAGTCAAACGATTCGTCTACACCGCATCCAACAGTGTGGTGATGGGCGGCACGCCCATCACCGACGGCGACGAAACACTGCCCTACACCGAGCGGTTCAACGACCTCTACACCGAAACCAAAGTGGTCGCCGAAAAATTCGTGCTCTCACAGAACGGCGTCCCGGATGGTCGGGGCATGCTGACATGTTCGATCCGGCCCAGCAGCATCTGGGGTCGCGGCGACCAGACCATGTTCCGCAAGGCATTCGAAAGCATCGTCTCCGGTCATGTCAAGGTACTCATCGGCAGTAAGAACGCCAAACTGGACAACTCCTACGTGCACAACCTGGTTCACGGCTTCATCTTGGCTGCCGAGCACCTGGTCCCGGGCGGCACCGCACCTGGACAAGCCTACTTCATCAACGACGGCGAGCCGACAAACTTCTTCGACTTCGCGGAGCCGATCATCAAGGCGTGTGGTGAAAATTGGCCGCGGATGCGGGTCTCCGGCCGGCTGGTGCGCGACGTGATGGCGGTGTGGCAGCGGCTGTACTTCCGCTTCGGGCTACCGAAGCCACCGCTGGAACCCGTTGCGGTGGAACGAGTTTACCTCGACAACTACTTCTCCATCGCGAAGGCGCACAAGGATCTGGGATATCGGCCGCTGTTCACGACCGAGCAGGCCATGATCGAATGCCTGCCTTATTACACAGAGCTATTCGAACAGATCAAGGCGGCGGCCAAGCCGCATTTGGCGTCCCTCGTCGCCACCCCGCCGCCCGAGTAGCGCTGCACCGGCATCGAAACTTCAAGCAGTGCGAATCTTCGGCTTAAGTCAGAGCCTGGGTGAGGAACTCAACCACCCGCTTACGGGCCTCGTAAGCTGGCTGGCCGTCAACTTCGCGGATCTCGTCGGTCAGCACCGAGTGCGCCGTCCGGCCGAAACCGTGTGCGTTGCCCGGGTGCGAGTCGATCTCGATCACCTCGAACGCGTCTCCGAGCCGCTGCTTGAGCGTCGTAAACCGTTCGCGCGGCGACATCTTATCCGCACTAAACCGCAGGCCCATGGCGCACAAGCCTTCGTTGGCACAGCGGTCGGCGACAATGGTCAGCTCGGATTGGCTCAACCCGGGATCGCTGCGGCCCGCGGCGGTCAGCGGGATGGGTAGCGACGGCTGACTGAGCACCGGCGCCAGCACACTGTCGTCAACTGCGGCCGCCAGCGCGAAGCCACCAGTGAAGCATTGGCCGATCACGCCGACGCCCTTGCCCGGTGTTGACGCGTTAACGTCACGAGCCAGCGCGCGCAGAAACAGCGACACCGGCCGCTGCTTGTTGGTCGCAAACGCCGCGAATTCCCTTGCCACACAAGCGCGCGCGATGGTGGCGATGGTGTAGCCGGCCGACGCCGGCTTGCCTGGCTCACCGAACAGCGACGGAATGGCGACGGTGAACCCGTTATCCACCAGATGATTACCCAGGGCCAGCACACCGGGATGGATCCCAGGCACCTCGGGAATCAGCACCACCCCCGGGCCGGCGCCGTTGCGGTAGACGTCATGGGTGTAGCCGGCGCCGGTGAACGGTTTCACCGACCACCCAGACAGGTCCGCTTGGGGTGCGGTCACGCGGGTGCCCCTTTCTGGTCCGGCCTTAACGCGCCGGCAGCGGCGGCTGCGATTGCGTCGCCGACGCCAGCGTCCGGAACTGGTCGGGGCTGCCAGCCCCGGTGATCGCGATCTGGGCGGGACCGACCGGGCTGGCGAGCCTGCTGGTCCACACCGGCTCGGCGGCCGCCCCGCTGCGGTCTTTGTTCTGGTCCGAGCTTTGATAGACCACCCAGTTGGTGCCGGCCACATCGACGGTGCCGGTCGGATATGAAGACGGATGGATCGAGGCGACCAGCTTGTCCTCGTCGGCGTTGCTCTGGGTCAGGCTCAGATACATTCCCGTCGGGGTGATATATCCGACGGTCGAGGTGACCGCGTGCAGCCGCTGACCGGATAGGTCCGTCCGCCCACCTTCGATACCGCCGCGAGCGCCGGAGTTGGGCCGCCAACCCGCGGGGAGCTGCGGCAGCCGAACCGGAAACCCCAACGCCCGAGCATCTGCTCGCAACGCCGCTGCCGCGTCGTAGGACGGAACCGGGCCCTTGGTCGTGCCGCCCGGCGCAAACGCACACATCCCGACCATGCCCGCCAGCATGATGCACCCAACCACCAGCGGCACCAGCGACCAGAACATGTCACGACCATCCTGCAGCAGCCGCGGTTTAGCCGGCCGTGACGCCGGACCCGCCTGGCCGGCGACCTCGGAATTTGGCTGCCGCTCCACGGTCACCCCCCGAGTATCCCAGCCCTGCTGCTTGACCACTATCACTGGCTTATCACCGGCTAGAGCCCAGCTCCAGGTGGCGGATCTGCTTCTGGGACAATCACCAACCATGACAGCTGAGGGCGACGGCTCGTTCGGACCCGGTTCGCTGGCGCGGCCGCGCGGTGAAGCGCCAGATCGCAACCTGGCCATGGAACTTGTCCGGGTCACCGAAGCCGGTGCCATGGCCGCCGGCCGCTGGGTAGGCCGCGGCGACAAGGAGGGCGGCGACGGCGCGGCCGTCGACGCGATCCGCGAACTGGTGAACACGGTCTCGATGCGCGGCGTCGTTGTCATCGGCGAAGGCGAGAAAGACCATGCGCCGATGCTGTACAACGGCGAGGAAGTCGGCAATGGTGACGGCCCGGACTGCGACTTTGCTGTCGATCCGATTGACGGCACCACGCTGATGAGCAAAGGCATGCCCAACGCCATCTCGGTGCTGGCGGTCGCCGATCGGGGCGCGATGTTCGACCCGTCGGCGGTGTTCTACATGAACAAGATCGCCGTGGGGCCCGACGCCGCGCACGTACTGGACATCACCGCGCCGATCGCCGAGAACATCCGGGCAGTCGCCAAGGTCAAGGACTTGTCGGTGCGGGACATGACCGTGTGCATCCTGGACCGGCCACGGCACGCCCAGCTGATCGACGACGTCCGCACCACCGGCGCCCGAATCCGGCTGATCACCGACGGCGACGTCGCCGGCGCAATCTCCGCGTGTCGCCCCCAATCGGGCACCGACATGTTGGCCGGCATCGGCGGCACCCCGGAAGGCATCATCGCGGCCGCGGCGATCCGGTGCATGGGCGGGGCGATCCAAGCCCAACTCGCGCCACGCGACGACGTCGAACGCCGCAAGGCTCTCGACGCCGGCTACGACCTAAACCGGATTTTGACCACCGAAGATCTGGTCTCCGGCGAGAACGTCTTCTTCTGCGCCACTGGGGTCACCGACGGTGACCTGCTCAAGGGGGTGCGCTACTACGCCGGCGGCTGCACCACCCAGTCAATCGTGATGCGTTCGAAATCGGGCACCGTTCGGATGATCGAGGCCTATCACCGACTCTCCAAGCTCAACGAATACTCCGCCATCGACTTCACTGGCGACAGCAACGCCGCCTACCCCCTGCCGTAATACCACTCACCGAACCTGAAAAGACGGGACCCAATTCATGGCCGACAGCGCCGAATACCGCATCGAACACGACACCATGGGTGAGGTACGGGTACCGGCAAAAGCGTTGTGGCGCGCGCAAACCCAGCGCGCGGTGGAGAACTTCCCAATCTCCGGTCGGGGTTTGGAACGCACCCAAATCCGCGCGTTGGGCCTGCTGAAGGGCGCCTGCGCGCAGGTCAACAAAGACCTGGGATTGCTGGCGCCGGAGAAGGCCGACGCGATCATCGTCGCGGCGGCCGCGATCGCCGACGGCCGCCACGACGATCAGTTCCCGATCGACGTTTTCCAAACCGGGTCCGGCACCAGCTCCAACATGAACACCAACGAGGTGATCGCCAGCATCGCGGCGGCGGGCGGTGTCACTGTGCATCCCAACGACGACGTCAACATGTCGCAGTCGTCCAACGACACCTTCCCGACCGCGACCCACATCGCAGCCACCGAAGCCGCGGTACGCCATCTGATTCCGGCGCTGCAAGAGCTGCACGCAGCACTGGCGACCAAGGCCCGCGAGTGGCACACGGTGGTCAAATCAGGTCGCACCCACTTGATGGACGCCGTTCCGGTGACGCTCGGCCAGGAGTTCGGCGGATACGCCCGCCAAATCGAAGCCGGAATCGAGCGCGTACGCGCCACGCTACCGCGGCTGGGTGAACTGGCGATCGGTGGCACCGCGGTGGGCACCGGCCTCAACGCTCCCGATGGCTTCGGCGCTAAGGTAGTCCAGGCACTGGTCACTGCGACAGGTCTGACCGAATTGCGAACGGCGGCAAACTCTTTCGAGGCTCAGGCCGCCCGCGACGGGTTGGTAGAGGCATCCGGGGCGCTGCGCACTATCTCGGTGTCACTGACTAAAATTGCCAACGACATTCGGTGGATGGGATCCGGCCCGCTGACCGGCCTGGCGGAGATCGGACTACCAGATCTGCAGCCGGGTAGTTCAATCATGCCAGGCAAGGTGAATCCGGTTCTGCCGGAGGCGGTTACACAGGTCGCCGCGCAGGTGATCGGCAATGATGCCGCCGTTGCCTGGGGTGGCGCAAATGGCGCCTTTGAGCTCAACGTCTACATCCCGATGATGGCCCGCAACATCTTGGAGTCGTACCAGCTGCTGGCCAACGTGTCCAGGCTGTTTGCCCAGCGCTGCATTAAGGGGCTTTCCGCCAATGTCGAGCACCTGCGTGAGCTGGCCGAGTCGTCGCCGTCGATCGTGACGCCCTTGAATTCGGCCATCGGCTACGAGGAGGCCGCCGCGGTGGCCAAACAAGCGCTCAAGGAGCGCAAGACCATCCGCCAGACCGTCATCGACCGCGGCCTGATCGGGGACAAGCTGTCCCTCGAGGAGCTGGATCGTCGACTTGATGTGCTGGCGATGACAAGGGCCAAACCGGCCAATTCCTAATGCCGCGAAAGTGCAGCTGCCGACCTGCTTCTCGAGTGCAGCCGTCGCCAGTTGCACTTTCGCGTCTCAGGAGTCAGTCGAGGCCAGCCGGCGCCAAGACCTGTGTGGCCTCCGAGCGCCCGCGCAGCACCGTGGAATAGCGTTCGGCCCAGTGCTCGCGCTCAGCTTCGCTAGCTCGGTCGATGGCCGCCGACGAACACAAGATCCGGCGGTCTGAGGTTTTGGCGAGGTCGGCAAGCCGTGCAGCCTCATTGACGGCGTCCCCGATCACGGTGTATTCATACCGGTTTTCAGCACCGATGTTGCCCGCAAAGACTCGACCTGCCGAAACGCCAATGCCGAAGTCCATCACCGGAAGCTGGCGCAGCTGAGTACCAAGAGCACGTGCGGCTGCCAAGGCTGCCGAGGCGGGTTCGTTGGTCCGCAGCGGCGCGCCAAACACGGCCAGCGCGGCGTCTCCTGCGAATTTGTTGATCAGCCCCTGATGGTCGCCAACGGCGCCGACCACGATCCGGAAAAAGTCGTTGAGCACCTCGGCAACCTCTTGCGGCGGGCGGCTGTCCGCCAGCTGCGTCGAGCCCACCAGGTCGATGAAAAGAACTGCGGCCTCAACCACATTGCCCGACAGCGACGCGCCCTCCTCGATGGCCCGATGGGCAACGTCCGTCCCGACGTAACGCCCAAACAGATCACGCAACCGGTCACGCTCGGCAAGGCCGGCGACCATACGGTTGAATCCGGTTTGCAGGCGCCCAATTTGGGAGCGCTCGTAGGCGCCGACATACGTTCCAATGTGGCCACGCTCGACCTCCGCCATCGCGTCGACGACCTCACCGATTGGGTCCGATATGGACTTCGACGTCAGGATCATGATCGGCAGCCCAAGAAGCAGCGCTGCCAGCGACACCACTAACAGCGGCACATCCAATGACGCAGACTTCTGAATGAGCCAGCCGTATTTATGCAAAACAACAAAGGCTACGGTGGCCCCGATAGGAAGTGCGCTGCACAGGAACCACAGGAGAATCAGTCGCGCCAACACACCGGGCACCGCCAGACGAGGCTCGGAACCCAGCGTGGCGACCCGCATGATCGGCCGCAGGGTGCGTTGGGTGAGGAGCAGACCGGTGCCCGCGGCAGCCGGTCCGCCGAGCAGCACACCGAGCAATATGGGCAGCAGCAGCGCGGCCCCGCCAGCACGATTCAGCAGCATCAGGATGCCGCCACCCAGCCCCCATGCTGCCAACAGGATGGTCGACTGACGCCCCGGAATTTTCCTTACGGAGTCGCGTTGATCCGGGGTCGGTTCCTCCCCCACGACGAACCAGCCCAGCGTGGGAAACAGAAGCAGCGCACCCCCAACCGCGACGCCGATGGCCCCCAGCACCAGCAGAGTCACGATGGCGCCCATGTTCTTCTGGACGAAGTCGAGGTAGGTGTGGCCCCGTAGCGGAATCAAAATGGCGGACACGCTGATGACGGCAAGGACATAGGCCATGGCGAGGTCGACGGCATAGTGAATCGACAACCCGCCAACCGTCTTTCGCTGGCCTTTGTGCTTCCCACCGGATCTGGCCGCGAGATTCCGCCGTCGCCGCGTGCCCCAACCCACAGCACGCCCCGCCTTGCTCACGCTAACAAGTTAGCCGCAGGTGGCGCGGGCCCGGCTTAGGCACCGTCATTCGGCCCGCCCGAGTTCTGGCCGACAATGTCGGTGATCGGGAAGTTGGGCATCGGCTTGGGTGACGGGGTGTTGGGCAACGCCGGGAGCTCACTGGCCGGGATGTCATGAAGCTGGTTGACGGGTGGACCGTTCTCCCGACTGCCGTAACTGCTACCGGGCGCCCGCGGTCCAAGCAATTCGGTGACTGTCACCAGCCGGTAGCCGTTGGCCTTGAGCACCGGGATGAACTGATACACCAGGTCGACGGTGCTCGAGTAGGTGTCATGGAACAGCACTACCGACCCCGGCTTGATCTGCGTCATCAACATATAGCGCGTTGCGGCCGTGTTGGAGTCGTTAGCCCAATCGAAAGGGATTACATCCCAAAGGATTTCGGCTTGTCCATAGCGGCCGGCGATTTCGCGCACCGCGTCATTGGACAAGCCGCCGGCAGGACGCCACAGCGTCGGCGTCCGCCCGGTTGCCGCGGTAATCGCGTCGTTAGCTCGGGAGAACTGGCCGGCGATGTCCTCGGGAGGGATCGTCGTCATATTGGGGTGTTCCCACGTGTGGCTGCCTATTTCCATGCCCGCGTCGGCGATGCGCTTGGCTCCCGCCGGGTTAGCTGCCACCTTGTTGCCGATCAGGAAAAACGTGGCCTTGGCGTCGTTGTCCTTCAGGATTTGCACAAGCCGGTCGGTGTACGGCCCCGGCCCGTCGTCGAACGTCAATGCGACACACGTGACGTGCGCGCAACTCATGTCGTCGGCGCGCGTCACGTGACCGGTGAGTGCGCCGATCACCAGCACTGCCCCAGCCGCGACGACGCCGAAGACGGTCCGCCAATAGCGCCAGGCCTGGGTGTCCGGTCGTTTCGGCACGATGGCAGCCTACCGAAGAGCAGCCCGCCGCCAGTGAGTTTGCAGTCTGGGCGCCGTCAGTGCGGCCCGGTGATCTCCTCAAGCATCTCGGTGACCAACGCCGCAATGGGCGACCGCTCGCTGCGCTGCAGGGTGACGTGAGCAAACAGCGGATGGCCTTTAAGCTTCTCGATCACTGCCGCCACACCGTCGTGGCGGCCGACGCGCAGGTTGTCGCGCTGGGCGATGTCGTGGGTCAGCACCACCCGCGATCCCGTACCCAGCCTGGACAACACCGTCAGCAAGACATTGCGCTCGAGTGACTGTGCCTCGTCGACAATGACGAATGAGTCATGCAACGAGCGACCCCGAATGTGGGTCAACGGCAGCACTTCAAGCATGCCCCGGGAGAGAACCTCCTCAAGCACCGCGGGGCTGGCCAGGCCTTCGAGAGTGTCGAACACGGCCTGTGCCCACGGGCCCATCTTCTCGCTTTCGCTGCCGGGCAAATAACCCAGCTCTTGGCCGCCGACGGCGTACAGCGGGCGGAAGACCACTACCTTGCGGTGAGTCCGCCGCTCCAGCACTGCCTCTAGACCGGCGCATAGTGCCAGCGCCGACTTGCCGGTGCCGGCTTTGCCACCCAACGACACGATGCCCACCGACTCGTCAAGGAGCAGGTCGAGCGCGACACGCTGCTCAGCGGAACGACCACGCAGCCCGAACACTTCGCGGTCACCGCGAACCAGCTGGACTCGTTTGGCGGCGTTGACGCGGCCCAGTGCATGGGAGTTGCCGCCCAGCAGCCGAATCCCGGTATGACAAGGCAGGTCCCTGGCTTCACCCAGGTCGATCTCTCCTTCGGCGAACAGTGCGTCGATGTCGTCAGCGCAGGTCTCGATCTCGTGCATCCCGGACCAGCCGGAAGCGATGACATCCTGCGCGTGGTACTCGTCGGCGGCCAGTCCGACCGCGGCGGCCTTGACCCGAAGTGGAATGTCCTTGCTGACCAGCGTGACCCGCCTACCTTCGGCAGCGAGGTTGGCGGCGCAGCTCAAAATCCGGGAATCGTTACTCTCGGTGCGAAAGCCGGCGGGCAGCACCGTGGGGTCCGAGTGGTTGAGTTCGACATGCAGCCTCCCGCCTTGCGTTCCGACCGGTATCGGCTGATCCAGCCGTCCATGCTCGAGCCGAAGGTCATCGAACAGCCGCAACGCCTGGCGGGCGAACCACCCCAGCTCGTGGTGGTGACGTTTGGCCTCCAGTTCGCTGATTACCACCAGCGGCACCACCACTTCGTGTTCGGCGAACCGACTGCACGCCCAGGGATCAGACAGCAGCACGGAGGTGTCGAGCACGTACGTCCGGGTCTCGGTCACGGAGCGCTCCTCGATAAGCCCGTGCGGCCCCACACAGGCATCGTGGCGGGGGCCGCGGCACCAGGACCGGGGCCGGTCCTGCCGGTGTAGTGCCCCGTGCAGAAACCGGGAGTGCCGCCCTGGCAGCAGAGCATGTCGCTGGCCATCGAATGCGACGCTACTCTCGTGGCGGCACCGCCGCCGCGCAGGCGCGCCGAGACCGGATTCGCGAGGATGCCCGGCGCACGTCGGGAGGAATAGCGACTTAGCTGGTGACGAATTGCGCTAGTTGCGGTTCGCCTGTCAAGCCCCATGCAATGATGCGGTCGGAGATCACTTGCCGCAATTGGGCAGGTCCGAAAATGCCCGCCGCGGCGATGTTTTCTACTTTGTCGCGGTAGGCGTCAATGTCAGCACCGAGGACATCGAGGCTGGCTGCACGGGCGACGATCGCGGCGATCGTCTCGTCGCGGGCGAACTCCAGGCAGTGCGCGACGAGGTTGGCGAAGAACTCCTCGTGACGTACTTCGTCTTTGGCGATCTTGTCGATCAGTCCGGCCAAGGCGGGCTCCTCAACTTGCGCTGCCAGGCTGCCGCAAAAAACGGCGTGGCTGCGCTCCAAGAACGCCATGTAGACCAATGTTTCGATCTGGGTGTACGAGTTGGCGCGGTAGCCCTTCATTACGTGCTCGACTCGAACCTGTTCGTTGGCCGCCGGGTCGACCTCGCGGGTCACTACCAAGTATTCGCGCAGCGCGATGGCGTGCAGGTGCTCCTCCGCGGTCCACCTGCCGAGCCAGCGGCCCCACCATCCCTCGAGAATGAAGTGCTCGACGAGTTCGCGGTGATGACTGGCGAGATTGTCTTTGAGGATCAGCAGGATCTCGCAGGCGTCCGTGATGGCCTTGGGCAGCGTCGCCTGGGACGGGTCCCAATCGCGGCCGCCGAGGAAGGCAAAGTTTTCACCCCGGTCGAACGGCACGTAGTCGTGGGCGAACCAGATGTCCTCGTTGGCGAGGTGTCGAGCCATGTTGTCTTCCACCACCGGCTCGAGCTCGAGGATCAGCGCGTTAGCTACAGGTTTCTGTGCCATGCGGTAACTGTAACCCGTGTACACAGGTTTCGTGAAATCCGACGCCCCGTGTCGTCGACGGTTTGCGTCGTCGGCGGATTAGCGACCGGCCAGCGTCCAATCCTCGAGTCCCTCGTAGAGCGGGAACTCCCTGGCCAGCTCGGTCACCCGCTGCCGCAACGCGGATATATCGGCCGACCTGCCCGCCACCAGGGCGGTGGCGATGATGTCGGCGACCTCGGTGAACTCCGCGTCGCCGAACCCCCGGGTCGCCAACGCGGGGGTCCCGATCCGCAGGCCTGAGGTCACCATCGGCGGCCGGGGGTCATTGGGAACCGCGTTGCGGTTGACGGTGATGCCGGCCTCGTGCAAAAGGTCTTCGGCTGCCTGGCCGTCGAGCGGGGAGTTGCGCAGGTCGACCAGCACAAGGTGGACGTCGGTGCCGCCGCTGACCACCGACACCCCAGCCTTGGCGACATCGGCGGCGGTAAGCCGATCGGCGAGGATCCGGGCGCCGGCCAGCGTGCGCTGTTGGCGGTCGGCGAACTCGGGCGTGGCGGCGATCTTCAGCGCGACCGCCTTGCCCGCGATGACATGCATCAGCGGTCCGCCCTGCTGGCCGGGGAACACCGCTGAGTTGATGGCCTTAGCGAACTCTTGCTTGCCCAGGATCATTCCGGAACGGCCGCCCCCAAGCGTCTTGTGGATCGTGGTGGAAACCACCGCGGCGTGCGGCACCGGAGACGGGTGCAGTCCCGCGGCCACCAGGCCCGCGAAGTGCGCCATGTCGACCCACAGCTTGGCGTCGACTTCGTCCGCGATCGACCGAAAGGCAGCGAAGTCCAGAATTCGCGGGTAGGCCGACCAGCCAGCGATCAGCACCTTCGGGCGGAATTCCAGCGCCTTGGCTCGCACCGCGTCCATGTCGATGAGATGCGTTGTCGCGTCGACGCCATAAAAGCCGGTTTCATACAGCTTGCCGGAGAAGTTCAGCCGCATGCCGTGCGTCAGATGACCGCCATTGGCCAGGTCCAGGCCCAGCAGCCGCTCCCCCGGTGACATCAGCGCATGCAGCACCGCGGCGTTGGCCTGGGCTCCCGAGTGCGGCTGCACGTTGGCGAAGTCGGCACCGAACAGCGCCTTGGCCCGGTCGCGGGCGATGTTCTCCACGACGTCGACGTGCTCGCAGCCGCCGTAGTAGCGCCGGCCGGGCAACCCCTCGGCGTACTTGTTGGTCAGCACGCTGCCTTGGGCCTGCAGCACCGAGCGCGGCACGAAGTTCTCCGAAGCGATCATCTCCAAGGTGTCCCGTTGCCGGCCGAGTTCTTTGCCCAGCAGCTCGGCAATATCGGGGTCGATGTCGGCGAGCGGGGCGGACATCAGGGAGGCCGTGTCGGGGATAGGGGTGCGGGCGTCGGGTGCGGCAGTCACGGGCGCCAGTCTATCCAGCGTCGCCTTCGGGGGCCTTTCGACAGCCCAGCCGTCGGGCACGCGTTCCTGCCTGCAAGACTGACACCATGCCGCGGCTGAGCGAGCCGAGCCCGTATGTCGAGTTCGACCGGAAGCAGTGGCGCGCGCTCCGCATGTCGACGCCGCTAGCACTCACCGAAGAGGAACTGATCGGCCTGCGTGGTCTTGGTGAACAGCTCGACCTACTCGAAGTTGAAGAGGTCTACCTACCACTGGCCCGGCTGATTCATCTTCAGGTCGCCGCCCGCCAGCGATTGTTTGCCGCCACCGCGGAATTCCTCGGCGAGCCGCAACAAAACCCGGACCGGCCGGTGCCGTTCATCATTGGGGTAGCCGGCAGCGTGGCAGTCGGCAAATCAACCACCGCCCGCGTGCTGCAAGCACTGCTGGCTCGCTGGGATCACCATCCCCGGGTCGACCTGGTGACCACCGACGGTTTTCTCTACCCCAACGCCGAGCTGGATCGACGCAATCTCATGCACCGCAAAGGCTTTCCGGAAAGCTATAACCGCCGAGCGCTGATGCGGTTCGTGACCTCTGTGAAGTCCGGTTCCGACTACGCGTGCGCACCGGTGTATTCCCATCTGCGCTACGACGTTATCCCCGGGGCCAAGCACGTGGTCCGCCATCCCGACATCCTGATCTTGGAGGGCCTCAACGTATTGCAGACCGGCCCTACCCTGATGGTGTCGGACCTATTCGACTTCTCGCTCTATGTGGACGCCCGGATCCAAGACATCGAGCAGTGGTACATATCGCGGTTTTTGGCGATGCGCGGCACGGCATTCGCCGACCCGGAGTCACACTTCCACCACTACTCGGCCCTTAACGACACCAAGGCGGTCGCCGCCGCCCGCGAGATCTGGCGGTCGATCAACCGGCCCAACCTGGTGGAGAACATTCTGCCCACCCGCCCCCGCGCCACCCTGGTATTACGCAAAGACGCCGACCATTCCATTAACCGGCTGCGCCTGCGCAAGCTGTAGCTGTCGACGCGGGACGGTTACGTCGCCAGACGACGCACTCCCAGGTACTGCAGTCCCGCGAACACCGCGGTATAGACACCACTCGCCAGCGTCGCGGCGACCCCAGTGGTGGTCATCGGCACTACTTCAGCGGCCACGATCGCCGCCAGCGTGTACACGATATTGGCCACGACGACACTGATCCCGACCCGCCGCAAGTTCGGCAACGCCGCGAGGCTGAACACCACCAAGCCGTAGAGCACGAAGAAGGCGCCCATAGCGTATTCCTGACCGGACGTCAGCCCGGTCAGCGACGAGAACTCGTCGGCGGCGAAGGCGACGGCCAGACCGAGCAATCCCGTCAACGTGGCGTCGGCACGCATGGCAAAACGCAGCAGCGAGTCGGTCGAGTCGTATAGGGGTCTGGTTCGCTGACCAGGGATAGCGGTCATGTGATTACTCCCTCAGGATGGCGGTTTGGGTCGAACAGGTTTGAGGGTGCCGGCGAAGCACTGCCAGATCGACTCGCGGCGCTGCCAAGTACTGCCACCCATAGAAGGACTAGGCAGTTCATCCGGCTATTCCCACTCGGACTAAATTGCGCGGACGCGCCAGCTCACCGGGCTTAGTCACTGGACGCAGCGACACGCCCGCGCAGATCGGCGGCGATCAGCCGGGCCGCGGCGTTTTGCCAGTTATGCAACGAACGCTGGGGAACCTCGGTGACCAACCATTGCCAGGCAAGACGCGCGGTCGGATCCAAACCGGAGGCAGTGGCGTTCTGGGCGTAGGCGCGCACACCGACAACGTAGGGGAAATACAGCGAGTTGTAGTAGCGCCACTGCTCGGTGGTTCCGAAGTCGCCGGCGTCGCGCGGCTTGAGCCTCCCAATGCCGTCGGCGAGAACAGTCTTGAGTTCGTTGGTCCGCTCCAGCGGATGGTCGGGCGCGCCGCGGGCGGCAAGTCGCTCATCAATCACCGGCAACGCGGTCAGCGGGCTGGTAACCAGTTTGGTCAGGTCACCGTAGTGGCCCAGCGCCCGGCGGGTAAGCCTGACAAACGCGTCCTCGTCGACATCGGCCAGGGGATCAACCGACCGCAGCGGCAATGCCGCACCGGTGTGCCGTAGCGCGGCCCGGTCGGCGCGCAGCGTGGGCGACTTGGAGAACGCTAGGCGGTCCAGGATCCCGGCCAAGGGATCGGCCAGCACCTGTACCGTGATCGAGATCGCCAGGCTTGTGAACAGCAACACGGTCAGCGCGATATGCGCGGTGGGTTCGTGGCGGGTTGCCGCCAGGCCGATCAGGGCCTGGCCACCAAACAGCGCCGCCACCACCGAACAGCCAGCAAACGGGCGCAGCATGTCGGCACGCAGCGCCTGGCCCCTCATCAAAGGCATCCCACAGGGCCACGGCCACACCCAGCAGCAGCACGTCGACCCCCGTCGACGCCAGGGCCAGCCAGCTGGGCACCAAGCCGAGCGAAATAATCAGGATGGCATTGGCGACAATGACCAGTCCGAGGCCACTGCGGCCAACGGGCACCGGCTGGGCAGGCCGCCGTATCGCGGTGACCATGGCGCCCAGCGTGGATATCGAGATCACCGCGCACATCAACCAATGGCCCGGCCGCAGCGGTCCGTTAACACTGCCGGCCATCGTCGCGCCGAGCAGTGCGAGCGCACCAACCGCGCCGACCAGCAACAGTTCAGCGGTGCGCGCCCGAGCGGTGTCAGGCGGCCGGGACAGCTCGACGAGTACTGCGAACCACGCCACGCCGGGGAGAACAACTTGCGCGGATTACGAGCCAGCAGATACAACCCGAGCCACCCGCTGAGCGCGAATACCACCGCCGACAGCGCAGCCACGCATCCAGTGTGGCACGCACGCGACGACCTGTGGTTATGCCTGTCGCTACTTGCCGTACCTGCGGTGCCTCATGCTGTAGTCGCGCAGCGCGCGCAGGAAATCGACCCGCCGGAATGCGGGCCAGTGCGCTTCGGTGAACCACATCTCTGAATACGCGCTCTGCCACAGCAAAAACCCGGACAGGCGTTGCTCGCCTGAGGTGCGGATCACCAGATCGGGGTCGGGTTGGCCAGAGGTGTACAGGTTCTCGGAAATGCCCTCGACGGTCACCGCCTCGACGAGCTCCTCGGCGGTGGCGCCGTTGGCGAGTTCCTTACCCAACAACGCGCGTACCGCGCCGACGATCTCGCGGCGACCTCCGTAGCCCACCGCGACGTTGACATGGAACGGCGCGACGCCCGGTGTGGATTCCACTGCGCCGCGCAGTCGACGGGCCGGTTCCTCGCCAAGCAGCTCTAAATCGCCGACGGTACGCACACTCCAGCGGTTGGCAGGTGCGCAGATTTCTTCGACCACGTCGGTAATGATCTCGATCAGTGCGGCGAGTTCATCGGGATCGCGTTGTAAGTTTTCGGTGGATAGCAGGTAGACGGTGGTCATTTCGATGCCGGCTTCTTGGCACCACCGCAGCATCTCGGCGATCTTGGCCGCACCCATCCGATAGCCGTAGCTGACATCGTCGTATCCGGCGTCGCGGGCCCACCGCCGGTTTCCGTCACACAGGACTGCGATGTGGCGGGGAAGTTGGGATTTCGAGGCCGCCAGACCCTGCCGCAGCCGCAGCTCGTAGAGCGCATATAACGGTTCTTTGAGCCGCGGCGGAATGATCTCCACGAGCATCTACCCTACTGTGGCAAGCAACAAATTCCGGTCCGCATTTCCGGCTTGTTATGTCGGGTCGGTGCGTTAAGCATTCCGGGTTACTGTGATTCACATCGGCCAATGGCAACTCAACGCGGGGGCAGGCAGAGGATATGAGCGGTCAGGCCGGCACGGCCAGCAACGCGGAGACTGAATCGCCGGGCTCGGCGTCGGCTAGTGCCGGTCATCAGATCGTCGAAGGGGTCACCCGCGTCCTGACCAAACCGCGCTACAAGCCTCGTTTTCGAGGCTGGATCCACATGTATTCCGCGGGAGTCGCCGTCCTTGCGGGTGCCTCACTGGTCGCGGTCTCGTGGGCGGTGGCATCCACCCGCGCCGGGCTGGCAACGTTTGCCTACACCGCGGCCACGGTGCTGATGTTCACCGTCAGCGCCACCTACCACCGCGTCCACTGGAAGTCCGCGACCGCTCAGAAATGGATGCGGCGGCTGGATCATTCGATGATCTTCGTGTTCATCGCGGGCAGCTACACCCCATTCGCGCTGCTGGCCATGCCGCCGGAGGCAGGGCGAGTGGTGTTGTGGATCGTATGGGGCGGCGCGCTGGCCGGGATCTTGCTGAAGGTGTGTTGGCCGTCGGCACCGCGCTGGGTGGGGGTGCCGCTCTACCTGCTGCTGGGTTGGGTGGCGGTGTGGTACACCGGCACGATCCTGCACAACGCCGGGGTGGCCGCCATGGTGCTGTTGTTCGTTGGCGGCGCCTTGTACAGCATCGGCGGCATTCTCTACGCGCTGCGCTGGCCCAACCCGTGGCCGGCGACATTCGGTTTCCACGAGTTTTTCCACGCCTGCACCGCGATCGCGGCGATCTGCCACTACATCGCCATGTGGTTCGTGGTCTTCTGAGCGGTCTTCACCGGCCAATGTGAAGCCAGCTTCACGTTGGCTGTCGAGCGTGAAGCCAGCTTCACGCTCGCGATGCAAACGATCCGGGCGCACCCAGGGCCGCCGCGAGTTCGACTTCGCTGGTCACCGGCAGATCGCAGGTCCGGCCGCGGCACACGTAGGCGGCGTCAGAACCATTCACGCGGTCCCGTCCAGCCAGCAGCGTTGACGAGTTCATCTCGCCGCCCACGACGATCGCCCCGCCCGGTGCCAGCCGGCGCGCGTCAGCCAGCAGAGATGACTGCTCGGGTTCTGAGGGGTTACAGGCGACCGCGATCTGCAGCGGTCCGCGCACCACGGATTCGGCCACGGCCAGCCAATGCCCGGCTGAGCGCGGCGCACGCGCCAGCAACACCGAATGCGCGCTCAGCGTGTTACCCGCGGCCAGCAAATAGCGCTCGGCGCGCGCACCATCGGTCAGGTGCGCAGCGGTCAGCAGCGCTTCGGTGATCGACGATGCCCCCGACGGCGTCGCCCCATCCTGCGGATCGGCAGGCCGCAGCATCAGCTGCTCGGCGTCGTCGGCGGTGTCGAACCAGCGGCCAGGGTGCGCTGCGTCGGCAAAGTGCCGCATCGCGGTGTCGAGCAGGTCGGTCGCCGTCGCCAGCCAGACCTTGTCGGAGGTCAGCTGGTAGAGCGCCAGCAGTCCGGTGGCCAACATCGCATGGTCTTCCAGGATCGCGGCACTGTCACCGACCACCCCGCCCAGGCTGGTCCGCCGCAGCCGGCCGTCGACCATATGCAGGTCCAGCAACGCCGTCGCGCAGTCCCGCGCGGCTCGCGCCAACTCGGGTTTTTGCAAGGCCACACTGGCCTCGGTCAAAGCGGTGATCGTCAGCCCGTTCCAGGCCGCGACGACCTTGTCATCGCGGCCGGGTTGGGCGCGGGTTCCCCGCGCAGCCAACAGCGCGGTCCGGATCCGTTGCAGTCGTTGCGGATCCGGATCCCCATGCAACTGCAGCACCGACGTCCCGTGTTCGAAGGTGCCGGACCCGGTGACGGCGAAAACGTCCGCGGCCCAACGGCCGTCTTCGGCGCCGAGCACCTCAGTCAGCTGCGCCGGCGTCCAAACATAGGTCGAACCCTCGCGACCGTCGGCGTCAGCATCCAGCGACGAAGTGAACATTCCCGCTCCGACGTTGGAGCGCAGCTCGTCGAGCAGAAAACGGGCGGTCTGCGTGGCGACCCGGCGAGCTAGCTGGTCTCCGGTACGACGGGCCCAGTGTGCGTATGCGCGCAGCAGTAGCGCGTTGTCATACAGCATCTTCTCGAAATGTGGCACCACCCAGGCGTCGTCGACGCTGTACCGGGCGAACCCGCCGGCGAGTTGGTCGTAGATGCCGCCGCGGGCCATCGCGCTGCCGGTACGTGCGACCGCCTGTAGCACGGCCGGCGACCCGGTGCGCTCATAGCTTCGCAGCAGCGCCTCCAGCAGCGCCGACGGCGGGAACTTGGGCGCTCCGCCGAAACCACCACGAACGGTGTCCTGGTCGCGCAGCACGGCTGCCACGGCGTGGTCGCACAGCGTCGACGTCACCGCCGAACCGCCGTCGGGCGGCCCCGGGAGCGCTCCAAATGCCCCGGCCATCGAGCGTAACTCGCCGGCGATGTGGTCGGACGCCTCCTCGACGTCGGCGCGGCGGTCCCGCCAGGTGTCGGAAATAGCCGAAAGAAGCTGTAAGAAAGCGGCTTTCGGATAGTAAGTGCCGCAGAAAAACGGTCGGCCGTCGGGCGTCAGAAAACATGTCATCGGCCAGCCACCCTGTCCGGTGAGCGCGACGGTGGCGTTCATGTAGACCGCGTCGATGTCGGGCCGTTCCTCGCGGTCGACTTTGACACAGACGAATCCCGCGTTCATCGCGGCGGCCACCTCGTCGTCCTCGAACGATTCGTGCGCCATGACATGGCACCAGTGACACGCGGCGTAGCCGACGGACAACAGGATCGGCACATCGCGCGCAGCGGCGTCTGCCTGTGCCCGTGGCGTCCATTGCTGCCAATGCACCGGGTTGTCGGCATGCTGGCGCAAATATGGGCTGGCGGCCAGGCCCAGGGTATTTGCGCGGGACGAATCAGCCGGGGTCATTGCCGGGTCCCGGTGGTCGCGCGGATCCGTTGCGATCGGTGCCGGGGGGCTCTTCACCAAGCTCACCGCCCAGGTCGGTGCCCTCGTCGGCGGCCTGATCAAGCTCAGGGTGCTCAGGGTCGAACGATTTGGGGACCTTTCTTAGTTGCCGGTTCATTGACCGCAACAGCAACAACGTGGCGATCAACAGCAGCACGATAACCAGCAGGCCCATCGGGCTTGCCTTGCCAAAATCGGGCCCGTGGTGCTGCGGTGCGCCATCAGCAATCACGGTGAGAAAAATATGGCTCACCCGTCTGCCTCGATTCCGGCGAACAAGTCGTGCTCCGGCACCCGGGTGGGGACCCGCGAGCGTGCCAACTCGAATTCCTCGGTCGGCCAGAGCCGCTGCTGCCAGGAGATCGGCGCCGCGAAAAATTCGGCTTTGGGGTCGATCTGGGTGGCGTGCGCCCGCAACGCGTCGTCGCGCTGGCTGAAATACGCCGAGCACTCGACGCGCGTCGTCACCCGGGACTCAAACGGGTCGTGCTCGGGGTCCCACTGCGCGAGCCACTTGTCGAATGGACCAATTTGGCCATGCTTGGCGAATTCGTCGTGCAGCACCTGCATCCGCGCCCGCAGAAAGCCGTGGTTGTAGTACAGCTTGGACACCGTCCACGGCTCGCCGGCGTCGCCGAAACGCCGATAGTCGCAGGCCGCCTCGTAGGCATCGATCGAAACCTGGTGGCAGCGAATGTGGTCGGGATGCGGGTACCCGCCATTCTCGTCGTAGGTGGTCATCACGTGCGGACGAAACTCACGAATCACCCGCACCAACGCCTCGGTGCATACTTCCAGCGGCATCAGCGCAAAGCAGTCGTCGGGCAGCGGGGGCGGCGGGTCGCCCTTGGGGAGGCCAGAGTCGATGAAGCCCAGCCAGGTGTGCTCAACCCCGAGGATCTCGGCTGCCTTCGCCATCTCGTCGCGGCGGATTTCGGCGATATGTCCATGTACATCGGGTAGGTCCATCGCCGGGTTGAGAATTTCGCCGCGCTCGCCGCCGGTCAACGTCACCACCAGCACCCGATGACCCTCGTCAGCGTAGCGGGCGAGAGTGGCAGCGCCCTTGCTGGACTCGTCGTCAGGGTGGGCGTGTACCGCCATCAACCGCAGTTCGCTCACATGCCCCCTTGTCCGTTCGCCGGTCGACCGCCTGAGCCTATAATTCCAGTTCTCGATCGATGCATCCCGTCGGCAGGGGTGCGGCACCCGACAAGCCACCCATGAACCGCGCTGACGACGATGCAGAGCAAAGAGCGATGTGGGGGCACCTCCCGCTTGCGGGGGAGAGGAGCGGCGCAGATGAACCCAGCTGCCCTCCCGCTTCCCGAGACCCGTTACGGACGTCCCCGACTGTCCGCCAAATCGCGGCGCCGCGGCGTCATCGCCCTGGCCGTGTTGGCCGTCACTGCCGGCACCGCCATCGCTGTCATCGGCTACCAACGGCTCGGCACCAGCGACGTCGCGGGCTCGCTGGCCGGCTACCAAGTGATCGACGACGAGACGGTGTTGGTGACGATCAGCGTGACGCGCTCCGACCCGTCGCGTCCGGTGGATTGCATTGTGCGGGTTCGGTCCAAAGACGGCAGCGAGACAGGTAGGCGTGAGGTGCTGGTCGCGCCATCCGAGGCGACCACGGTGCAGGTGACGACGACGGTCAAATCCGCCCGACCACCGGTGATGGCCGATATCTATGGCTGCGGCACCGACGTGCCGGGATACCTGCGCCCAGCCTGACCGAGCGACAAATGCTAGCCGACGAATATGACGTCACCCAGCTATTTTCGCGGTGGTAACATGAGTAAATGCACGGTTCCTACTGGGACCGTGTATTGCTGCATTAGTGGCCGTGAGCGGAATGAAGCAGCGGCACACGGGGCGACCCGGATACGTCCCGGGCAGCGGGGGATCAAATACTTACGCGAATTACGCGGAGCCGAGAACACAAGGAGCGCGACGAGATGACGGATACTCAGGTGACCTGGTTGACCCAGGAGTCACATGACCGACTCAAGGCCGAGCTCGACCAGTTGATCGCGAATCGTCCGGTCATCGCCGCGGAAATCAACGACCGCCGCGAGGAGGGTGACCTGCGCGAGAACGGCGGATATCACGCCGCCCGCGAGGAGCAGGGCCAGCAGGAAGCCCGCATTCGCCAACTGCAGGACCTGCTCAACAACGCGAAGGTCGGCGAAGCACCCAAGCAGTCCGGCGTGGCGCTGCCCGGCTCGGTGGTCAAGGTCTACTACAACGGCGACAAGTCCGACACCGAGACATTCCTCATCGCCACTCGCCAGGAGGGCGTCAACGAGGGCAAGCTCGAGGTGTACTCACCAAACTCACCACTGGGTGGCGCCCTGATCGACGCCAAGGTGGGTGAGACCCGCAGCTACACCGTGCCCAACGGCAACACCGTCAAGGTGACGTTGGTCAGCGCGGAGCCGTATCACTCGTAAGTACCGCGAGCGTGAATCCTGCGACGGCTAAGCGGCGTGTCGCGTCGTCAGGTTCACAGTCGGCGCAGTTGGTTCAGCGCCTGCTCGAGGTCACCCAGCAGGTCGTCGACATCCTCAATGCCGACCGAAAGCCGCACCAGGTCGTCGGGGACTTCCAGCTGCGATCCGGCCGTCGACGCGTGCGTCATGGCGCTGGGATGCTCGATCAGCGACTCCACCCCACCCAAGGATTCAGCCAAGATAAACACCTTGGTGCGGGCGCACAGATCCTGGGCGGCTTGCCGGCCGGCACGCATCCGCAGCGAAACCATGCCGCCGAAGCCACGCATCTGCCGTGCGGCGACCTCATGGCCGGGATGGCTGGGCAAGCCCGGATACAGCACGGCGCTCACCGAGGGATGCCCGGCCAGGAATTCTGCTACCGCAATGGCGTTTTCGTTGTGCCGCTGCATCCGCAGCACTAACGTCTTCAAGCCGCGCATCGTGAGGTACGCGTCGAACGGGCTTGGCACCGCTCCGGCTCCGTTCTGCAGGAAGCCGAAAGCCTGGTCCAGCTCGTCGTCGTTGGTGACCAGGGCGCCGCCCACCACGTCGGAGTGGCCACCGATGTATTTGGTGGTCGAATGCAACACGACATCCGCCCCCAGCGTCAGCGGCTGTTGCAGCGCGGGTGACGCAAAGGTGTTGTCCACCAACACCTTTGCCGAATTTTTCCGGCCGACCTCGGCAATGGCCGCGATGTCGGCGATGGACAGCAACGGATTGGTCGGTGTTTCCACCCATATCAGCCGGGTCCGTGGCGTGATCGCGGCGCGGACCGCGTCAAGGTCAGGTAGCGGTACCGGCGTGTAGGCGACGTTCCATTGGGTAAAGACCTTGTCGATCAGCCGGAAGGTGCCGCCGTAGGCGTCGTCCGGGATGACCACGTGGTCGCCCGGTCGCAGCATTGCCCGCAAAGCACAGTCGCTTGCGGCCATCCCGGAACTGAAGGCCCGCGCGAAAGCGCCGTCTTCGACCGCGGCCAGGGATGCCTCCAAAGCGGCGCGAGTCGGGTTGCCGGTGCGTGCGTATTCGAATCCGCCGCGCAACCCGCCGACGCCGTCTTGGGCAAACGTGCTGCTGGCATAAATCGGGGCGTTCACCGCCCCGGTTGCCGGATCCGGGCGATAGCCAGCATGGATAGCTTTGGTGGCTAGTCCGATGCTGCCGTGGTGTCCCTGGTGATCTTCGCTCATCGACGATCAGATCGGCAGACACACCGTCGTCATGATCTTGTCCGCCAGGGTTTGCCGTTTGGCGTCCCACAGCGGGAACAAGAACCCGATGTAACAGATGATCGCGTCGACGAAGTGTGCCAGCTGGCGCACCACCGACATCCCGAAACCGATGGGCTGCCCAGTGGTCTCGCTGACCACCTTGAACTTCATCACCGTCTTGCCGATGCTAGAGCCGGTGGTGCCCTGGCGGTAGCCGTAGTTCCAGACCAGGTAGGCCATCGCCACCAGCCATGCGAACCAGAACGCCAACATGCCGATGCCGGTGGGCTGGGTGGCGCAGTACTGGTTGACGTTGTATTGCGTGATGTCGGTGACGCACGCCTCTTGCATCGTCAGCGTCTGAATCAACAGGCCAATGCCGAGCACAACCGCGGCCGGAATGTTGTCGATGATGTAGGCCAGCACCCGGGTAATCCAGGGTGTGTAGGCCTCCGTAGGCAGTGCGCGGATCGCCGGTCCAGGTGGGGGCGGCGCGTACCCGCCGGCGGGTGGCGGAGGCGGCGGGTACGAACCGCCGGGCGGCGGAGGCGGCGGGTAGGCAGCGCCCGGCTCAGACGGGGCAGGCGCAGCCTCATACCCACCGGATGACCCAGGCGGGGGCGGAGCAGGTGGCGGGTTAGACCCGCTAGGCGGCGGTTGATCGGTCATGGGCAACCTTCCACTGCGGAGGAGCTGAACTAGGCCGCATTACCCTACCTGAGAACGAGTTCGCGCAGCGAGCGGGCGAGGGCTTCGGCGCATCAGCGGTCGCCGTATTTGTTTGTAGCCGAATTAATTTGCGGCCCGATCACCCCGCTAGCGTCGCGGCGCGCCCTCCGAGAGGAAACCCAACAAGTCGTATCGAGTAATGACCCCAACCGGTTTGCCCTTCTCCACCACCATCAACGCGTCCGAGTCGCGCAGCGCCTTGCCGGCCACACTGACCAACTCACCGGCGCCGATTAGCCGCAGCGGCGGGCTCATGTGTTCCGAGACGGCGTCGGCCAAGCTGGCACGACCTTCGAACACGGCCGAAAGCAGTTCCCGTTCAGAGACGCTGCCGGCGACCTCGCCCGCCATCACCGGCGGCTCGGCGCCGACAACCGGGATCTGGGAGACCGCGTACTCACGCAGAATGCCAATGGCGTCACGCACCGTCTCCGACGGATGGGTGTGCACCAAGTCGGGCAGCGCGCCCGATTTCCGGCGCAACACATCACCCACCGTGGGCTGCTCGGTCGACCCGTCCAGGCGGCTACGCAGGAACCCATACGACGACATCCAGGCGTCATTGAAGATCTTCGACATGTAGCCACGGCCGCCGTCCGGCAGCAAGACCACGACCAACGCGTCCGGCCCAGCTTCCTCGGCCACCTGCAAGGCGGCCACAACCGCCATGCCGCACGACCCGCCGACCAGCATCGCTTCTTCGCGGGCCAACCGCCTGGTCATATTGAACGAGTCGGAGTCAGACACCGCGATGATCTGATCGGGCACCGTCGGGTCGTACGCCGCCGGCCAGAAGTCCTCGCCCACCCCCTCGACCAGATATGGCCGGCCGGTACCACCCGAATACACCGACCCTTCCGGGTCGGCACCGATAATGCGTACCGATCCGCCGG
Organism: Mycobacterium haemophilum DSM 44634; assembly: GCF_000340435.2. NCBI lineage: Bacteria > Bacillati > Actinomycetota > Actinomycetes > Mycobacteriales > Mycobacteriaceae > Mycobacterium > Mycobacterium haemophilum. The sequence goes on from NZ_CP011883.2 coordinate 3,276,260, forward strand.
ACACCTCCTTGAGGTAGCGGCCCGCGCCGGTGATCGTCCCGCCAGTACCGATGCCGGCGACGAAATGGGTGACCTTGCCGTCGGTGTCGGCCCAAATCTCGGGGCCGGTGGTCTCGTAGTGGCTGGCCGGTCCTGCTGGGTTGGCGTACTGGTCGGGTTTCCAAGCACCGTCGATCTCCGCGACCAACCGGTCGGAAACGCTGTAGTAGCTGTCCGGGTCGTCGGGCGGGACGGCCGTCGGACACACGACGACCTCTGCGCCGTAGGCCAGCAGGACATTCCGTTTATCCTCGCTGACTTTGTCGGGGCAGACGAACACACACTTATACCCGCGATGCTGGGCGACCAAAGCCAGACCAACACCGGTATTGCCCGACGTAGGTTCGACGATGGTGCCACCCGGCTTCAGCTGACCGCTGGCCTCTGCCGCATCGATCATCTTGGCCGCGATCCGGTCCTTGGAGCTACTCCCGGGGTTGAGATATTCGACCTTTGCCGCCACGGTTCCGGCGCCGGCCGGGACGACGGAATTCAGGCGGACCAGTGGCGTGCCGCCGATGAGGTCACTGATGTGCTGCGCAATCCGCATGCGTTCATCGTCTCAGGCGAATTTTTGCCACCGACAACCACTCGGGGTGATGGCGGGCCACCCCGATCCGCTATCCGGTGGCCTCGCGGATGTACTCGCCAATCTGGCGCAGCGAACGGACCGCCTCCGGCACCAGTGGCGCGGCCAGCTGAAAGTCGTGGACCTGGCCAGGCCAGACCCGTACCTCGGCCGGCACACCAACCGCCGCCAGCCGGCTGGCGGCCAACTGCGCGTCGTGCAGCAGCACCTCAGATCCAGAAACGTGAATCAAAGTCCGCGGCAGGCCGGGTTTGATGTGTTCCAAGGGTTCATAGATCTCTTCTGGCTTGCCGTCGACTTTGCACTGCGCAGCCGCGCTAGCAACCAATGCGACAAGCGCGTCGAATGCCCTTGCCGGGAACATTGCGTCGCTCTTAATGTTGGGATGCGCCTGTTTGTATTCCTTTGCTAGCTGCAGCAGTGGCGAGATAGCCACCAGCGCTGCTGGCTCCTCGCCTTCGTCCTGCAGCCGCTGCGCGAGCGCAAGCGCGAGATATCCACCGGCGGAATCCCCAGCCAGCACAATCTGCCCGGGGTGGTATCCGCGCACCCGCAACGACCGGTACGCGTCGTAACAGTCCTCGAGGGCCATCCCGATCGAGTGCTTAGGCAGCAGCCGATAATTGACCACAAGAACCGGCGAGTCAGCAAAGTTCGACAGCGTCTCGACGAGCTTGCCGTGCGAGTTTGCTCCACAGGTCAAGAACGCACCGCCGTGCAAGTAGATAATTACCCGCCGGCTGCCGTCCGCGGGTAGCACTCCAGGCGCTCGCACTAGCTGAGCTGACGCGTTGGGCAAGCTCACCGCGGCCCGAATGGCTGCGGACCTGGGGAGCAGAACGCTGGACGCCACATCGATGAGGCCCCACGGCCACGGCACGCTAGGAATGTAGCTGCCGACCGCCAAAGCTGGCCGGATCGTGAGTCGTGACGCCAGCGTGGCAACTCGCGCAGCAACGCTGGGCCCGGATTCGAGAACCTCGACCGGGGCACCGTCACTGATCGCGAATCTGCGGGCCTCAACTCTACGTGCCGTGAATACCTCATGTGGGCGGATGGCATCACGGGGTGAGCCGGATACCTTGCTGAGTGCGGTCATGTCGACACTTCCTACGCCTTTGTAGTTATGTGACGAGGCGGCTAAGCGTCCGGTTCAAACCGCTCCCCGGGGCGTTCAACCAACCTCTCGGACTTAGCTTGCCAGCCGTTTCTGAGTAAAACGTTTGAAGAGTCTGATTCGATACCACAATTGATCCACACCGTAATCGCGTTATTTCTCAGCTCCTCAAGCAAATGTCATCGTGGCCGTCTTAAACTAGTGGCGTGACCGTAAGGGTGCCGCGGCGGTCGATGATCGCTCTGGCCACAGCGGGTGCACTCGCCTCGACAGGCACGGCCTATCTGGGCGCACGTAATCTGCTGGTTGGCCAGGCGACACACGCGCGCACTGTCATCCCTAAATCCTGGGATATCCCGCCACGCGCCGACGGCGTGTACGCCCCCGACGGCGGGCCCGGGCAGCGCTGGCAGCGCGGCGTGCCTGCCGACCTGCATCTCATGATTTTTGGTGACTCCACGGCGACCGGGTATGGCTGCGGCAGCGCCGAGCAGGTGCCGGGCGTGCTCATCGCGCGCGGACTGGCAGAGCAGACCGGTAAGCGGATCCGGCTGAGCACCAAAGCTATTGTCGGCGCCACCTCAAAAGGCGTGTGCGGCCAAGTCGATGCGATGTTCGTGGCGGGACCGCCGCCGGACGTGGCGGTGATGATGATCGGCGCTAACGACGTCACCGCACTCAACGGCGTCAGCCAGTCGGCGCGACGGCTGGGCTTGGCGGTGCACAGATTGCACACCGGGGGTGCGGTGGTGGTCGTTGGGACCTGCCCGGATCTGGGGGTCATCTCCGCCATCCCGCAGCCACTGCGCTGGCTGGCAAGCACTCGGGGGCTGCGGCTGGCCCGAGCCCAAGCCGCGGCCGTCAGGGCAGCCGGCGGTGTGCCGGTACCGCTGGCGCACCTGCTGGCCCCCCAATTCCGGGCCACGCCCGAGCAGATGTTTTCCGCCGACGGTTACCACCCCTCGGCGACGGCATATGCGCTGGCGGCCGACCAGCTGCTGCGGGTGCTGTGCGACGCGCTGGGCGACAAGAGCAACCCCCCGGTGCCGCAGTCGCCCTTGCGGCCCGGGCCGTCCGAACCAGAGGGCAGCGACTAGATTTAGCTACGTCTTCTTACGGCTCGTCGCCGGTGGCCTACCACCTGTCTGTGAGCCTGCACCCCAATGGAGGGAATCACCATGCCGGAAGCCGTCATCGTTGCCACCGCCCGCTCCCCGATCGGCCGCGCTATGAAGGGGTCGCTGGTCAGTATGCGACCCGATGACCTGGCCGTTCAGATGGTGCGCGCCGCCCTCGACAAAGTGCCAGCGCTAAACCCACACCAGATCGACGACCTCATCTTGGGATGTGGCCTGCCAGGCGGTGAGTCCGGTTTCAACATGGCCCGCGTGGTGGCCGTCGAACTCGGCTATGACTTCCTGCCGGGCACCACGGTCAACCGGTACTGCTCGTCGTCGCTGCAGACCACCCGGATGGCTTTTCACGCGATCAAGGCCGGTGAGGGCGACGCGTTCATCTCCGCGGGTGTAGAGACAGTGTCGCGGTTCGGCAAAGGCAACTCCGACTCCTGGCCGGACACCCACAATCCGCTCTTCACCGAGGCCCAGCAACGCTCGGCAGCGGCCGCCGCGGGCGCCGACGAATGGCACGATCCCCGCACCGACGGCAAGCTGCCCGACGTCTATATCGCGATGGGCCAGACCGCTGAAAACGTCGCCATACTCACCGGCATCAGCCGTGAAGACCAAGACCGCTGGGGGGTACGCAGCCAAAACCGGGCCGAGGAGGCAATCAAGAGCGGGTTCTTTGAGCGCGAAATTTCCCCGGTCACCCTCCCCGACGGCAGCACGGTGAGCACCGATGACGGGCCACGACCGGGTACTACTTACGAGAAGGTCGCCGAGCTCAAACCCGCGTTCCGGCCTAATGGCACCGTCACCGCAGGAAACGCCTGCCCACTCAACGACGGTGCCGCCGCATTGGTGATCACCAGCGACACGAAAGCCAAGGAACTGGGCCTGACACCGCTGGCGCGCATCGTGTCCACCGGAGTCAGCGGGCTCTCACCGGAGATCATGGGCCTGGGCCCGGTCGAGGCGTGCAAGCAGGCGCTGCAACGCGCCGGCATGTCGGTGAGCGACATCGACCTGGTCGAGATCAACGAAGCCTTCGCGGTGCAGGTCCTGGGCTCAGCCCGCGAGCTGGGAATCGACGAAGACAAGCTGAACGTGTCGGGCGGGGCGATCGCGCTAGGTCACCCGTTTGGCATGACCGGCGCACGTATCGCTACCACGCTGCTGAACAACCTCACCAGCTACGACAAGACGCTGGGTCTGGAAACCATGTGTGTCGGCGGCGGGCAGGGCATGGCGATGGTGATCGAGCGGCTCAGTTAGGGCCGCCGCGTCCGACGAATAGGGCAGCCAGCTGGTGATGGCTCTAACCAGCTCCCTGTGGCGTGTGACGTTCGTCGTGTGCTGATGGGCGCAGGCGATCGTGGGATAAATGACTCCCGTCAACCATCTGGCGGGTATCGGGGTTAGCGTAGTTGAGGTAGGTGTTCGTCGCGCAAGCGATCGGCCACCACGCGCTCAACTGTGTCCACGATCGCCACGGTGCGCGGGTCGAGCTCCACGTTCACGCGATCGCCGACCTGTTTGCGCGCGAAGTTGGTGACGCGCAACGTCTCAGGGATCAGATGGACGTCGAATGTTCCGTCATTCCGCGTCTGTCCCACCGTGAGACTTGAGCCATCGAGCGCGATGAAACCTTTGTACAAAATGTACTTCATCCACGCTGCCGGCACTTGGATTGTGAGATCCAGCTGGCCGCCGACAGCGGTAGCGCGCGTCACAGTGCCCGTGCCAATCACGTGTCCATACACGTCATGTCCTCCGAGTTCGTCACCGTGGCGCGCGGAGCGTTCAACGCTCACGCCGCGCCCGACCGACAAATCCCCGAGTGTCGTAAGTGAGCGCGTTTCCTGCATCGCGTCGAATGAAAGCGTTGTGGCCGTGTGCGAGACGACAGTGCAGCACACGCCATCGATCGCCACGCTGGCACCGACGTGCACGTCGCGGGCGAGCTCCGCACTCAGCTCGACGGAGAAGCGCGTGAAGCCTGGGTGCGTTTCAACGAAGGTTACCGGGAAAACGCCGCGCGTGATGCCTGTGTACATTGCTGAGAATCTATATTAGCTTCAGTCTCGACGGCAGCCAGGTGCGTTGAGACTTCTCCCCAAAGCTCCAAGACATGAACTCGTGTTCCGTGGCCAGCGTGCAGAGCCGTTGTGCACCAACGTTTCCTGGCAGACACAGCCATACTGACTGCACTGTTGACCATCGCGGTATCGACGGTAGTAGAAAACGCGCACGCACGATCACCCGCGAGAAGCAGTCCACACCACAGCTCGTTGGGCTGGGTCGCGGTGAACTGCCGATTGATCAGGTCCGCGGGAATATCCACGTGGATGAGGTTGGGCGTGCGGCGTCCTGGTCGTGGTACTACGTAGCGACCTGCTCGGACATGATCGCGTTGGCCAGTTTGCGGTTGACGTTCGTGTCGTAGTCGGCTAGCAGAGCGGCGCGGACACGTCCCACGATCCGACACCAGCCGTCGCCGATGGTAGTGCAATAGGAAACGCGCCAATCCTGTTATTCGGCAACCGGTTCGCCCGATCGCGACCGAGCGACGATTCGCCGGCGCACCGATGACGAGTACATCCGGGGCGTGACCTCCTGATGATCACTCTACCCTCGACTCTCATAACCGTGGACCAACAACACGGCGACCAATTCAGGGGCCCGGTCACTCGGCATCTACGGGACTCCACCCATTGATCTGGCGCTCGGGGTCCGTCAAGTAATGCTGCGCGGTATGGTATTACGGTGGTCCATGCAGACGAAATCGACAAGGAAGACCACGATCGGGTATGCCCTGGCGGCGACCGCTCTGATGTTCGGTGTCGGCGCAATGGCAGCAGCGCCTAGTGTAATTGCCGATCCCAATAGTCAGTGCACAGTCCCGGAGAGCCTAGACGAGGTAACGTTCCTCTTCGACGACGATGCAACCAAGACGCCCGAGAATCCGTATGCGGGCACCCAGTGGCAGATGACCTTCCATCCGGATGGCACGTACGAGTACACAATCCTCAACGACGGCTCACAGCACGCCGGGACCTACACTTACCAAACTACGTCACCGATTGCCGGCGTCATCAGTGCGTCAGAAGTTTTCAATGGCACGCCAGCGCAGTACACGCAGACCCTCACGTGCGCGACCAGCACCACGGGAACCTACTTGTACTCACAGACCACAGGAACTGAACCAGCCCAGCGCAGCAATACCGCTAAGTACACGATCCTCTCGGGGCCAGCCAGCTAGCGATCCTTGGTCGCTAGTCGTTCTGCAGATAACTCAGCAGACGCAGGATCTCCAGGTACAGCCAGACCAGCGTGACGGTCAAGCCCAGAGCAATCCCCCACGCCGCCTTCTCCGGCGCTCCCGCGCGGATCATCTGGTCGGCCGCATCGAAGTCGATCAGGAAGCTGAATGCCGCGATGCCGATACACACCAGCGAGAAGATGATCGCCACCGGTCCGCCGCTGCGCAGGCCGAGACCTGTTCCGCCACCCACCCCGAACATCGCCAGCACGAAATTGCCGAGCATCAGGGCTAGCACCCCGAACATCCCTGCGACCAGCATTCGGGTGAACTTCGGGGTGACCCGGATGGCCCCGGTTTTGTAGACGACGAGCATCCCGAAGAACACCCCGAAGGTGCCCAGAACGGCCTCGCCGATCAACGCGCCGGCGCTGGCGGACGACACCCGGAAGTTGGCGAAGAGGAACGAAACCGCGCCGAGGAACAATCCCTCGAGGACGGCGTAGCTGAGCACGATTGCCGGGCTGTCCTGCTTGCGCCCAAAGGTGGCGACCAGCACCAGCGCCAAGCCACCAAAAGCGCCGACCAGGGTGAGCGGGGCGGCTAGTGCGAGATTCGATGCCACCAGGAAGAAGGAGACCACGGCCGAGGCCATCAACACCGCCAGCGTCATGCCGGTCTTGGTAACGACGTCGTCGATGGTCAGTGGCCGCGAGACCCGAGCCGCACGAGTCTCCTGGTAGGGAGCCGCGGCGTAGGGATCGGCTTGGTAGTACCCCTGCTGCATCGGGGCCGCGCCAGTGCCGAACTGCGCGTATCCGCCCCTCTGCTTAGGCAGCGAACGAAATACCGGGTTGCTTGTCTCGCGCACCGTCGGATCCTCTCTTGTGGCTGTGGCTTCGAGCTTTCAACGATCAATCGCTCGCCCGAGTTCCCATCGAGCTGCAGTTTTCTTCGATATTGCCGGGCTCGTATGTTGTTGTCTGGATAAACATAAACCTTACCCGCGGGCACCATCGAGCTAGCAACGATCTAGATTGCTGATCAATGCGTTGGGCAGCATTTTCGGTCGGATTCTCCAATGAGCGGGAGGTTAGGGCGTGGCTGGCGAATCGGATGAGGTCCTGGCCCGCGTTGAGGCTGGCGTCGGCCTTATCACGCTTAACCGGCCCAAGGCGATCAACTCGCTGAACCAGCAGATGGTGGACGCGTTGACCGCCCTACTCACCCGTTGGGAAGACGACGACGCGGTGCACGCGGTGGTGCTATCTGGAGCTGGGGAACGCGGACTGTGCGCCGGCGGTGATGTCGTGGCGATCTATCACAGCGCCCGGGCGGACGGGGTCGCGGCACGACGGTTCTGGCGCAGCGAGTACCTGCTCAACGGCCAAATCGCCCGGTTCGTCAAGCCGTACGTGTCGTTGATGGACGGCATCGTGATGGGCGGTGGCGTCGGCGTCGGCGCACACGCAAACACCCGGGTGGTGACCGATACCTCGAAGGTGGCCATGCCCGAGGTCGGCATCGGGTTCATCCCCGACGTCGGCGGGACATACCTGTTGTCCCGAGCGCCTGGCGCGCTGGGTCTGCATGCCGCGCTCACCGGAGCGCCGTTTTCCGGGGCCGACGCCATAGCACTGGGCTTCGCCGACCACTATGTGCCACACCGCGACCTCGACGCGTTCACCCGAGCGGTCATTGCCGACGGCGTCAACAGCGCACTAGCCGGCTACGCTATCGAACCTCCACCAAGCAACCTTGCCGCACAACGTGATTGGATCGACGAGTGTTACATGGGTGACACCGTCGAAGACATCATCGCCGCGTTGCGTGGACATCGGGGAGATGGGGCGGGACCTGCTGACGACGCCGCCAACCTGATCGCCAGCCGCTCCCCCGTCGCATTGTCGGTCACGCTGGAGGCGGTGCGTCGCGCCGCCAAACTGGAAACGCTGGAAGATGTTCTGACCCAAGATTATCGGGTGTCGTCGGCGTCACTACGCTCACACGACCTGGTGGAGGGCATCCGCGCGCAGCTGGTCGACAAAGATCGCAATCCACAATGGGCGCCGGCGACACTAGCCGAAGTCACCGCAGCCGACATCGATGGGTATTTCGAGCCGGTCGATGACGACTTGAATTTCTAGGAGGGTCACACATGACGTACGACACCATCCTCGTCGAGCGCGATCAGCGAGTTGGCATCATCACACTGAACAGGCCACAAGCCCTGAACGCGCTAAACAGCCAAGTAATGAACGAAGTCACCAGTGCAGCAACAGAATTAGACAACGATCCGGACATTGGGGCGATCCTCATTACTGGTTCGCCCAAGGCGTTCGCCGCCGGCGCCGACATCAAGGAGATGGCCAGCCTCACGTTCGCCGACGCATTCGACGCTGATTTCTTCGCCGCCTGGGGCAAGCTGGCCGCCGTGCGCACCCCGACGATCGCCGCAGTGGCCGGATACGCACTCGGCGGTGGCTGCGAGCTGGCGATGATGTGCGATCTGCTGATCGCCGCCGACACAGCGAAATTCGGTCAGCCAGAGATCAAACTCGGCGTGCTGCCGGGCATGGGCGGCTCGCAGCGTCTGACCCGAGCGATCGGCAAGGCCAAAGCAATGGACCTGATCCTGACCGGCCGCACCATCGACGCGGCCGAAGCTGAACGCAGCGGCCTGGTTTCGCGGGTGGTGCCGGCCGACGATTTGCTGACCGAGGCCAAAGCCGTCGCCGCCACCATTTCGCAAATGTCACGGTCAGCGGCCCGGATGGCCAAGGAAGCAATCAATCGAGCCTTCGAATCCACGCTGACTGAAGGACTGCTCTACGAACGCCGGCTCTTCCATTCGACCTTCGCGACTGACGACCAGTCCGAAGGAATGGCGGCCTTCATCGAGAAACGCGCTCCTCAGTTCGCCCACCGATGAGCGAAACAGGTGCTGCGGCAACCGCCGCTGGCGACGAATCGGTCGACAGCGAATCAGCCGTCGACACTGAGGAATCCGCCGACGCTAACGCTCCCGCTGAACCCACCGAAACCACGATGCCGGTGCCGCAACCAACCCGCAGTGCCTGGTGGGCTCGCCACTACACTTTCACCGGGACCGCGGTTGGCCTGATTTTCATCTGGTTTTCGATGACGCCGTCGCTGCTGCCGCGCGGTCCGCTGTTCCAAGGGCTGGTCAGCGGTTGCTCCGGCGCGATCGGCTATGGCTTTGGTGTCTTTGGCGTCTGGCTGGTCCGCTACATGCGCGCTCAGGACTCTAGCCCGTCCGCGCCGCGCTGGGCCTGGCTGGCGCTCATCGGGATCAGCCCGGTCGGGCTGGCCGTGATGGCGATCTGGTTCCACCTCTGGCAAGACCAGGTCCGCGACCTGATGGGCGTGGAACACCTGGAATGGTACGACTACCCGCTGACCGCAGGGCTGTCGCTGGTGGTGCTGTTCACCCTGGTCGAAATCGGCCAGATGATCCGCAAACTCGTCAGTTTCCTTGTGGGACAGGTCGATCGGATAGCACCGTTTCGCGTGTCAGCGACCATCGTGGTGGCCCTGCTCGTGGTGCTGACGATCACGTTGCTCAACGGTGTCGTCATCAAAGTCATGATGCGCACCTTGAACAACACCTTCGCCTCGGTCAACAACGAGGTGAATCCCGATACCGCGCCACCGAAATCCCGGCTGCGATCAGGTGGCCCAGAATCGCTGGTGTCGTGGGAGTCGCTGGGCCATCAAGGCCGAATTTTCGTGGAGGCCGGCCCAACCGTCGACCAACTCGCGGCGTTCAACGCAACCCCGGCCATCGAGCCGATCCGTGCCTACGCGGGACTGGACTCCGCGGACGGCATCTCGGCGACCGCGGAGTTGGCGGCGCGCGAGCTGCAACGGACCGGCGGATTGCAGCGCGCTGTCGTCGCGGTCGCAACGACCACCGGAACCGGGTGGATCAACGAGGCCGAAGCCGACGCGCTGGAGTACATGTACAACGGCAACACCGCGATCGTGAGCATGCAGTATTCGTTTTTGCCCAGCTGGCTGTCGTTCCTGGTGGACAAGGAGAACGCCCGGCGCGCCGGCCAGGCACTCTTTGAAGCGGTTGACAAACTGGTCCGACAAATGCCGGAAGCGCAGCGGCCCAAGCTGGTCGTGTTCGGCGAAAGTCTGGGATCGTTCGGTGGCGAGGCGCCGTTCATGAGCCTCAACAACGTCGTCGCCCGCACCGACGGTGCATTGTTTTCCGGACCGACGTTCAACAACACCATCTGGACCCAACTGACCGAGACCCGCGATCGTGGTTCACCGGAGTGGCTGCCCATCTACGACGACGGTCATAACGTCCGGTTCGTTGCCCGCCCAAGCAATCTGGAGCGCCCGAACGCACCGTGGGGCAGACCGAAGGTGGTGTACCTGCAGCACGCCTCCGACCCGATCGCGTGGTGGACTCCCAACCTACTTTTCTCCAGACCGGACTGGCTGCAAGAAAAGCGGGGCTACGACGTGCTGCCCCAGACGCAATGGATCCCGGTGGTCACTTTCCTGCAGGTCTCTGCCGACATGGCGGTCGCCGTCGAGGTGCCCGACGGGCATGGCCACCACTATGTCGCCGACGTCGCCAACGGTTGGGCCGCGGTGTTGTCGCCGCCCGGCTGGACACCGCAGAAAACTGACCGGTTGCGGCAGCTGCTGCACGGCAACAATTAATCCCTCGCGAACGTGCGTGTCCGTACGACGACACGCCGCGTGGACCGGCATTCTCCGCACGCTCGCGGCTATCTCCCTAGCGAAGCCAGCACGTCGGCGGCCGCCAGCGCGTGGTAGCCGCCGACGACATCAGTGGCGCGGTGCAGCCCCAAGTCCAGCAACGCCGCCGCCGCCAGGCTCGAGGTGTAGCCCTGCGAGCACACGATCACCCACTCAACGTCGTCATCGACGGCCTGCGGCAGCCGGGCGTCACTGGTCGGGTCACACCGCCATTCCAGGACATTACGTTCGATCACCAGCGCCCCCGGCACCTCGCCCTCACGAGCGCGCTGTGTCTGCGGCCGGATGTCCACGAGCGCCGCGCCGCGCCGCACCGCATCGACCACCTCGACGGCGGGAAGCCGGCGATACCGGCCGCGGGCGGTTTCCAATACCCGATCGATCCGGCTCATCACTGCCCCTCAGGCTGGTCGGTGAGTTCGGTGCGCTGGCGGCGCAACATGTTGCGTTCGGTGACCTCGTAGTACGACATCGCGGTCAGCGGTGGCGAATAGGCATGCACGCTCAGGGTCGGCTGCACCGGCCGCGTGCTATTGACCGTACGTGCCCGCCCGGCAACCGGCTGCGGCGCCCACACCACGTCGTGCACCCAGCCCAGCGGGAAGCCGGCCTGATCGCCAGCATCGAGCCGGCGGCGGCGCAACCGCCGGCCGTCCCAGCGGAATTCGTTGAGCGACCCGGACAACACTGTCAGCGCACCGAGTGACCCGCCGTGGTCGTGCAATTCGGTCGCGTGACCGGGGACCCAGCTGATCAGCCAGATGTCGAGCTCTTCGTCGCCATGGATGCGGGTGAACCAGCGCTGCGTTTCCGGGACACCGGCGTCAGGCAGCAGGTGGTCACACCGCCCGCTCATGACGTCGTCGGCGGCTTGGTCGGTGGCGTTCAGCAGGTCGGGCACCCGTAGTCGGGTGGGCCCCGAGGACGGGATCGTCAGCGCGCGCGGCGCAACAGCGGCGTCAGAAGGTAACGACATTGGGAGAGCTCCAGGGTGATGGGATCGGGCAAGTGGCGACGCGTTAGGGCCGACAACACTCACAAAATCCGATGCGCTCCATCACAGCTGCCAGTGTTGCATAGATTGACATCGTGCGCTGGTGTCGTCGCCGCTCCCTGTTGCGCGGCATGGTCGTTCTCGCGGCCGGTGTGGTCGGTTTGTCCGGGGTCCTGGGTTGCTCGCATAGTGCCGGTAGCGGCACGGTCACCTCGTCGTCAGCGGGGCTGAGCTCAGTGGTGCCGAGCCCCGTCGGTGTCTCCCCCGCCGGCGTAACGACCAGGGTCGACGTCCCAGCAGACTCGACCGAGGAGGAGTATTTCCAGGCCTGTCACGCCGCAAAACTGTGGATGGATGCCCAGCACAGGACCGGTGAGTCGCTGGTCGAGCCGTACCTGGCCATGGTTCAGCAGTCGCCATCGGGTAGTGCGGGCAGCTGGCATACTCGGTGGGCAGATCTGAACCTGGCCCGGCAAGCGGCGGTGATTACCGCCGCGCGCGCTGCCGCCAACCACGAATGCGGGTGACGGTCAGGCCCGCCACGGGCAGCTGCGCGGCAATCGCAATCGGCAATTGAGATCACGGGTGCATGAAATTGCCGACCCGGGCGATGATGCTGCGTTCAGCCCCGCAAAATGAATAGGTGCCCGATGAACCTGGTGGAGTGGCCGCGCGCTCGCGCGCGTCGACACCGACTCGGGTTGGACTGGCCCTGGGTAGCGGCGGGGCCCGCGGCTATGCCCACATTGGGGTGATCGAGGCGCTGCGGGAGCGCGGCTACGACATCGTCGGGATCGCCGGGTCGTCGATGGGTGCGCTGGTCGGCGGTGTACACGCGGCCGGACGACTCGACGCGCTCGCGGAATGGGCGAGGTCCCTGACACAGCGGACCATTCTGCGGCTATTGGACCCGTCCATCAGCGCGGCTGGGGTGCTGCGCGCTGAGAAAATCCTGGACGCGGTCCGCGACATCCTGGGTCCGGTCACCATCGAGCAACTTTCCATCCCGTTCACCGCCGTCGCGACCGACCTGTTGGCCGGCAAGTCGGTGTGGTTTCAGCGCGGCCCGGTCGACGAAGCCATCCGGGCGTCCATCGCGATACCCGGGGTGATTGCCCCGCATGCCGTCGGCGGACGGCTACTCGCCGACGGCGGCATCCTGGATCCGCTACCAATGGCACCGATCGCCGCGGTCAACGCTGAGCTAACCATCGCGGTGAGCCTCAACGGCAGTGACGTCAACGACGACCGCCAAGCGGAGCCGGGCGTCACCACCGAGTGGTTGAACCGCATGTTGCGCAGCACTTCTGCCCTGCTCGACACGACCGCTGCCCGGTCGCTGCTAGACCGGCCGACAGCGCGCGCGGTGCTCAGCCGGTTCGGCGCGTCAGTCCCGGAATCGGAGACGTGGTCAGAAAGCCCTGGTGTGGAACCGCCCGAAATTCCCAAACTAGGCAGCTTCGACGTGATGAATCGGACAATCGACATCGCCCAATCCGCGCTGGCGCGCCATACGCTGGCGGCCTACCCACCCGACGTGCTGATCGAAGTACCCCGCTCGACGTGCCGGGGCCTGGAATTTCACCGGGCGGCGGACGTGATTGCCGTGGGCCGAGCGCTGGCCACGCGTGCACTGGACGCCCTGGACACCGACGCGGGTAAAACTGTCCGGCCCGGGATCGAGGACTAGTCGGCCGGCAGTCAGATCACATTCAGCGCGCCAGCCGTGGGGCGGCCCGGCCAGTGATCAGCGGCAAATCGAAGAAGCTCTGAATACCCGCAGGAGCGGCACACGTAGCAGGGATCGCGTTGACACAGTGCGCTGCGGTAGCCACGATCCCGGGATTGCTCTGCAATCCCGCCGCCACACTTTGCGGATGCCATCCCTTGATCGTCACAAACGCGTCCGGATTTCCGCGTAACTCGATCTCGTAGCGTGTCCCTGAAGGACCGAAAGACCAAGGTGGATCAAGGTTTTCCGACCCCATCAGCCAGTTCACGATGACCGCAACGACCACTGTGTCGCCCACCAACGCCTCCCAGCGGAAGCGGCGCCCGGCGACCTGTCCGGGCTCGATTACCCCAATCGGCGAGTCGATCGGCGCCGTTGCGACGGCTACCTCCTGCGACGCGCGGATCTCGGGATCGGCGGCAAAGCCCAACCGATCAACGCACAGCCGGACCGATTGACGAAAGCCCCCGTTGAGCAGGTTTTGCATCGGTCCGGTTAACGCACTATCCGGCGTCCCACCGAAACCCATCACATAGCGCAACACATCCGGGGCGCCATAGCTGCGGAGATCTGAAAACTCTTCGGAACGAACGAAAGTCACACCGGTAGACATCACCGATAACAGCAGCGGGAACAGCTCGGTGGCCGCCCCTGGCCCGATGCCGGCGCCGTGCAGGGTCGCATTGCCGGCCTGCGCGGCGATTTCTAGCGGCGCGGCTTCCTTTTCGCTCGGATAAAACCAGCCGAGTGGGGTGACGACGTTCTTGCCGGCGCGCAGCAGCGCGGCGACCTCATCGACGCTGGGCAACAACGGTGCATAGATGACCGCGTCGGCATCCAGCGCGAGCACCTCGTCGACATTGTTGGTCGTGGTCACCCCGAGCGGCGACGTGCCAATGATCTCGCCAACGTCTTTGCCGCTCTTGGCCTCGGAATACACCCAGCAGCCCACAAGTTCGAGCTCGGGATGATCTAACACACCTTTGATCGCCGCCACCCCAACCGACCCCGTTGCCCATTGAACGACCCGCAGGCTCATGTCCCTCATCTTGCCCGGGACCGGAGTTAAGGCCAACCCTTTAGTCCCTTTAGTCGCGTACCTCGATGACCTGGTAGACATCCTCGGCGTAACGGGACCGGATGGCCTTTTTGTCGTACTTGCCAACGCTGGTGCGCGGAATCGCGTCCGCAAAGGCCCATCGTTCGGGCAGCCACCACCGAACGACCTTGCCCGCGAGGAACATTCGCAGCTCGCCGGCGCTGACCGACGCGCCTTCGTTGAGCACCACGACCGCGAGCGGTCGTTCCTGCCAGCGCTCGTCGGGAACTCCGACAACCGCGGCCTCGAGCACGTCCGGGTGCGCGATCAGGCAGTTCTCCAACTCGACCGACGAGATCCATTCCCCACCGGACTTGATGACGTCTTTGGCCCGATCAGTCAACGTGACAAAGCGCCGCTCATCAACGGTCCCGACGTCGCCGGTGCGCAGCCAACCGGAGGCAAACTTGGACTCGTCGCGCCCCAGATAATAGGAGCCCGCAATCCACGGGCCACGAACTTCCACTTCACCCACGGCGTTGCCGTCGTTGGGCAGCACCGCACCGTCGTCGTCGACGATTCGGGCTTCCACTCCGCAGACCGGTTGGCCTTGCGTCCCACGGTAGGCCCAGTACTGGTCCTGCGGGGTTCCTGGCGGTGGCCACGCCATGGTCGCCAGTGGCGATGTTTCCGTCATGCCCCACAGCTGCCGAATCTGGACGCCGTGTCGTTCTTCGAAGGTGCGCATCAGCGATACCGGAACGGCCGAGCCGCCGCAGACCACCAGCCGCAACGAGGACATGTCGTGGTCCGGGTCTTTCTCCAGGTAGTGCATGACGTCGTTCCAGATGGTCGGCACCGCGGCCGCGACCGTGGGCCGCAGCGTGTCCACCATGTCGATCAGAGAGGCAGGGTCAAGGTGGCAATCGGGTAACACGAGGTCGGCGCCTGCCATCAACGCCGCATACGGCAACCCCCACCCGTTGGCGTGGAACATCGGCACGATCGGCAGCACGTTATCGCTGGAGCCGAGCCCCAAACCGTTGGCCGTGCACGCCGCCATGGTGTGCAGGTAGCTCGAACGATGGCTGTAGACAACACCTTTGGGGTTGCCGGTGGTGCCGCTGGTGTAGCACATAGCGGCCGCGGAATTCTCATCGAGCTGCGGCCAGTCGAACTCGGGGGACTCGGCGTCAATCAATTCGGCGTACCGCAGCACGGTCTTGCCCGATTCGGCCAGCGGCGCGATGTCTTGATCCCCGACTGCGATCACGGTGTGCACGGTGTCGAGGCTGGGCAGGATAGGCCCCAGTAAGGGGGCTAACGACAAGTCGACCAGGATGACCTGGTCTTCGGCCTCATTGGCGACAAAGGCGATCTGTTCGGGGAAGAGCCGGATATTGAGGGTGTGCAGCACCGCACCCATCGCCGGAACCGCGAGATAAGTCGTCAGATGTTCAGCGTTGTTCCACATGAACGTCGCAACCCGCTGGTCTCCGGTAATGCCAATGCGGCGCAACGCATTTGCCAATTGGGCGGCTTGTTGGCCCACTTCACGGTAGCTGCTGCGCCGGTATCCGGCACCTGTCGCAGTGGTCACCGTCCGCGCCCCGTGCACACCGCAGCCATGCCGCAGTATTGCGGTGAGCGTCAACGGGACGTCCTGCATCGTGCTGTACATCGAAATATCGCCTCATGGGTCTCGGCATTCGGTGGGCGAATGTTATCGCCGTGCGGCCGCGTGCGAAACGGGTCCCCCGCGATGGGCGTTTTCGCGTCGGCCGACTCGGTGTCGCGTCGCCGGGTTAAGCAAGTGCCGCCTCGTAGGCCAGCGACTCGGGCACCGTCCACTCGGCGGCGGCGGCGCACATCAGTGGCCCGCTGGCAAAACCCGACCCGGTGGCCGAGGCAACCGGTATCACAATGACCGCACCGGAATGGTCGGCGATGTACAGGTATGTTCCGTCCGAACTTTCGCTTACGCATGACGGCGGCTCGGCCAGCAGCACGGCGCCGATGACGTCGTGGGTCAGCGTGCACAGCACCGTGACGCTGTCGTCGCTGACCAGGTAGGCACGCTCACCGTCGCCGCTGAGCGTCAACCCGGTGAGAAGGCCCCCGATCTCGCCGACCTTGCGGGTGCCGATGATCGTGTTGGTTCGGGTGTCGACGAAGTCGACCACCGCACCGAACTGAGGGTCGCAACTGGCGACATAGGCGATGGAGCCGTTGGGGCTGACCGCGACGTCACGGATCGGCAATCCGATCTCAATGGCGTCCATGACGCCCAAGCCCGGTTGCCTAGTTTTCCCGCGTAACCGCGGCAAGTGCCCCTGGCGCCAGCGCGGAGGTCGGCCCGCGTCGTCATCGGTCGGTGCGTGCGGGGCCATCACCACCAGCCACCCGCCGGCCGGCCCGTTGGTGCCGACATACAACCGACCTCCGTCAGCGCTGACGCACAGGCATGCGGTGGTGGTTCCCGGCGCTCCAGCTGGTCCAGCAATGTCGATCACCTGCAGGCGGTCCGTTGCCGTGTCCAGCACCACGACGTCAGCACTATCGGCACCGTTTCGGCTGGCGTAAACGTAATGACCGTCGGCGCTGACCACCAGGTCGCTCACACTGAGCGCGAGTGGATGAGACGCAATGACCGTGTTGGTGGACAAATCGATGACGCCGATCGAGTCATACGCCGTAGAGACCGCGCTGACGTACGCCCGATTCGCCTGCACGCCGCCTATGGCGATCGCGAACGGCTCGTCGAGGCCAGCGATAGTCTCGAGGACCCGGCAGGTACCGGTGTCGATGACCGAGACCGTGTTGCGGCCGTAGTTGGTGACCAGCAGGCGGCTGCCATCGGGGCTGGCGGCGATGCCGCTGATCGGACCGTTGTTGACGGGAATCCTTACCACGCCGGTCACACCGCTGCCTGGGCTCATGCTGACACCGCCTTTGCCGTGTTGGTCTGATCGCGGGCGACACTCAGCGCCGCATCACCGTCCGGTGCCGACCCCTGAGATTAGCCGCGATTAACCGAGGTTAAAGGCAGCCTACGCACCGAATTCCGAGCAAAAAGAATTCATACAGAACGTTTGTTAGCTACATCACATTAACCGCTCAGGCTGCGTTCATGCTGCCATTTTAAACAATACCAACGTTTCACAAACAGCAAATCGTCATAACTTATTTACCAGCTAACTATGGACATAAGCAAACCACTTAGTCGGGTATTAAGGTAAGAAATTCTCAGCATTGCCGACACCGAGAGGTAAATATCACACTGCGCCGATCAGGCACGTAGCTATCGGAGTTATTGCGGAAAGTTCACCCGCGGAACACCGAACCAGCGAACAATCGCGCTACGTAACAAATCAACGTCAGAGAACGCAGCCTGGTCGGTGGCCCAGGCGACATCACCGTCCGGTCGGATCAACAGCGCGCCGGCAGGGTGCTGCACCCATGCAAGGCTTGACGATCGCGGGTGAAACTGGCCGCACAGTCGCGCTCCAGCGGGCGGCTGGCCGCACGCTGGAGCATCCGCGCGACGAACACCGGCCAGCGACTAGCTGAACTGGGTGCGCGGTCGCAGCAGGGCCATACCGTCGACAATGATGTCGAGCTTCTCGTTGTAGAACGCCACCAGGCTGGCGATCGGCGCGACGGCGGGTAGCGGATAGTGGTACGTCCACGCCAGGTCCGGATGCACGGTG
Source organism: Mycobacterium haemophilum DSM 44634 (assembly GCF_000340435.2). Classification (NCBI taxonomy): domain Bacteria; kingdom Bacillati; phylum Actinomycetota; class Actinomycetes; order Mycobacteriales; family Mycobacteriaceae; genus Mycobacterium; species Mycobacterium haemophilum. Next base: position 3,294,627 of record NZ_CP011883.2, read on the forward strand.
TCTCCCACGCCCACCGACCAATAACCCGATGTGGTTCCCTTGTACGGGCACAACGTCTGCGTCGAGCTGGGTTCTAAATGCTCGAAGGCGACATCGGCCGGGTCGATGTAATACCTTGTGGGTAAACCTGTTTCGAACAGCAGCACAGGAGACCGGGTATCGGCGAGGACGACGCCGTCCAGCTCCACCCGGACGTGGCGGTGCGAGCGCAGCGCGTCGACCCGCGAATACGGGTTGCGTGGGTGACCATAGATCGGCTCGTCCTCCTCGAACCACCGCAGCCGATCCCAGTCGAATCGCACGGTGCCCGCGACGGGACCGTCACCATCGACGTCAAACACTCGCGCGGCTGACTGGTGGGTCTGGCCTGCTCCGACCAGCGAGTGCAGCCGCGACGGCCCCAACTGCACCCGCTGCGGGTGGTTCTCGTCGCGCAGGAACTCCGCGCGAACATCCGCCAGCGGGATGTAGTACTGCGGATAGTAGGGCACCTCCCACACGTAACGCGCCGCGATGGTGTCGAAGACCAGCGCGGAGCCAAGATAGCCACGAACCCGACGCGGCGCGGGCTCGATCCTTCCTCGCGCGGCGGCCATTTGGGGGTAGTTGTGTCCCCCAAAATAGATGTCGGTGCTCATATGTCACCTCCTGATGCTTGGCAGCCAGGCCGGGGCATCTCTCGATTTGGTTGCGGCCGTGACCGGTGCTGGTCACAACGAAATGCGGAGCGGGTGCGGATACAAGGGTGGCTAGGTCGGGTGTGCCCCGCCGCAACCAATCTATCCGAGCTGCGGCGCGACGGACCGGGTCCTTGTCTAGTGCCGCCGCTCACGCACCTTGTAGGTCGACGGCCACGACTTTCGGGACTCGTCTCCGGTCAGCGGTGTTCCCAACGCTCCGACTTTCACGTCGTAGGCCTCTTTACCTGCGCCGACTTCGCGGTTGGCGTGTTCCTGCGCGAGGTAATACAGCTCATCGATGGTGGCTTCGTCGTAGGCGACGAACGAGGTTTCCCGGGCGATGTCGTCGACCCCGACCAGCATCCGGTCGAGCAGGAACCGCGACGCTAGCGCCGTCACACCCAGCAGCGAGAACGGAATGACCCAGTAGCAGACGACGGACAACGGAGTCTTGGCGTCCAGAATGGTGGCCTTCCGGGCGAACAGCTGGGTCTTGACCACGTCGTCAGGCTGCTCCGCGGCCGCGAAGTCACGCACGAACAGCTTGCCAGTCAGCTGGCTGAAGAGCCCCACCAGCAAGATCCCGGCGTTGCTCAATGACTGCATCCAGCGCCCCATGAGCGATTCGCTGAGCGCAAATGTCAAAACTACCAATACCAAAAACGTTGCAACAGCTCCGATTTCGAGCGAATTCCGGGGCCTTCCGATCACCACCGCGGCGACAGCGATGACCAGTGCGACCAACACGGCAGCGGCGAAGGGACGTTACCGACCAGCACCCAATAGACGATCCACGGCGCAAAGCCAAACAGCATGCCCACAATGGGTCAGTGTATGGGCATTGGCACCGACCCCGGCGGCAAGGTCTGATGCAACCGGGTTCGCCGCCCAATCGGCCCTACTACCCGTTGCCGGGCAATCGCTTTCACTGACGGAACGACACCGGTTGTCGGTGACCGGGGTTCGCAATGTCCCAACAGACAACCAACCAACTAGCGTAGTGGTCGTGACACAGATTCCCGACGGTATCCACATCCGGCAAGCCGAGCCCGCGGACTATGACAGCGTCGAGAAGATGCACTACCCGAGTTGGCGACAGTCCTACGCCGGAATCCTGGCACCCCATGTGCTTGACATGTTCGGCAGGCAAAACTGGAGCGATGACGAATACATCCACCGGCTAGATCGACCTGGGTGGTCGATGTGGCTTGCCGAGACCCACGGCCAGCTCATCGGCATGAGCATCTTCGGACCGGAGCCCGGGAACCCCGACCATCTCGAAATCGACGCGCTCTATGTCGCGGTGGAAAACCAACGTCAGGGTGTCGGCAGCGCCCTGCTTGACCATGCTCTCCGCTCACAACCCGCAGATGACATCGTCTTGTGGTGCACCGAGAACAATTATCGGGCACGCCGCTTCTACGAGAGCAAGGGCTTCAAGCTCGATGGCCGGGCCTTCACCTGGACACTGATACCTGGTGTCATCGAGGTACCCCAGGTGGGTTACACGCTTTACCGATCAGCGCGGCAAGCCGAAGTTCCCAGAGCAACGCCATGTTTCTGACCTGTTTCCGAAGGGACCGGCCGGTTTGACAGAACGTCGCACCTGCTGCTGGTGCACAGCTGATCGTTGACACCGACTCCCGGAATGCGGGGCCATCGCCGTCGCAGACACGGCCGAGACCGACGCTCATGCTGCGGCACGGCCTTGACCTGCGTGTGTTACCCGTGCCCCCAGTCGGACTCGAACCGACACTTGACGGATTTTAAGTCCGCTGCCTCTGCCAATTGGGCTATGGGGGCCCGGCGGCGAATCTAGCGTGCGGGAGCCGAGTCTGGGACATCGCATCCCCACGCGATGTCACCTCGTTACCCGACGTGCGCCGAAGCCTCGCTTAGCGTAGGACCCGCGCGTCGCGCGCATTAATCGGTGCCTCCGATGGGGAACCAGATCACACCGCCATGTCACCCGACCGGAGCTTGTTAAAACTGCCCGCGTCGGCGTTAAGAAACCGTAAATGCCCATGCCCCTGGCTCTTTCGATCAGGACTGTGGGGACGGGGATCACTGGTCTTACGGCAATTCACAGGGGCCCATACGCAAACACACAGAGTCGGCCCGTCACCTTAAGTCGGCCGCGTCACACTTTAGGAGCAATTGATGTCATTTCTCAAAGCGATACCCGAAGAGTTAGCCGCCGCTGCGACGCAGCTAGCAACAATCGGCAGTTCGCTGACTGCGGAAAACGCGGGCGCTGCAGCCCCGACCACCACCATCGCTCCCGCGGCCGCTGACGAGGTATCGGCCCTGCAGGCGGGGATCTTTGCCACCTACGGCACTCTCTATCAGCAGCTCGCCGCCGAAGCCCAAGCTATTCAAGAGCAATTTGTAAACACCTTAGGGCTCAGCGCCAGTACGTATGGAACCACCGAAGCCGCTAACGCGTCCGCGGCCAGTGTCGGGTCCGGAGGACCCATCGATGCCCTGACCTCACTCGTCAACGGGATGAGCACGATGCTCGGTGGCCCCGTCAACAGCGCCAACGGCAACCCGTTGAGCCTGTCCAGTAACTTGGCAAACTTCATCAGCTATCAGGATGGGAACTGGGCCTCCGCTATGTCGTGCCTGATCGGGATGGCGGGTGGTGGTCTACTTCCGGCTGACGCGAGTGACGCCGCCGGTGCGGCAGCCGGCGCCGCGGACCTCGCTGGAACGACGGGGCCGGCCGGCTCTGGGGTGGCTGGCGCGGGCATCGGCGCGATGCCGGTGGCCGCGGGATTGGGCCAGGCGACCATGGTCGGAAACAAGTTGTCGGTGCCGCCGAGTTGGGTCAGTACCATCCCGGCCTCAAACACCGCGGCGGCGGTCAACACGGTGGGTTGGACGACGGCCGCGCCGCCAGCCGGGTCGGGGACCTTTGTGCCAGGCATGCCCGGGTTAACCTCCGCTGCCCGCAATTCCGCCGGCTTCGGTGCGCCGCGCTACGGCGTCAAACCGATCGTCATGCCAAGGCCGACGAGCGTGTAGGCGCCAACACGGCCAACGCGTTTAGCAAAAAACGAAACTCGGTCACTAGGAACGGGATACCGAAATGGTATTAGATTTTGCAGCTCTACCCCCGGAGATCAACTCCACGCGCATGTACACCGGTGCAGGTGCAGGCCCGATGATGGCCGCCGCGACCGCCTGGAACAACCTTGCCGCGGAATTGAGCACCACAGCCTCCTCATGGGAATCAATCGTCACCAGGCTGACCGACGAGCAATGGACCGGTGCGGGATCGGCGGCAGCCGCGGCCGCGGCCCAACCGTATATGAGCTGGCTGAGCACCACGGCGGCGGCCGCCCAGCAGGCGGCCTCCCAAGCGACGGCGTCGGCGGCCGCTTATGAGGCGGCGTTTATGGCGACCGTGCCCCCGGAGGTGGTCACCGCCAACAGGACGCTGCTGGCCGGTCTGGTAGCGACGAACGTCCTGGGTATCAATACGCCAACAATCATGGCCACCGAAGCTCACTACGCCGAGATGTGGGTCCAAGACGCCACCGCGATGTATACCTACGCGGCCTCCTCGGCGGCGGCCGGGGTGCTTGAACCGCTGACGCCGGCGACGCAGACCACTAACCCGGGTGGGGCGGCCCTGCAAGCTGCCGCAGTTAGCCAGGCTGCGGCGTCCTCCCCAATCCAGGGGTTGGGGTCAGCTCTCTCTAGCCTGCAGAACGCGGTGTCGTTGCTTGCTAACCCGACTGCTCTTGGTTCGAATTTATGGGGCCTTTTACCCCCCGATGTGCAGGCTCTCGGGAATGCAGTCGACGGTCTTTTGGGCACTCCACTGATATTTAATGGCGTCCAGCAGGTCGGTGTCACTGGAGCTTGGGTTGTTGGTACCGCCATTCCGACCGCAGTGTCGCTGGCACACACACTTGGCGCCGCCGCACCAGCAGTTGCCGCTAGTGACGTTGCTGGCGCTGCCGGTGCGGCCACCGCGGGGGAAGCGGCCCTGGTGAACACTTTGGCGCCGACGGGCTTAGGCGGGGCGTTGGCGGCTGGTCTGGGCGAGGCATCCGCGGTCGGCGGTCTATCAGTGCCCGCCAGCTGGTCAGCGGCCACCCCAGTGACCTTGGCTTCCGCTACGGCTCCACTGGAGGGCAGTGGCTGGACCGTTCCCAACGAAGCCGGGCCGGTCACCGGGATGCCGGGGATGCCCGGGATGGCCGCCGCCGCCAAGGGCGCCGGCGCGTATGCCGGGCCGCGGTACGGGTTCAAGCCCATCGTCATGCCCAAACAGGTCATGGTCTGATGCGAAAAAAGGGAAGGATATGTCATGCATTTGAGGCCAGGAGTTAACCGCTAAGCCGTAATCTGGCCGTTATGCGGCTCCCACCGCACCTATCAAACACAAAGAATTTCGACAAACTAAAGGCTTTGAGATCAGGAGAGAGAGACGACATGGCACCACGTTTTATGACCGATCCGCACGCGATGCGGGACATGGCGGGTCGATTTGAGATGCACGCCCAAACGGTCGAGGACGAGGCCCGCAAGATGTGGGCGTCGTCGCTGAACATCGCGGGCGCGGGCTGGAGTGGGACCGCCCAGGCGACCTCCTACGACACCATGGGGCAGATGAATCAGGCGTTTCGCAACATCGTGAACATGCTGCACGGGGTGCGCGACGGCCTAGTTCGCGATGCCAACAACTACGAGCAACAAGAGGAATCCTCGCAGCGCCTCCTGGGCAGCTGATTTCGAAAACTGGCTTCTGCCCAGCACTTTCGACTTAGAAGGAGATCAACAATGACCATTAACTACCAGTTCGGCGACGTCGACGCCCATGGCGCCCTCATCCGCGCCCAAGCCGCATCATTGGAAGCCGAGCATCAAGCCATTGTGCGCGATGTGCTTGCTGCCGGCGACTTTTGGGGCGGCGCCGGTTCGGTAGCTTGCCAGGAGTTCATCACCCAATTGGGTCGCAACTTTCAGGTGATTTACGAGCAAGCCAATGCCCACGGCCAGAAAGTGCAGGCCGCGAGTAGCAGCATGGCCAGCACCGACAGCGCGGTCGGATCCAGCTGGGCCTGACGCCGCCCAACGAAAGGCCCGTACGCCGCTCGGTGTGCGGGCCTTTCGTTGGGTACTGAACACACGCCTCCGCGGACGTGCCCCCTCCATCCGGCCACGTCCTTGCCGAGGCTCGGTTCCAACACCGACCAAGCTGAACAAATCACCGAAACCGCTTTGCGTTCATATTTGAGAATTCTATGAGATCCATGAAAGTCAGATATGCTTCAGACATGAAGGAAAATGACCGCAATGTCGGGATACGTGGGTAGCCAGCGGCCGCGCCAGGCTATTCTCGGGCAGCTGCCCCGCATCCATCGAGCCGACGGAACCCCGATCCGAGTTTTGCTGGTCGACGATGAGCCGGCGCTGACCAACCTGGTAAAGATGGCCTTGCACTACGAAGGCTGGGTGGTCGAAATCGCCCACAACGGACGCGAAGCCTTAGCCAAGTTCGACAAGGTCAGCCCCGACGTACTGGTCCTTGACATCATGCTCCCCGACGTGGACGGACTGCGAATTCTGCAGCGAGTCCGAGAGTCCAACCTGTACACCCCGACGCTGTTCCTGACCGCGCGCGACTCGGTCATGGACCGGGTTACCGGCCTAACCGCAGGCGCCGACGATTACATGACCAAGCCGTTCAGCCTCGAGGAGCTGGTCGCTCGACTCCGTGGGTTGTTGCGGCGCTCCACTCAGCTGACCCCACCCGCCGCCGAGGCTCTCAAGGTCGGCGATTTGCGAGTCGACACCGCAAGCCGCGAAGTCACCCGCGACGGCACGCCGATATCGCTGTCCTCGACCGAGTTCGAACTGCTTCGCTTCCTGATGCGCAATCCCCGCCGAGCGTTGAGCCGCACCGAAATCCTCGACCGGGTCTGGAACTACGACTTCGCTGGGCGCACTAGCATCGTCGACCTATACATCTCTTATTTGAGGAAGAAGGTCGACTCCGGCAGAAAGCCGATGATCCATACCGTCCGCGGTGTTGGATATATGCTGCGGCCACCGGAATAACTCCCGAACGGCCTCCATATGACAACGGACCGAAACCTGCCATCCAGAAACGTTCCATGGTGGCTCCCCCGTTCCTTGCGTCGCCAGTTGCTGTTGGGCGTATTGGCTGTCGTCACCGTCGTGCTGGTAGCTGTCGGCGTCGTCTCGGTGCTGAGCCTGCGCGGGTATGTCACTGCGATGAATGACGCGGCGGTCGCCGAATCCCTGGACGCATTCGATAACGCATACGCGAGATACCGCAACGGCGAACATAGTTCGGCGCATGCCGGCACTCCACCGGTGGCAGAGGCGTTGCTGGAGTTCACCGAACAGACGCCGGGAAACCTGATCGCCGTGCTGCACAACGGCGTTGTGGTCGGCTCGGCAGTCTTCTCCGAAGACCAGCCGCGGCCCGCGCCGCCCGACGTGGTCCGCGCTATCGAAACGCAGATGTGGACCGACGGCCCAGCCCATACCGAAAACCTCGGCAGCCTGGGGCCCTACCGGGTTGACTGCCGGGTGGAAGGATCCGACATCCTTGTCGTCGGTGTGTCGCTTACCCTCGCCAACCAAATCATTGCGCGCAAGAACATCACCACCATCGTTCTTGTGGCTTGTGCGCTACTGGTCACGGCGGCACTCACGGTTTGGGTGGTTGGGTACACGCTTCGCCCGCTGCGCCGGGTCGCCGCGACCGCCGCGGAGGTGGCCGCACTACCACTTACCGGCGATGACGACCGGATCGACGCAAGGGTGCAGCCACAGGATACCGACCCGGACAATGAAGTCGGTATCGTCGGACAGACGCTAAACCGGTTGCTGGACAACGTAGATAGCGCGCTGTCACAGCGCGCCGAGTCCGACTTGCGAATGCGCCAATTCATCACCGACGCCAGCCACGAGCTGCGAACACCGTTGGCTGCGATTCACGGTTATGCCGAACTCACCCGTCAAGATAGTTCGGCGCTGCCGCCAACCACCGAGTACGCCCTGGCCCGCATTGAATCGGAAGCACGACGGATGACGTCGCTCGTTGACCAGCTGCTCCTGCTCTCCCGGTTAGGCGAGGGCGAAGACCTGCAAACCGACGACGTCGACTTGGCCGACCTGGTGGTTACCGCGGTGAACGACGCCGCGGTCGCGGCGCCGACGCACCATTGGATCAATGACCTGCCGGACGAGCCGGTATGGGTCCGCGGGGATCACGCCCGACTCCACCAACTCGTCAGCAATCTGCTCAGCAACGCCCGGATACATACGCCGCCGGGCGTAACGGTCACCACGGGCATCACCCGCCACCGCTGTGACCCCGGTGAGCCATACGCCGAACTGACGGTTGGTAACGATGGGCCCGATATTGACGCCGATGTCCTGCCCCGGCTATTCGAGCGGTTCATCCGCGCGGACAAGTCCCGGGCCAATGGGTTAGGCAATGGATTGGGCCTTGCCATCGTCAGCTCGATCGTCAAGGCGCATCATGGCTCGGTTACCGCCGAGTCCGCTAACGGCCGCACCGTTTTTCGGGTACGGCTTCCGATGATCCATCCGGTTACGGGTACTTAGCCTAGGCCGCTGCGCTCTGGGGCGTTAGCTCCCCGACCTGAAGTTCGGTGAATATTCGCCGAGACTGAAACCATGGTGAGAATATCGGCGTGTCGCCGCAACCTTGTAAGTGTCGCGGTAGCCACAGCCACGGCTCAGTCCGTAAAAATACCGTCAAATGGCGGCTACGTTTGCCCAGCGCGGGGTTAGCGTCATTGCTGCCCCTTGCAGCCTAGGGTCAGGTTGCTGGTGCCCGCACCCGCACGGATCATTGACTCAGTCGCGTTGTCGTGAATGGAGACAAGATGTCTGTGGTGATTTACCTCCTGCTGACGGTGGCGATCTTCGCCATCCTGGGCACCGCGGTCAAACTGGTGGATCGACTGTGAGCGTCGCGAACATCATCGGATTGGTGCTTGCCGTACTCATCGCGCTGTTACTTTTCGCGGCCCTACTGTTTCCGGAGCAGTTCTAGTGAGTAGCACCACGGCGGGTCTGCTGTTCCTCGCGCTTATGGTCGTGGCGTTGGCGGTCGTCCATGTGCCGTTCGGCGACTACATGTACCGGGTTTACCGCACCGAAAAGCACACGCGACTTGAGCGGTTCATCTATCGCATGATGGGCGCCAACCCAAAAGCGGAGCAGACCTGGTCCACCTATGCCCGCAGCGTCCTAGCATTTTCCGCGATCAGCGTCGTGTTTTTGTTTGTCTTGCAACTGGTCCAGGACAAGCTTCCGCTGCACCTGCACGATCCGGCGACCAAGATGACGCCGGCGCTGGCGTGGAACACCGCCGTCAGCTTCGTCACCAACACCAACTGGCAGGCCTATTCCGGTGAAACCACCCAGGGCCATCTGGTGCAGATGGCGGGTTTGGCAGTGCAGAACTTCGTATCCGCCGCGGTGGGCATGGCTGTCGCTATCGCGTTAGTGCGTGGATTCGCCCGCAAACACACCGGAGAACTCGGCAACTTTTGGGTCGACCTAGTCCGCGGCACGCTGCGCATCCTGCTGCCGATCTCCGTCATCGCCGCGGTCGCGCTGATCTCCGGCGGCGCTGTGCAGAACTTCCACCTCAACGACCAAGTCGTCACCACACTGGCCGGCTCGTCACAAACCATCACCGGTGGTCCAGTCGCCAGCCAGGAGGTGATTAAAGAACTCGGCACCAACGGGGGCGGCTTCTATAACGCCAACTCATCGCACCCGTTCGAGAACCCGACCACCTGGACCAACTGGTTGGAGATCTTCCTGCTGCTGGTCATCAGTTTCTCGCTGCCGCGCACCTTCGGTCGCGTGGTGGGTAGCCCCAAGCAGGGCTACGCGATCGCTGCGGTCATGGTGAGTCTGGCCGCTATTAGCGTCGCCCTGATGATGCTGGTTCAGCTGCAGCATCACGGCACTGTCCCCACCGCGGTGGGCGCCGCGGCCGAAGGCGTCGAACAGCGTTTCGGGGTCGCCAACTCGGCTGTTTGGGCCGACGCCACCACACTAACGTCGACCGGCGCCGTCGACTCGGTGCACGACTCCTACACCAGCCTGGGCGGCATGATGGCGATGTTCAACATGCAGCTCGGTGAGGTTGCACCGGGTGGTACCGGCTCGGGCTTGTACGGAATGCTGATCCTGGCGGTCATCACGGTGTTCGTCGCGGGATTGATGGTGGGCCGGACACCGGAGTACCTCGGCAAGAAGATCACCTCCCGCGAAATTAAGCTCGCGGCTAGCTACTTTCTGGTCACTCCACTGATCGTGCTGGTAGGCACCGCCATCGCCATAGCACTGCCGGGCCAGCGCGCGGCGATGACCAACATCGGACCGCACGGTCTGTCAGAGGTGTTATATGCGTTTACCTCCGCAGCCAACAACAACGGCTCCGCATTCGCTGGCCTGTCGGCCAACACCGTCTGGTATAACACCGCGCTCGGCCTGGCGATGGCTTTCGGTAGGTTCCTGCCGATCATCCTGGTGCTGGCACTGGCCGGCTCGCTGGCCCGTCAGGGCACGACGCCGGAGTCCGCGGGCACCCTGCCCACTCATAAGCCTCAGTTCGTTGGGCTAGTCGCTGGTGTGACCATCATTCTGGTTGCCCTCACGTTCCTGCCCGCGCTGGCGCTCGGGCCGCTGGCCGAAGGGATCCACTGACATGCTTTCGCCTGCAACAGATCTGGCCGTCCCCGCGCATTCCGCCGGCGCATCAGGGCACCCGGTTCACGGCGGTCTGCTGGACCCAAAGATGCTGCTGACGTCGCTGCCGTCGGCCGTGCGCAAGCTCGACCCGCGCACGCTATGGCGCAACCCGGTGATGTTCATCGTCGAGATCGGTGCCGTGTGGGCAACGGTGCTGGCGATCGGCGCACCGAGCTGGTTCGCCTGGCTCATCGTGTTCTGGCTGTGGCTGACGGTGGTGTTCGCCAACCTGGCCGAGGCCGTCGCTGAGGGGCGTGGCAAGGCACAAGCCGATACGCTGCGAAAGGCCAAGGCGCACACCGTGGCACGCCGCCTGCAGGGCTGGAAACCTGGTGCTGCCGGCTCTCCCGGTGTTGAAGAGGAGGAAGTCGCCGCGCCCCTGTTGCAACTGGGCGACATCGTCGTCGTGGAAGCCGGCCAAATCATTCCCGGCGACGGCGATGTCGTGGAAGGCATTGCTTCAGTGGATGAATCGGCCATTACTGGAGAATCGGCGCCGGTTATCCGCGAATCCGGCGGCGACCGCTCGGCGGTGACCGGCGGGACAACCGTCCTCTCGGATCGCATCGTGGTCAAAATCACCCAGAAGCCCGGGGAAAGCTTTTTGGATCGGATGATCGCCCTGGTTGAGGGGGCCAACCGGCAGAAGACGCCCAATGAGATTGCGCTGAACATTCTGCTCGCCGCGCTGACCATCATCTTTGTGTTCGCTGTCGCGACGCTGCAGCCGCTCGCGATCTACTCCAAGGCGGGGCGCCCCGGTGTGCCGGATACCCAAGCCCTCGACGGCAACGGCGTCACCGGCATCGTCTTGGTGGCGTTGCTGGTGTGCCTGATCCCGACCACGATCGGTGCACTGCTGTCGGCCATCGGCATCGCCGGCATGGACCGATTGGTCCAGCGCAATGTGCTAGCCATGTCGGGGCGTGCGGTGGAGGCAGCCGGCGACGTTAACACGCTGCTGCTAGACAAAACCGGAACCATCACCCTGGGCAATCGGGAGGCGTCGCAATTCATTCCGGTCAACGGGGTCAGCGCCGAGGAACTTGCTGACGCCGCTCAGCTGTCCAGCATCGCCGACGAAACCCCCGAGGGCCGCTCCGTCGTCGTGTACGCCAAAGTGGCCTATGGGCTGCGCGCCCGCACACCCGGAGAACTCGCCCACGCCACCTGGGTCGCGTTTACCGCGACGACACGGATGTCGGGGGTCGACATCGATGGACGACAGTTGCGCAAGGGCGCGGCCAGCTCGGTCTCAGAGTGGATCCGCAGCCATGGCGGCACCGTGTCGCACCAACTCGGACAAATTGTCGACGGCATCTCCGCCGCCGGAGGCACCCCACTGGTGGTGGGCGAGGTCACCACCGGTGCAGCACGGGTGCTCGGTGTCATTTATCTCAAAGATGTGGTGAAAACCGGGATGCGCGACCGGTTCGACGCCATGCGTCGAATGGGCATTCGGACAGTGATGATCACTGGCGATAATCCGTTGACCGCCAAGGCGATCGCCGAGGAGGCTGGTGTCGACGACTTCCTCGCCGAGGCCACGCCCGAGGACAAGATGGTGCTGATCAAGCGCGAACAGGAGGGCGGCCGGCTCGTCGCGATGACCGGCGACGGAACCAACGACGCCCCCGCGCTGGCCCAGGCGGATGTCGGAGTGGCGATGAACACCGGCACCAGCGCGGCCAAAGAGGCCGGCAACATGGTCGACCTAGACTCAGATCCGACGAAACTCATCGAGATTGTTGAGATCGGCAAGCAGCTGCTGATCACCCGCGGCGCACTGACCACCTTCTCGATCGCCAACGACGTCGCCAAGTACTTCGCGATCATCCCGGCACTGTTCGTGGCGCTGTTCCCGGGTCTGGACCTGATCAACGTCATGCGGTTACACAGTCCGCAGTCGGCGATTCTGTCGGCAGTGATCTTCAACGCGGTCGTCATCGTCGCACTGATTCCGCTGGCGCTGCGCGGTGTGCGCTATACGCCCTGCCATGCGTCGAAACTGTTGAGCCGCAATCTTTATATCTACGGAGTGGGCGGGCTCATCGCCCCGTTCATCGGGATCAAGGCCATCGACCTGATGGTCCAACTACTTCCCGGGATGGCCTGAGATGAACTTCACCAACCTTGTTCGCCAGCACTGGGCTGCGTTGCGCGGGCTGCTGGTTTTGACCGTGATCGTCGGCATCGGCTACCCGCTGTTTATTTGGCTCGTCGCGCAGCTCCCCGGTCTGCACGACAAGGCGGAGGGCTCGATCATCACGGTCGACGGCAAACCGGTCGGCAGTAAGTTGATCGGCCAGTTGTTCACCACTGACGCCGGCGACCCGCTGCCGCAATATTTCCAGACGCGACCATCGGCGGCCGGCACTGGCTACGATCCGCTGGCCAGCGGCGGCAGTAACTTGGGTCCGGAAAGCATCGTCGACACGCCGGCGGACCCGGCCAAGGTGGCGACCGGCGCCAAACCGGCCGACGCCGGATTCAAGGCCAGCCTGCTGACGCTGGCATGTTCCCGCAGCGCGGCCGTCGCCAAGGCCGAGGGCCTCGGCACGGAGGCGGGGTTGCGGCCGTTCTGCACTTCAGACGGCGTCGGCGCGGTGCTGTCGGTGATCGGTCCGCGCGATACCCGCGGAAATGTTGTCCGGCCGACAAGGGTCGTCAGCGTCAACGAGCCATGCGCGACAACACAGCAACCATTCCTGGTCAGTTACTTAGGCGTGCATGTCGAATGCGCACAGTTCGGCGAGGACTACTCGATCGGCCAGATCGTGCCCATCCGCGGCACCGCACCTGATAGCCCACAGGTGCCCAGCGACGCGGTCACCGCAAGTGGCAGCGGCTTGGATCCGAATATCTCACCGGCCTACGCCGCTATCCAGGTCGCCAGGGTCGCGGGCGCCCGGCACGTCAGCCCGGATCAGATCCGTTCCGTCGTGGCCGAGCACACCGACGGCCGCGACCTCGGGTTCCTGGGTGAACCCCGGGTTAACGTCTTGGCACTCAACCTGGCACTCGACCACAAGTACCCGGTCACCAGTTGAGGACACTGGTGGATGATGGTCACGTGGGTGACATCAGTCGCAAAGACCACTCTCCCAAACGCGGGGAGCTACGCATCTACCTCGGCGCGGCCCCGGGTGTCGGTAAAACGTATGCGATGCTCGGCGAAGCGCACCGCCGTTTGGAACGCGGCACCGACCTGGTGGCCGCGATCGTCGAGACACACGGACGCCGGAAAACCGCTGAGCTACTTGACGGCATCGAGATCATCGGTCCCCGTTTTATCGAATATCGCGGCAGCCGTTTCCCCGAACTCGACGTGCCGGCCGTGCTGGCACGTCATCCGCAGGTAGTCCTGGTCGACGAACTCGCCCATACCAATACACCAGGCAGCAAGAACGAAAAACGGTGGCAGGACGTCGAGGAACTGCTCGACGCCGGCATCACGGTGATCTCCACCGTCAATATCCAGCACCTGGAAAGCCTCAACGACGTCGTCGCCCAGATCACCGGCATCGAGCAAAAAGAAACGATGCCGGATTCGATCGTGCGAGAGGCTTCGCAAGTCGAACTCATCGACATCACGCCAGAGGCGCTACGCCGCAGGCTATCCCACGGCAACGTCTACGCTCCAGAAAGAATCGACGCGGCGCTATCCAACTATTTCCGCCGCGGAAATCTCACTGCACTAAGAGAATTGGCGTTGCTATGGCTGGCCGACCAGGTCGATACCGCGCTGGCACACTACCGCGCCGAAAACAAAATCACCGAAATGTGGGAGGCACGTGAGCGCGTTGTCGTGGCGGTCACCGGCGGTCCGGAATCGGAGACGTTGGTACGGCGGGGATCGCGGATCGCATCGAAGTCCAGCGCCGAGCTCATGGTGGTGCACGTCATACACGGCGACGGACTAGCCGGCCTCGCAGAATCCCGGATAACTAAAATTCGCGAGCTGGCGAACAGCCTCGACGCTTCCCTGCACACCGTGGTCGGTGACGACGTGCCCACCGCCCTACTCGATTTCGCTCGCGAGATCAACGCCACGCAGCTCGTGATCGGCACCTCCCGCCGGTCTCGGTGGGCGCGCATCTTCGAGGAAGACATCGGCCCGACCATTGTGCAACGGTCCGGCAAGATCGACGTCCACATTGTCACCCACGAGGAGTCCAAACACGGCTTTCGAGCCGCGTCGCTTTCGCCCAGCGAGCGGCGCGTCACCTCCTGGCTCGCGGCCATCATCATCCCGGCAATCATCTGCGCCGTTACGGTCACCACGCTGGACCGGCATCTGAACAACGACGGCGAGAGCGCATTGTTTTTCGTCGGGGTGCTACTGGTGGGTCTGCTGGGAGGCGTTGCCCCGGCGGCTCTTTCGGCGGTGCTGTCCGGGCTGCTGCTGAATTACTATCTGATCAATCCGCGGCACAGCTTCACCATCGCCGAACCCAACAGCGCCATCACCGAGCTGGTGCTGCTGCTGATCGCGGTCGCGGTCGCGGTCCTCGTCAACGACGCGGCTAAACGCACCCGGGAAGCCCGACGCGCCTCGCAAGAGGCGGAATTGCTGACACTGTTCGCGGGCTCGGTGCTGCGCGGGGCGGATATCGAGACCCTGCTGGAACGCGTACGAGAAACCTATTCACAGCACGCGGTCAGCATGCTGCGCGAGCCCGCTGAGGACGACCGCGGCGGTGGAAAGCACAGGGGTTATGTTATCGCCAGCGTGGGCAAAGACCCTTGTGTGACGGTTGATTCCGCAGACACTGCGATCGAGGTCGGCGATGACGAATTCTGGATGCTGCTGGCCGGCAAGAAACTCTCCGCGCGTGACCGCCGGGTGCTCAGCGCGGTGGCCAAGC
The DNA here is from genome assembly GCF_000340435.2 of Mycobacterium haemophilum DSM 44634. Lineage (NCBI taxonomy): Bacteria > Bacillati > Actinomycetota > Actinomycetes > Mycobacteriales > Mycobacteriaceae > Mycobacterium > Mycobacterium haemophilum. The sequence goes on from NZ_CP011883.2 coordinate 3,309,961, forward strand.
AAGCCGCGGGTCTGATACGACAGCGCGAACTAGCCGAGGAAGCCAGCCAGACCGAGGCGATCGTGAAAGCCGATGAACTGAGGCGGTCGCTGCTCTCAGCGGTCAGTCACGACCTGCGCACGCCGCTGGCGGCCGCTAAGGTCGCAGTATCCAGCTTGCGCGCCGAAGACATCGCCTTCTCCGCCGAGGACACCGCCGAATTGCTGGCCACCATCGAAGAGTCCATCGACCAGCTCACCGCACTCGTGGGAAACCTGCTTGATTCGTCGCGGCTGGCTGCCGGCGTGGTACACCCGGAACTACACCGGGTCTACCTGGAGGAAACGGTGCAACGCGCCCTGGTCAGTATCGGCAAGGGGGCCACCGGTTTCTACCGATCCGCCATCGACCGCGTCAAGGTCGACGTGGGTGGCACCGTGGTGATGGCCGACGCCGGACTACTCGAGCGGGTCTTTGCTAACCTGATCGACAACGCGTTGCGATACGCGCCCAATTGCGTGGTCCGGGTCAACGCGGGACAGCTGGGAAACCGTGTGCTGATCAATGTCATCGACGAGGGCCCAGGAATCCCGCGTGGGGCCGAGGATCAGCTCTTCGAGCCCTTCCAGCGGCTCGGTGATCACGACAACACAACCGGTGTCGGTCTGGGAATGTCGGTGGCACGCGGTTTCGTCGAGGCCATGGGCGGCACCATTGCGGCCAGCGACACACCGGGAGGCGGACTGACCGTGGTGGTGGATCTTGCTGCGCCGCAACGATACGGTGACCCATGACCCGCGCCGGCGACGATGCAGAGCGAAGCGATGAGGAGAAGCGGCGCAGCAACCTCCGCGGCGACGATGCAGAGCGAAGCGATGAGGAGAAGCGGCGCAGGTGACCCGCGTGCTGGTGATCGACGACGAGCCGCAAATCCTGCGCGCGCTGCGAATCAACCTGTCCGTGCGCGGCTACGATGTCATTACCGCGTCGAGCGGTGCGGGGGCGCTGCGTGCTGCAGCTGAGCACCGGCCCGACGTAGTGGTCCTCGATCTCGGCCTACCTGACATATCAGGTATTGAGGTACTAGGCGGGCTGCGCGGCTGGCTGACGGCACCGGTAATCGTGTTATCGGCACGCACCGATTCATCGGACAAGGTCGAGGCCCTGGACGCGGGCGCCGACGACTACGTCACGAAACCGTTCGGGATGGACGAATTCCTGGCTCGGCTGCGCGCCGCGGTCCGACGCAACACCGCAGCGGCCGAACTAGATCAGCCGGTTGTCGAAACCAAGGCATTCACCGTCGATCTGGCGGCCAAGAAGGTCACCAAGAACGGCGCCGAAGTGCACCTCACCCCGACCGAGTGGGGCATGCTTGAGATGCTGGTCCGCAACCGTGGCAAATTGGTCGGCCGCGAAGAGCTACTCAAAGAAGTGTGGGGACCGGCGTATGCCACCGAGACCCATTACCTGCGCGTGTATTTGGCGCAGTTGCGGCGCAAACTCGAAGATGACCCGTCGCACCCCAAACACCTATTGACCGAATCGGGCATGGGCTATCGCTTCGAAGCCTAAGCCACAACGCGCCACGGATCCCGGTCACACCACCCGGCGGACGAGAAATGCGAACTGACCGGGAACGTAATAGGCTATCAGGCAAAATGTGGCGCCACAGGTGAGCAGCGGTCGCGCCACCCACTCAGACAACTCCCGACTAACGTGAGGTGCTGCCATGCGCGCCATGACATCGAAACGCATCGTCGCCAATAGCGGGTTGCTGCGACGCAATGCCCGGCCACTGCTGCTCGCGGTGGGATCGGCCGCGATGTATGGCTGTTGGGCTGCCCTCATCCACTTTCACCTCGGCACAGACGTCGCCTTACGCGCCGGCGCGGCCCAGGCAGCGCTCAGTTTCTCGGCGACTTTTGTACTGGCATTGGCGCTCGAACGCCTGTTCCGCATCCCGTCAAATCCCGTGTATGGCTTCTGGCTAGGCGCTATCGGGAATTCCGTCCTGATTGCGTCCTGGCTCATTGTGGGTCACCTGGTGGCGGGCACCTCGAATATCGCGGTGACCGTAGCGCCCAGCATGATCGTTGGTCTCACAGCCAACTTGGTGTACAGCCGTGCGCTGCTCGCACAAGCCAGGAAGGGACGCTTATAGCATCAATGGGTTCGGGCGAAAGCAGGAGGATAAATGGCAGGTCGACCACTACAAGCTTTCCGGGTAGTCGGTACCCAACAAGTCACACCACACATGGTCCGGGTGGTGCTCGGCAGCAGTAACTTTGACGCCTTCGTGCCCAACAAATTCACCGACTCCTACGTCAAGCTGGTATTTGTCGCCGCGGACATCGACGTGGCCGGGTTGCCCCAGCCGCTGACCCTGGACAGCTTCGCTGGCCTGCCACCCGAGCAGCAACCTTCGGTCCGGACCATAACCGTCCGTCAGGTCGACATGGCAGCCCGCGAGATCGCCCTGGACATCGTGATGCACGGCGAGCACGGGTTGGTGGGTCCGTGGGCGGCGTCGGCCCAGCCCGGCCAGCCGATCTACCTGATGGGGCCCGGCGGCGCCTATGCCCCCGACCCTGCCGCCGATTGGCATCTGCTGGCCGGCGACGAATCCGCGCTCCCGGCCATTGCCGCCGCGCTGGAGGCATTGCCCGCTACTGCAATCGGCAAAGCTTTCATCGAAGTCGCCGGACCCGACGACGAAATACCGTTGACTGCACCGGAATCCGTCGAGGTGAACTGGGTCTACCGCGGCGGCCGCGCCGATTTGGTTCCCGAAGATCGCGCCGGGGATCACGCGCCGTTGATCGAGGCCGTCACCACTACTCCCTGGCTACCCGGACAGGTGCAAGTCTTCATCCACGGTGAAGCCCAAACCGTGATGCACAACCTGCGCCCGTATATCCGCAAGGAGCGTGGCGTGGATGGCAAATGGTCGTCGTCGATCTCCGGTTATTGGCGACGCGGACGTACCGACGAGACGTTTCGGCAGTGGAAGAAGGAACTCGCCGCAGCGGAGGCGCAGACTTAACGGCGGTGCAGCACGGCGCGCCCGCCGTGACCCGGTCCGTTGGTGACGCCCCGAAAATGGATTGGCTCGGCGGGGGCATCGGACGGAGCGAGTTCGAACTCGCGCAGCAGCAGTCTCAGAACGACTGCTATCTCCATGTTTGCGAAGGCGGCGCCGATGCAACGGTGCACCCCTCCGCCGTAAGGTACCCACGCGTATCTGTCTGGTGGTCCATCCGCGAAGCGGGTGGGATCAAACCGTTCTGGCTCCTCGTAGCTAGCTGACGCATGGTGGGCAGTCCACATATCGGCAACAACGAAATCCCCCTTCGGAACTACCCAGGGACCCAGGCGCAGCTGCGTATGCGCTTGCCGATGAACGAGATCTACTACGGGCCGGCAACGTTGCACCTCCCAGATCGTCGCCTGCATCACCGCGGTTCCGCCGTTATCGACCTCATCGACAAGTCGCGCCAAGGCGCCAGGGTTCCGACGCAACCGCTCGACAGCCCACCCCAAGGTGGTGGCAGTCGTTTCGTGTCCAGCCACTAGCAGCGTCAGCAGTTCATCGCTGATGTGACCGTCAGGGATGGGTGAGCCGTCGTCATAACGAGCCTGCAGCATCAACGCCAGCATGTCAGTTCGTTCTTCAAAGCTCGGATCTGCACGAGCTTCGGCGATCAGCTGCGCGACCAGGTCGTCATAACGCTTTCGCGCCGCCTGCAGTTTGGCCCACGGGCTCCACGAGCCGAAATCGCGCCGAAGCCACTTTGGAGCCATCATCATGCGGCCGCCGAGAAGAATCGTCCGCGGCGCTAATTCATAGAGCTCGTCAAAAACTGCACCGTGCGCGCCAAAGACCGCACGCAAGATGATGTTGCCGGTGATCTTCGTCCACGATGGCATGGTTTCGAATTCGATTCCATCGGGCCATGTTCGAGCTTCGCTCATGAACTCCTCTTCGACGATCGCCGTATACGTCTCCATGCGTTTACCGTTAAACGGTGGCACCAGCAGTTTGCGACGCTCACGATGCTCGGCACCGTCTAAACTGAATGTCGAACCCGGTCCCAGCAAAAGGCCCATGTTCGGTGTTTGCCGACTGGCCAGATCGCTGGGAGAAGTGAAGAGTTCCCTCAACAGCGATGGCTCGCTGACGACAAGCGAATGCCCGTACACCGGTAGATTGAGGCGGTACACGGATCCATAACGTTTGGTCAACCACATCCGGGCGCGTTGCTTCGCAAAAATGAATATCAACGCCTGAATCAGCTGCGGCACTTTCGGACCCGGAGGCAACCGAATCTGATCAGTAGTAGCTTCCGCCATCGTGAAGTCCTCCCCTGATAGGTGTCTCGGTAGGTATTGGCGACGTGGACGCACCGACGAAGCGGTCCGGCGGTGGAAGCAGTGACGCTGGTGCTGCAGCAGATCGGAGGGACCTATGACGCATCGTTCACGCTCCGGAGCGTCGCATCCCCGGACGCATACCTGCCGTGCGAGCCCGCTGAACGGCGGCGGACCACTACGCGCCCGCCACGACCCGGCGCGTTGGCGACACCCCGAAAATGAACCGGCTCTGCCGGAGCATCGGTTCCAGACAGCTCGAATTCGCGCAATAGCGTTCTCACCACGGTTGTCATCTGCATGTTTGCAAAGGCAGCGCCAATGCAACGATGCATGCCGCCGCCGAATGGTACCCACGCGTAACTCTCTGGCGGTCCATCCGCGAATCGGCTGGGATCAAACCGTTCTGGCTCCTCGAAGCTGTCCGACGCATGGTGGGCAGCCCAGATATCGGCGATGACGCAATGTCCCTCCGGAACTACCCACTGCCCCAGGCGCATCCGCGTTTCCGCTCGTCGAGCGACGAAAGAGAGTGCAGGCCGGTAACGCTGCACCTCCCAGATCGTCGCCTGAGTCAGCGCGGTTCCGCCGTTATCGACCTCATCGACAAGTTGCGCCAAGACATCCGGGCTGCGACGCAACCGCTCGACAGTCCATGTCAGGGTTGTGGCAGTCGTTTCGAGTCCGGCCACTAGCAGCGTCAGCAGTTCATCGCTGATATGAGCGTCAGTGATCGGTGAACCATCGTCATAACGAGCCTGCAGCATCAGCGCCAGGATATCGGTGCGCGCCTCAGGGTTCGGGTCTGCACGAGCTTCAGCGATCAGCTGCGCGACCAGGTCGTCAAAAAGTTTTCGGGCCGCTTGCACTTTGGCCCATGGACTCCAGGGACCAAGATCGCGCCGCAACCATTCCGGAGCGGCCAGCAGACGACCAGCAAGTGGAAGCGTCCGCGGCGCCAGGTAACGGAGATCATCAAAGACTGCACCGCTCGCTCCAAAGACCGCGCGCAGGAAGACGTTGCCGGTAATCCTCGCCATTGCGGACAGGGATTCGAATTCGATTCCCTCGGGCCATGTTCGAGCCTCGCTCATGAACTCTTCCTCGACGATCGCCGAGTAAGTCTCCATACGCTTGCCATGAAACGGTGGCACCAGCAGTTTGCGACGCCTGCGGTGCTCGGCACCGGTCAAACTAAATAGCGAGCCCGGTCCCAGTACACGGCCAACGATCGCGGGCCGACTGACGAGATCGCTGGCAGATACGAAGAGTTCTTTCAACAGCGATGGCTCGCTGACGACAAGCGAATGGCCGTAAAACGGTAGATTGAGGCAGTACGTTGATCCATACCGCTTGGTCACCCATGATCGGGCACGATTCCTCGCGAAAGCTAATCCCCACCCCTGAATCGGCATCGGCAGCTTCGGCCCCGCAGGCAACCGAATCGGATCGTTCGTGGCTTCCGCCATCGTGATGTCCTCTCGTGTAGGCGAAAGTGCCCTCAGATCTCCGCGGTGTTGACGCTCCATCGCGCCGCAGCGGCCAGGCCTGAACCATAGATCGTTGCGGGGGCCACCACTGTTTCCGGGATGCCCAGATGGGCCAGGAAGGCGTCGGTGTCGGATGCCGGAATGGCGACGAACAGGGCCGGATTGCCATACTTGGCCGCCACTGGCAGCGCAGCGTGGAGGAGCGCTGCCCCGCACGCCGGATCGCGGTAGGCGAAGTCGGACAAGTGCGCGCTTCGCAACTCGCCGTCCTCGGTGAGAAGGCGCTTGGCGTGGCGGGTGTCTTCCAGCAGCCCGCACGCCGAGCCGTCCGGCAGCATCAGTGTGGTCGGGGTCAGCTCGGAGCGCAGCGTTGGGTCGCCCGCCCGCACAGCGTAGTGGCCTTGCGTCCATCGCCAATACGACTCCACGGCAGCCGCCGGGGATACCTGGTGGGCGGTATGTTCTGCCGTGGCGTGGGCGGTCCGGGAGGTGGGGATGTTCAGTACGGTGATGTGGCCGATCTCTTCGCCGGTGGGGAAGCCGAGCCGCCCGGAATAGTCCGATGGCGACTTGGCGGTGCCATCCATCACCACGCCGAAGGCTCCCTCACCGTTTTTATGCTTTCTCGCTTCTCTAAGAAAAGCGACGCCGAGCCTGAAAATCGTCCGCCCGCCTTGCTCGGCCGGCAGGATCTTCAAGTCCCCGATATAGGCGGAGTGCTGCTCGCGCCCATCTGGGGTCCGCAGCGGGCGCAGCGCGGCAGCAACGGTGCCCATCACCCGGCCGTCACGCTCCGCCACGAACACGATGGCAACCTCGGCCATTGCGCGGTAGAACCGCGTGTAGTCGTCGCCATGCGAAATTCGGAAGCTGCGACCCGGCCCCAGCGGGTAGCTGAACTGCTCCTCGAAAATCTCCAGGGCGCGGGCCAAGTCAGCCGACGGCGGGCCCTCGAGCCTGTGGACTGTCGTCACCGAAGCTCAGCCGGTGAGGGTGTACAGGTCGGTGTAGAGGCGGTTGAAGACGTAAGCGCCCAACCGCAGACCCCGGTCGATAGCTGCGTGGGTGGTGGGGTCGTCGTAGGAGGGTTCAACGATGATGAAGAAGTCCTCGGCGTGCTGCTCGTCGATCTCCGCGTGAAGTGCGTAGTGCACCAGATCATCCTCGGCGACCCAGCCGCGCGCTACCACAGCCGAGCCGATGGTGGCCGAGATCGCGGCGAAAGCATGCTCGATGATGCCCAGACAACTAGCCCCCACCGCCAGATCCTCCATCGTGCACGCGGAGGTGAGGACGCTGTTGAACGCATGCACTTGAGGGGACGGGGTCAGGGCGTCCAAACGTTCAGCATCGTCGCTGCCGATGCTGGCCAGGAATTGCCGAAACGTGTGGTGGTGGAAAGCGTGCGGCTTTAATTCGCCGTGCTCCTCGAGGATGTTGCTCAAGATGCCGAGGCGCTGGCCGGGTAACTCCATCCGGGAGATCAACGAGGCCATCGGGCGGGCGAAGTAGGTGACGGCGAAGCCGAACTGCTCCTGGCTGGCGCGGAAGTGCTCCAGCGTCATGCTGCCGTCGACCAGTGTGGTCAGATACGGGTTAGCCATGATTTTCACATCGGCAAGAAGCTGTTCGGCCTTGGCCGTTACCTGCGGGGCCTGGGTGAGATAGCCGGTCGTGGTCATTGCTCTCCAATCGGGGTAGGGCTGGGGCGGGAAGATGGAGCAGGGTCAGGGCTTCGCACCGATGTGCAAAGCCCGGTAAAAGAAGCTGCGGTCCCGGCTGTGCAGCTCGTCGGCCACTGGGTCCCACCGGAACTCAGGGCCGCAGCCGTGCACATCTAACGTCGAGTTCAGCTGGCGCACCACCACGATGCCGCCCGGCCGTAAGGCCTGCCAGACACGTTCCAACGTCACCCGAGCCTGCGTAGGAGTTAGCCAGTCGAGAATATTCGACACGTGTATAATATCAAACTGGCCGGGCGGAACGGCTGCAAGTGCCTCATCCATCGGGTTCTGCGCGACGGTGATCTCCGGCAACCGCAGTACCGGTGCCTCCTGGGCCAGCCACGGCACCGTGACACCGGGGTAGCGGCCCGCCAGCAGCTGCCACAGGTAGGGATTGTCGGCTGCAGGCAGGGTTGCCAGAACATGGCGGGTCCGGCGGGCGAAGTGCCGGGCGAACGGCTCGACCCGGTTGGCCGTCGCTCCCTCACCAAATAACTGCACCAGGACATCCAGGTCGAACGCCGCATCGTAGGCACGGTCCAACGCCTCACCGAGGGCTGTGTCCGGAGCAACCAGCCGTGCCTGCTCAACCGGATTCCGTAGCGCCAGCACGGCGTCCAATTCGTCTCGCCACTGCGCCAAATCTTGACGTAAGGCGGCGAATAGCCACTCGTAACGACCGGAGAAATCCGGGCCCCGGGTGGCAACGTCCTGCATCGGACCAAAGACATCGGGCTCGAGGTTTACTGCCGCAAACACCGACTCCAAGGCAACGTGACGCTCCGCCACCGGCATCGGCGTGTGTCCCAGCAACCGCATTCGTTCTGCGCTACTGACCGTCTGCAGCAGGTACAGCTTGAGCCGGGTCAACGCCAGCTGCGCGGGATTAGCATCGACGAGATGCAGCGAACCGACACCCGCACACGCCGCCAATGTCGCAGCGGTACACCCGCCGGAGGCCGTCAATGCGATCCGCAACGCTGCGCCCCGCGCCTGGTGCTGCCGCAACGCAAGCCACACGTCTTGCCAGGGGTCCTCACGGACCTGAGCAAAGGCCAACGGCAAGTGGCGCGCCTGCGCTAACCAGTCATGCCGTGGCACTATCACCCCTCCAAAATGATGGACTTCTCGGATGTCGCCATACCACCGGACGCCCAATATTTACGGAGGAGGACGCCTGAGTGTGGCCGCTACGGGGAAGAACGGACTCCGGTGTCCAGTTTTTGTACACGCGAATTATACCGACCGAGTCCGACTTTGCTCGCCGCGTGGCGTGTGACACAGGTCACGGCTGCCGCTGGCCCCGGCCGACCGGCCATGTCGGCGGTGCGCTGCACTCGCTAATGCGACAGAGGCCGGCTGCGCACTCTCAGCGGCCACCAAAACCATCGTCCGAGCAGCGCGGCTATGGCCGGGGTCATAAACGAGCGAACGATCATCGTGTCAAAGATCAGACCGAGACCGATCGTGGTGCCGACCTGTCCGATAACCCGCAGATCGCTGACGACCATGGCCGCCATGGTAAAGGCGAATACCAGGCCCGCGTTCGTCACAACCTTTCCGGTACTGCCCATCGAACGGATAATCCCGGTGTTCAGCCCGGCGCCAATTTCCTGTTTGAACCGTGAAACCAACAATAGATTGTAGTCAGATCCCACTGCTAAAAGGGCGATGACCGACATCGTCAGCACCATATAATGCAAATCCATACCGATAATATGCTGCCAAACCAGCACCGACAGCCCGAGGGAAGCACCCAGTGACACGGCCACCGTGCCGACAATCACCGCGGCGGCGACAAAGGCGCGGGTGAGGATCAGCATGATGATGAAAATGAAGCAGAACGCAGCAATCCCTGCTATCACGAGATCCCAGTTGGCGCCCTCGGCGATGTCTTTGACGGCGGCTCCCGTGCCGGTCACGTAGATCTTGGCGTCCTCCAAAGGCGTTCCTTTGAGTGACTCCTCTGCCGCCGTCTTTATCGCATCGATGCTGGCGATGCCCTCCGCCGTTTGCGGATCTCCCCGGTGCAAAATAATGAAGCGGGCCGCGTGTCCGTCGGGCGATAGGAATGAGTTCATAACGCGCTGGAAATCGGCGCTTTTGAAGACCTCCGGCGGAAGGTAAAATGAGTCATCATTCTTGGCGGCGTCGAAAGCCTTTCCCATGGCGTTCGTGTTGTCGCTCATCTCGTCCATTTGATCCATAATCCCGGACATGGTGCTGTGCATGGTCAGTATCATGGTTCGCATACTTTCCATGGCGTCGACCATCGGCGGGAACGTCGTAACCATCTGGGGCATCACCGCGTCAAATTCTTTGATGTCCGCCACGAAACTGTTCAGCTTTTCGTCGATCTGGTCCAGGCCGTCCAATGCGTCAAGGATCGATCGAAATGACCAGCAGATTGGAATATCGAAGCAGTGTCTTTCCCAATAGAAATAGCTGCGAATTGGTCGCCAGAAATCGTCAAAATCCGCGATGTTATCGCGTACCTCGTTGGCGATTTGCTGCATCTCTACGGTATCACCAGCTAGGCGGTGACTATTGTCCGCAAGCCGTGACATCAATGCATTCATCTGCCGCATAAGCGCCGCTGTTCTGGCCATCTCGTCGGCTTGCTTCAGCAGGTCGTTCATCCGGTCGCGTTGGTAATGCAAAATCTGTACCTGACCGGCGTTTCGCATGCTGATCTGAAACGGTATTGATGCGTGGTCCATTGCCGTTCCGTTGGGTCGGGTGGCGGCCTGCACCCGCGAGATTCCCGGAACACGGAATATTCCTTTAGCCAGTTTGTCCAGGATCAGAAAATCTGACGGATTTCGCATATCGCGATCCGCTTCGATCATTAAAATCTCCGGCTTCATCCGGGCTGGGGAGAAGTGGCGATCCGCGGCGGCGAATCCTTCATTTGCCGGGGCAGAGGACGGTAAATATGCCCTGTCGTTGTAGTTGATTCGAAATCCGGGCAGCGCCAGCAAGCCGACGAAAGCGATCGTCATCGTGACGATCAGCACGGGCAGGGGCCAGCGAACTACCACAGTGCCGACACGGCGCCAACCACGAACTTTGAGCAGCCGCTTGGAGTCGAACAGGCCAAAACGGCTGCCGACGACCAGCATTGCCGGCCCCAGCGTCAACGCGACCGCCAAGGTAATCAGCATCCCCACCGCGGTGGGAATCGCCAGGCTCTTAAAGGAGGGCATCCGGGCGAATTCGAGGCACAAGGTCGCGCCGGCAATGGTCAAGCCAGTGCCCACAATGATATGGGCGGTTCCGCGGTACATGGCATAAAAGGCGGCCTCTTTGTCTTCGCCAGCCTGGCGCGCCTCCTGATACCGCCCGAAGAGGAAAATCCCGTAATCCGTGCCGGCCGCAATTGTCAGCGACGTAATCAGACTGACCACAAAGGTGGTAAGACCAACGACACCGCTATGCGCGAGAAGAGCGGCAACTGCGCGTGCCACAGTCAATTCAACCCCGACCGTGAACAGCAACGCAATGACGGTAACGGTCGAACGATAGACAAGGAGCAACATAACAAAAATCACAACCACCGAAGCCACGGTGATCCTGAACATGGATTTTTCACCACTACGCTGCATATCCACAATGAGCGGCGACGCCCCCGTGACATAAGTCTTGAGCCCCGGCGGAGCGGGCGTCTCCGCGACGATCTTGCGGACGGCTTCCACGGATTCATTGGCCAGCGGCTCACCTCGATTACCCGCCAGACGCAATTGGACAGACACGGCTTTACCATCGTTGCTTTGCGCGCCCGCCGCCGTGAGAGGATCGGCCCAGAAGTCTTGCACGTTCTGAACGTGCTTGGTATCAGCTCTCAACTTCCGTATTAGCACGTCGTAGTACTTATGAGCCGCGTCACCGAGCGGCTGGTCGTCCTCCAACACGATCATCGCTGAACTGTCGGAGTTCCCTTCGTGGAACACCTGGCCAATGCGCCTGATCGCCGTATACGACGGCGCTTCCTGAGGACTCAGTGACACCGAACGCGCTTGCTCGACCGCTTCCAGCGATGGCACGAAGATGGTGAGGACGACGCAAATAGCCAACCAGCCCACAATGATGGGCACCGCAAACGCATGGATCATCCGCGCGATTAACGGTCTTTCCGCGTGGGCGCGGGTATCGGAGTCGTTCGCGTAGTCGACCGTCATGCGACTCGGTTCGCCATTGGGATGCACTCATCAGATGGCGACAGGTCAACTCCTCAATGTCCGCGTGAACCACAAACCGTTGGTAAACCTTAAGCAACCCACCACTCGGTCAACAACTTGACCGCGCCGGTGTGACATCGACCGGGGCTTACCCCGCGATCGAGAGCGCGATGCCGTCCAGAATGTCGTGTTCGCTGACGGTCAGCTCGTCGATACCCGCCCGGGTACGCAACTCGCGCGCCAACTCCTGGACCACGATCGCACCGCCGCCGATCACATCGGCCCGGCCCTCATGCATCGGCGGCAGCGCGACGCGCTGCATGCGCGTCATACCGATCAGCCGGTCACAGACGGCCAGCAGATCACTGCTGCAAACCCGCGAAAGATGAATGGCCGCAGCGTCGTACGTCGTCATATTCTGGGCCAGGGCAGACAGCGTGGTCATCGTCCCGGCCAGCCCAACCCAGGTCCGCGCGTGCTCAACCGGCACCCGCTGCAACGCCACATCGAGCCGTTCACGCACCACCTGGCGGGCCGCAGCGACTTCTTCGGGTGTCGGCGGGTCGGAGTGCAAACAACGTTCGGTCAGCCGTACGCAGCCGATGTCGGCCGAGTAACTCGCCACTGCCCCGCGCCCCGCCGACCCGCCGCCAAGCACGATCTCGGTGGAACCACCACCTAAGTCGACGACAACGAAAGGCGCACCGGCACTATCTAATTCACCGACCGCACCGCGGAAAGATAGCTCAGCTTCCTCGGCGCCGGTGATTACCTCCGCGACCGAGCCAGGGATCACGGCGCCGAGCACGTCGGCTGTCATCGCAAAGAACACATCACGATTGGCGACATCGCGCGCGGCCGACGTGGCAACCATCCGTACCCGCTCGACACGGTGAGCACTGAGCAGCGCGGCATAGTCGGCCAGTGCGCCCCGGGTCCGGGCAATCGCGTCCGGCGCAAACTCACCCGTTGCGTCGACTCCCTGTCCCAGCCGCACGATCCTCATCTCGCGATGCACATCGCGCCACTGCCCGCCCGCTGACCCGCTTTGTAAGTCGGCGATCAGCAACCGAATCGAGTTGGTACCACAGTCAATCGCGGCGACCCTGCTCACCGGTCACGTTCCTTCCATTGGCCGGCTACTAAGGTCGCGGCGGTCGCCGGATCGGCGGCCAGCAACGCGAGCGCCTCGTCGCCAAGCGGGTTCAACCCGGGCCCCTTGGCCAGCGAGTGGGCGATCAGCACGTGCAGACACTTGACCCGGTCGGGCATGCCTCCAGCAGAGAACGTGGTCCCCAGCGACTCGATTGCGTCCCGCTCGGCTAGATACGACTCGTGCGCTCGCCGGTACGCGGCAGCCAGCTCGGGATCCTGGCTCAGTCGCTCGGTCATCTCACGCATCAGTCCGGTCGATTCCAGCCGGCTCGCTGCGGCAGTGAGCGCCGGATGCGTCAGGTAGTACAACGTCGGAAACGGGGTGCCGTCAGCAAGTTTCGGCGCGGTTTTCACGACACCGGGTTCACCGTTGGGGCAACGGTAGGCGATCTCGAGGACCCCACGCGGCTCGCGACCCAGTTGCCGGGCCACGGCTTCCAGGTCGGCACGGTCAACCACCGGACGTCGTGGGTGTCGGAGCGGGTGGGGGCGCCGGCGGGCCGGCCGCCGGCGGTAGGTGCGGCGCGTCGGCGATGGTATGCCATAGCGAGGTGTACCACGGGTCGTTGTTGGCCGGTTTCGCGGCGTGGCCCCCTGGCTGCGAGGACACGGCGGCCGTCGACGGAAGCTGGACTTGAAACGGGACATCTCCGGGCATCACAAAGCCGAGACGCTCACGGGCCCGCGCCGCAATATAGGCCGGGTCAGCGAGTTTGCCCTTCTGCTGCTCGAGATCCGCGATTTGGCGGCGCAATGTGGCTTCGGTTGCCGTCAACTGCTCCATCTCGGTGCGCTGCGCGAAGTAGGTGCGTACCGGCCCGGCAACGGTCAGTGTCAGCACGCAAACAACGGCAGCCAGCACCGCCGCGCGCCGCGCGGTGAAGCCCAACCGCTGATCGGACCGCCGTTCCAGGGATTCGATGATCGACTGTTTGACGGGTTCGACCACATGCTCAGTCAGCGTCCGCATCGAGTTCCGGCCGGCCTGTGACGACGCCGGTGAGGTCCGGGACGGCTTGGCGGACGGCTTAGCGACGGGCTTGGTGGAGCGACGGCCTCGAACCGAGTCACCGGCTTTCCCCGGGCGTGATGCCGGGGAGCGGCGCTTCGGATCTGGCCGTTTCGCTTCGGGCATGGGAGATCTAGCCGCGTTTCGGATTGGGTGTCACTTATCTCGTTTCCACGGCGTATCGCGGAAATGCCAGATCGCCGGCATAGCGGGCGGCGTCGCCGAGCGCCTCTTCGATCCGCAACAGCTGGTTATATTTGGCGACGCGCTCACTGCGGGCGGGCGCTCCCGTCTTAATTTGCCCGCTACCCAGAGCCACGGCCAGGTCGGCGATCATCGTGTCTTCGGTCTCGCCGCTGCGGTGGCTGATCATCGTGCGATATCCGCTGTGATGTGCCAACGCGACAGCGTCGAGCGTCTCGGTCAACGTGCCGATCTGGTTCACCTTGACCAGCAACGCATTTGCCACACCGCGATCGATGCCCTCCTCCAGTCGCTCAGGGTTGGTGACAAAGATGTCGTCCCCGACGATCTGCACCCGCTCCCCGATCGACGCCGTCAGAGCGGCCCAACCGTCCCAATCGTCTTCGGACAACGGGTCTTCGATGGACACCAATGGGTATGCGCCCAGCAAGTCGGCGTAAAACTCAGTCATCGCCTCGGCGGTGCGGGTCGTGCCCTCGAAGTTGTAGCCGGTGCCGTCCGTGTAAAACTCGGTGGCCGCCGCATCAAGGGCCAATGCCACATCGGCCCCCGGCTTGAAACCCGCCGCCTCGATGGCCAAGTTGATCAGGTCCAGCGCCGCGGTGGTGCCGGCCACGTCAGGGGCAAAGCCACCTTCATCGCCCAGGCCGGTGCTTAGCCCCTTTTTCTTCAGCACCGATTTGAGCGCGTGGTATACCTCGGCACCCCAACGCAGCGCCTCAACAAAGCTGGGTGCCCCGATCGGCGCCACCATGAACTCCTGAACATCGACGGCGGTGTCGGCGTGCGCGCCGCCGTTGAGGATGTTCATCATCGGCACCGGCAAGATGTGCGCGTTGGGCCCTCCGATATAGCGGAACAGCGGCAATTCCGCTGAATCGGCGGCCGCCTTAGCGACGGCCAGCGAGACGCCCAGGATCGCGTTGCCGCCCAGCCGGGACTTATCGGGGGTGCCGTCGAGGTCCAGCAGCGCCTGGTCGATCAGCCGCTGGTCATCGGCGTTGAGGCCGATCACCGCCGGGCCGATCTCGTCGAGGACGGCATGCACGGCCTTTTTCACACCCTTGCCGCCGTAACGACCGTCGCCATCCCGTAACTCGACGGCCTCATGCTCGCCGGTCGATGCGCCCGAAGGCACCGCCGCGCGGGCGAATGTTCCGTCAATCAGCGCCACCTCGACTTCAACCGTCGGGTTGCCACGGGAATCGAGGATCTCGCGGGCCCCGACCTGCTCGATAATCGGCACTGGGTTCTCCTTGTGTCGTGGCTGATGGGTGGACGTCCGGTGGGTTGGCTCGACCCGGCTCAACCCCGCCAGCGGGGAACCTTCACTGACGCGTCGGTCCCGGGCCGCCTTTAGCGTAAAGCCTGGGTCACCCGATCCATCCTTCTACAGCGGGTGACCGGCCGCGTAGGCGGTCGCCCAGTCTCGGACGGCCCGTGCATAGACGCCGGAGTTGTTGTAGGCGCGCAGCGCGGTGATCCAGCCTCGTGGTGTCGCGAGATCCTTTCCGCGCCAGCACAAATAGCCGGCGGCCGACAACGCGGCGTCGTCAATGTTGTCCGGGCTGGCGATGCCGTCGTTGTTGGCGTCGACCCCGTACAGCCGCCATGTTTCCGGAATAAACTGCATCGGTCCCATCGCGCGCGCCACCCCGCCATCAGCCTGCATACCGCCCTCATCGTTATCGACGATGCGGACGGTGTCGCCGGTGCCGTCAAGACGAACACCACGGATGGGGGGACGTACATCACCATTCGGTGCTAGCGTCGCGCCGTGGTACGTGCCGTGATGGCTCTCCACCTGTCCGATGCCCGCCAGCGTGGTCCACGCGATATGGCACTTCGGGTTCTCGACCTCGGCGACGCGGGCGGCATAGGCATAGGCCTCCAGCGCGATGACCGGAATTTCCAACGCTGCAGAGCGTTTCTCCGCCCACGCGCGCAACTGCTCGGCGGGCCGACCACTGGCATGGGTGTCCACCGGCGGGACGGGATCCCCGGCTGGCGGCGGCACACCTTCGGGAATGAAAAGGCTCAGCTGCCAGGTACAGCTGGACGCCAGCAGCATGGCGGTCGCGCCGATCACGGCGACCGTACGCAACCAACGTCTCGGCGACACCACACTCCCCTATGACTCCCCGGCACCAACTTCGGCCTGATCATCGTCCCATGGGTTTGCCGACTACCCCGTCGCTGCGGGGCGGTGGCGCGCCGATCCGGCGTCGATTTCAGCGGACTATCGATTTGCTATTAGCAACGTTGGCTACTGCAGATGTTAACCATGCCAACTGTTCTATAGGCAAATTTCCGTGCTAATTGCACAGGTCAAGCAAACACTACGATGATTGCTGGTTGGAAATGCAGGCGGTCCGGTGTTTGCGCCACCCTTTGCGCCGCTTGGACGCTTTGGGTTCATCAGCAGGCTCGGCGTCACCCTGAGACTCCTCAGTATCCGCTGCGTTGCCCTCATCGGCATCGGCGGTCTGCGCCCCCAACTTCGGCGGCTCGGACTCCTCTCCGGCAGCCGATTTGCCGGCTGGCCAGTGGGTACGCCACTCGTGCTCGGTGATCTCGCCGAGCGGAGTTACGTCAAACTCCTCCGGAACACTTTCCCCGCGACGTGCGGCGGCAATAGCTTTCTCAACGCCTCGGACCATATCCACGAACTCTAAAACCGCTGTGCGAAGCGAATTCTCGGTGTCAATATCACCGGATACCGAGATTGAGATGATCCGGGCGGGTATCAGGTCAGCGGGCAACCTAGCTTTTTCGACACGTTGAATCACCTTCTGCGCCAATGCTAATGCCGGCTGGCCGGTATGGACGTCGTCCATCACCGAGTTCCGCGGCTTTTCGGCAGCCTTACGCTCTTCCCACTGCGCCAATTGCTTCTCAAGCGAAATTTGTTCGCCTGCAAGTACTCCCGGTGCTCGATGGCCCAACTTACGCATCAGCGTGATGGCGACATCGTCGATGGTGAAAGGAAGTTGCGACGCGTCCTCGGCGATGCGGGCGTGGAAGAGAACCTGCAGCAACACGTCGCCGAGTTCTTCGCGCAGCGCTTCAGCGTTGCCGCTGCGGACCGCGTCCAGCAGCTCGTAGGTCTCCTCTAACAGGTAGCGGCGCAACGAGTGATGGGTCTGCTCACTTTCCCAGGGACCAGCGGTGCGCAGTTTGTCCATCATCGCGACGGCGTCGACCAGCCGTTCGCCACGCGGCGCCTCCGGTGCCGAAATCAGCCGGGCACCGGCGGCCAGTCGTGCGGTGACGGCCGGGTGGTTCGGGTCTGACGACAACAACACCGGCGCGTCGTCACCGGAGTGCGCAGGACGTGCCGCCGACAGCGACCAGGGCACCGCGACGGGCATCTCTTCGGTGTATTGCACCTCGCCGCTGAGGAACTCGATCGCTTCGACCGGAACCAGCGACGGGCGACGCGGGTCGCACAAGACCACGATCATGTCACCGGCGAAGTTGCTGCGCCGCTCCTCCTCATCGCTTCGCTCTGCATCGTCACCGGCGCGGATCATCGAACCTGTTGCTCCTCATTCGACTCATTCGATGTCGGTTCTGGTCCCGTTATGCCAATGTCCTTCCGCGGTACACCCTGCAGCGCGGTAATCAAGTCAGCCACCATCTGGACCAACTCCACATCGCGGATACGCGGAGCGCCGACACCGCCGGCTCGCGGGATAGGAACTCCGACCGTGGCCGTGGTGGCGCGGTACTGCGCGCCGGGATACATCCGCTTGAGCCGCACTTGGGCGGAATCCGGCAGCGTCAAAGGAGACAGCCGCACGGTCGCGGCCGACGCGGCGGTCACCTCGATGATGCCCGAGCCGCGGCACAGTAGCCGCAACCGAGCCACCGCCACCAGCCGCTGGGCCGGTTCTGGCAGCGCCCCGTAGCGGTCGATGAGCTCGTCCACAACGGCCGCGACCTCTGCATCAGATGATGCCGCGGCCAGTCGCCGGTAGCCCTCGAGTCGAAGCCGGTCGCTGGCGATGTAGTCCGGCGGCAGGTGTGCA